>CAYUCN010000007.1:0-35556 GCA_964443395.1 uncultured Candidatus Saccharibacteria bacterium | reverse complement strand
TACGCTCCCAGAATAAGTTGCGCCTAGTTGTTGCAGGAAAGGGGAGGTTGACACTTTGCCTACTATGCTACTAGTACCTGCTATGGTAGTACTGCCGTTATTGAGCGTAGTAGTAGCACCACTAGCTGCCGTAAGTTGTAGTGTGTAGTTCATAATATCAGAAGCACTGACTTTTACTATATGGCTACGATAAGCTACTACGCCAGGTTCTACATAGGTAGGATTCATGGTGGTATTATTGTCTATTACCATACTTAAGCTTGGATTAACTGTACTACTACGTGCTATACTGCTACCATCTGCCGCATAAGCCTTATTAGTACCATAACCATTACTATCATCATCACTGCTACCATCATTACTAAAGTCTAGTCCTAAGCCTAAATCCTTTACACATCCCGGATTAATACATATGATTCCTAGCAAAAGTAGGGCTAATGCACAGAAGATCGGAATACTATGTACTTTACTGCTAGATATACCTCTACCTAGCTTACCTTGATATTTTCTTTGGTTGTGCATTTAGCCCTCCTTTTGTAATAAATATATTTATTCCTGAGGACACCAAATCTAGTATTAAGGTAACAAAAATAGCGCATCCGACCATCGTTATCTATAGTCGTTTTCTTCGCGCGAGTTACCCATTATCACTAAAAATAGTGCCATCATGGGTCTAGTCCTCGCGCAGTAATTACTTAAACGAGGGCCATGATGGCACTAGTTATAATTACTGCATTATTTTTCATTCGCTTGTGCGAACACTAGACACCACTATTGTACTAAAACTTTTCTTTTTTGCCTAGCCCCAAAATTCTAGCATGTTTGTTAAAGCAGCACCTACAACTAATAACCTGCAATTATAATTTTCACATTTACAAAATAATATGTTATAATGGTAATGTGAAGAAACCAGCACTATCACAGCTATTCTTATACCACTATCGGTTCCACATTGGCTTCTTTTTGTTAGCGGTAGCTTATATTCTAGTGTTATTTGGCTTACCGCTCTTCGCTCCGGATGGTCTCTCCGAAGCCGAAATGCAGTCCGCCGCTCAGTCTTACGCCCTCCAGCCCGACTCCATCCTCCGCGGCGACCTCGTCGATCTCCCATACCGCGCCCTGCAAAAACTTTTTATTACGCTTTTTGGACTCAATATTTATTCCGTTAAGCTCCCCAGTATTATTATCGGTGTTTTTCTCGGCCTTTTGCTCATTTTGCTTCTTAATCGCTGGTTTAAGACTAACGTTGCTTTACTCGCCTCCATCCTTGCCGTCCTTTCTGCTTCGTTCCTCTTTTTAGCTGGCTCCGGCACACCTCTGATCATGCTCGTCTTCTGGCCTACACTTTTGCTCTGGCTCGGCTCTAAAATCCAAGGCGTCACTAAGCCTAAGCCGTTATATTGCTTCATTTTTGCCTTTGCGCTCCTCGCCTCTATTTTTACGCCACATCTTATCTATCTTGCCGCCTTTATCGTCCTCTTCGCCCTCATTCACCCTCATCTCCGCTTTACTATCAAAACTCTACCTACCGTCCCGCTAGTTCTTACCCTTTTTATTATTTTACTTGGCTTGGCCGCCCTCGTTGTCGCCGCCTTCGTCAATCCTAGTATTATCTCCGAGCTCCTCTGGTCTCCTGGCCTTAGTTTTAGTCAATTCATCGAGAACATTAAAGTCGCTTTCTTGCCGCTCTTTTCTTGGAATACTACACTGGAGAGCCAATTCCTCTCTCCTTTCGTTGGTCTTGCCTCTATCGCACTAGCCGTCATTGGTTTACTCTCTACTACCAAAGGTTTCTTCGCCTCGCGCAATTCCATCGCTAGCTGCCTCATTGTCTTCACTATTTTCCTCGCCGGGCTCAATCCCGAATCTGCTATCCTTATTCTTCTCCCGCTCGCCATCCTCATTGCGCATGGCCTCCGATACATCCTCGATAAGTGGTATCATCTCTTCCCGGATAACCCTTACGCCCGTGTTAGCGCCGTCTTTCCTATTGGTATCTTTATGGGCATCATGATCGTCGGCGGTATCACCCACTTCCTTTATGGTTATCATTACGTTCCTATGGTCGCGGATGAGTTTAACGATGATCTTGCCCTCATTCGCGCCAATCTCCAGCCCAATGACACATTATACATTATTAATGACGACACTTCTTACCAATTCTTCAAAATTCTACAAGACAATGAGCAGCTCTGCCTCATCGAAAATCAACTCCCTACCCCTGATAAACTACCAGATTCCTACGCCACGCTCGGCCATCCCGAAGTCTCTGGCCAACTTCATCGCATTATAACCTCGTCAAAATCCGATAATTCTGATAGAATATATATGTATACTAGTGATCCTGCACTAGCGGTGGGCGAGAATGTAACTATAGAGGAAGGAGAATCATAAAATGGGCGCAACCATGGATCAAATGAAAATGCTTAATCAGCTTCGCAAAGCCCAAAAATCTCTCAAAAACGAGATTGTCGAAGTTGAAGCTGGCGACGGCGCCGTTACCGTCCAAATTACCGGCGAGCTCAAAATCAAGAGTGTCAAAATCGACCCTAAAAAGATCGATCTCGACGACATCGAAGAGCTAGAACATTGGATTGAAGATTGCATGCGCGATGGTTATGCCAAGGCACAAGAAATCGCGACTGACAAAATGAAACCATTAATGGGCGGACTCAGCAGTCTCGGCCTCTAAAAAGGAGTTAACCTTGATAGACAAAATCGATATCAGCGGTAACAACTATAAAGTATCGGATAGCTTCCGCAAATACGCTACTAAGCGCATTGGCAAGCTAGACCGCTATCTACCAAGAGGAAACAAAAAAGACGTCGTTACCAAAATCGTCGTCACCGAGGTAGACCGCGACCACGGCAACAAATACGAAATTTCCGCCGCCATGGAGATACCCGGTGGCAAAGTTATCACCGCTCGCGATGAATGTTCTAATGTCTTTGCTGGTATTGACATTATCGAAGCTAAGCTAAAAGGACAGGTCCGCCGCTTCAAACTCGAAGCCACCCCGCACCTCAGTAAGAAAGGCCTCAAAAGCCTCTTCATCAAGAAATCCTAATTATCTTTAACTGCCGACAATAAGTCTTCCTTAGTATATCTAGGGAAGACTTTTATAGATACTTATGCTAAAATTGAATACCGGGCTGGACCTATGCTATACAATTTTAGCGAGCATAGACCACCTTCTTTGTGAGTAATGTATATTCCAGACGATACTGAGAAAGTTGTCTGTGAGGACAATCTTTCCCGGATATCCTGTGTATGACATTACGAACAAAGATGGCGTGAGATAAAATTCGTATAGCATAGGTCTAGCCCGATAATACAATGAACCCTTTTATTGTATATTTATAATAAAATCCACCCAAACTATCCCAAGTATGATATAATAATAGAAGTAATATTTTGTGGAGAAAAAGATAATGGCAACCAGCGCCCCGAAAGATGAAAAAACTGGCTCGGAAATTGTTGAGACAAAACAAGCTGAGCCCACCAAAAAATCACGCAAATCAGCTAAACCGACTAAGGAAAAGAAGCCCACCGATAAACTTGCCGATAAGACCCTACTTACTCGTATTTTGCAAGGTATCTTTGGTGACGCCCAGAAAAAAATCCTTCAGCGCATGTATAAAAAAGTCCTCGAAATCAATAAGCTTGAGCCAAAGTACGAGGCCATGAGCGACGAAGAGCTCCAACAGCAAACCGAAATCCTTAAAAGTAAGCTTAAAGAAGGCTCCGAAAAAGAGCTAAATGAGATCCTCGCTGACGCTTTCGCCGTTGAACGCGAGGCCGCCAAGCGCATTCTGGGCATGCGTCCATATGACGTTCAGCTCATCGGTGGCATCGCCCTTCACGAAGGCAACGTTGCCGAAATGAAAACCGGCGAAGGTAAGACTCTTGTCGCTCTTGCTCCCGCCTATCTTAACGCTCTTACTGGACGTGGCGTACATATTGTTACTGTTAATGATTATCTCGCTCAGCGCGATGCTGGTTGGAATGCGCCAGTTTATCATTTTCTCGGCCTAAGTGTTGGTGTCATTATTAATCAAGCTAGTTTTATCTACGACCCCGAATATGAAAACGAAGATCACGAAGATGAGCGTTTTCGCCATCTTAAGCCCGCCACTCGTAAAGAAGCTTACCAAGCCGATATCACTTATGGCACCAATAACGAATTTGGCTTCGACTATCTCCGTGATAATATGGTCAGCGAGCCACAGTTCCTCCGCCAAAGAGAGCTTAATTATGCCATTGTCGATGAAGTAGATTCTATTCTCATTGATGAAGCTCGTACTCCACTTATTATTTCTGCCCCCGCCGGCGATAATCCCGACGCCTACTATCAGTTCGCTAAGGTTGCCGCTCAGCTTACCTCAGATGATTATAGTTTCGACGAAAAACGCCGCAGCGTCGCCCTCACTGACGCTGGGGTAGAAAAAGTCCAGAATCTACTCGGCATCAAAAATCTCTATTCCACTAAACACACCCGCTTAGTTTATCACATGGAACAAGCCCTCCGCGCTCAAGTTGTTTTTAAACGCGACAAAGATTACGTTGTCACTAATAGTGGTGATGTCGTCATCGTTGACGAACATACTGGTCGCCTCATGCAAGGCCGTAGATATAATGAAGGTCTTCATCAAGCTATCGAGGCAAAAGAAGGTGTCGCTGTCAAGCAGGAATCTATGACCCTCGCTACCATTTCTTTCCAGAATTTCTTCCGTCTCTACCATAAGCTCTCCGGCATGACCGGTACCGCCTTTACTGAAGCCGAGGAATTTCAACAAATCTATTCTCTCGATGTCATTCAAATTCCGCCTAATCGCCCCATCCAGCGTATCGACAAAGACGACCTCATCTATCGCACTGAAGCCGGCAAGCTCAAAGCTATCGCCGACGAAATAAAAAAATACCATGACCGCGGCCAGCCCGTACTCGTTGGCTCCGCCAGTATTGAAAAAAACGAGCTCATCGCCCGATATCTCGATAGTCAAGGTATTAAATACGAATTGCTTAATGCTAAAAATAACGAACGTGAAGCCGCTATCGTCGCTCGCGCCGGTGAAAAAGGTGCCGTCACATTAGCTACTAATCTCGCTGGCCGCGGTACCGATATTAAGCTTGGCGAAGGCGTCAAAGAGCTTGGCGGTCTAGTCGTCATCGGCTCCGAACGTCATGATTCTCGCCGCGTCGATAATCAGCTCCGTGGTCGCGGCGGCCGTCAAGGTGATCCTGGTACCACTCAATTCTTTGTCAGCTGCGAAGACGACCTTATGCGCATTTTTCAAGGCGAACGCATTGCCATACTCATGTCGCGCCTAGGACTACCCGAAGACGTACCCATCCAGAATAAAAGCGTTTCCAAAACTCTCGAATCCGCCCAAAAACGCATCGAAGGTTTTAACTTTGATTCTCGCAAAAACGTCGTTCAATACGATAACGTCATTAATCGTCATCGCAAAGTCGTTTATAGTATGCGTCGCAAGATTCTTGACGGAGAGAATATTCACAACGAAATCCAACGCCTAATGAAAGTTGCCGCCGAAGACCTCACACGTGACAGCTCCCGCGTCAATCCCAAATATCAAGAAGAGCTCCTTGCCGTCTTTCCTGATACCGACGAAAAACTCGTCGAGGAAATCGGCAAAAAACGCAAAGAAAAAGACCGTAGCGCTGCCGCTCTCGCCGAAATTAAGCGCCAATACGCCACCAAGGAAGAAGAGTTTGGCGAAGAAATCATGCGTAAGATCGAACGCGAAGTCTACCTAAAGGTTCTCGATACTCTCTGGATGCAACATTTGGAAAACATGCAGCACCTTCGCGAAGGTATCCATTGGCGCAGCCTTGGCCAACGCGACCCGCTCGTAGAATACCGTAGTGAATCGCAGAAGCTCTTCGATAGCCTCGAGAAGAATCTCCGCGAAGAAGTCCTCCGCATTCTCCTCAGTCTTACCCGTCAAGAAGCTCACGAAGACAAATTGACCGATGGTCAAGAATATGAATCTGAACTCACCAAAATGGCTGAAGGCGCCACCGAAAAAGGCGTTAACGAAATCAGCTCTGGCGAGAAAAACCTTGACCACGAGTTTAAAGAAGGTGGCGATCAAAAGAAATCTCAGCCTCACGAAACCTACAATCAAAAACACAATTCTACTAAATCTCGCCGCAAACAAGAGCGTCAAAACAAAAAGAAAGGGAAACGGCGATAAAACATTCAGTAGAAGAAATCGTCCTCACCTCTGGCGCCAAGGGCTTACTTATTCATGTCCCTGGCGCTAGCGTTATGAACACGAAATTTCAATTCCGTGCCGGTATGCGCTACGCTAAACGCCCAGAAGTCTATGAAATCGCTCACATCGTCGAGCATCTCGCTTTTGGCGCCAACGCCGAATTCTCCAACGAGCAAACTTTTGAATCCGAATTTACCAAAAACGGCGCTTACCATAACGCCTGGACTTCCGATTTTTCTGTTTGCTACGAAAGCGAATGTGCCGACTTTGAATGGGAGCGTATCATGCATTTACAACAAGTCGCCATCGCTCAGCCCCGTTTTAACGATACCGAGCTCCAAAGCGAAAAGGGCAATGTCAAAGCCGAACTCACTGGCTACATGAACGATTATGCTCGCTTACTCTGGCCTCGGCTTCAGCAAGTTGTAGGCGAGAATATCCCCGACCTCCAAGAACGCATCAAAACTATTAATAATATTGAACTCAAAGACATCCGCGAGCATTATCGCCGCACTCACACCGCCCATAATCTTCGTTTTATCATTTCCGGAAATCTTTTTGGCCGTAAACGCAAAATCATCAAAATACTCAACCAATGGGATCTTCGCCCCGGCGAGCACTTCTCAATTCCTAAAGACGAGCTCCACGCCGCCAGCCCCGTCCTCATCCGCCGCAAAGATGCTTCTAATATCACTTTCGCTTTTACTTGGATGTTACCCCGCAAACTCGAACCTAGCGAAGCTTACGCCATGAATTGCCTTAATCACATCCTTAACGGCACCATGAGCAGCAAAATCCTCGGCCAAGCTCGCAAATACGGACTAGTTTATGGCATGGGTAGCGACATCACAAATAGCTGGCATAATGTTTCCTGGGATTTTGACGGCGAGGTCAACGCTGAAAACGCCGAAAAACTATTCACCCTCATTCACAAAGAACTCCAAAAAGTCCTTAACGGCGACATCAACGATAACGACCTCGCCAACGCCAAGTCTTACGCTACCGGCCGTTACCAAATCGGCGCCCAAACCGTCGGCCAAATTTCCGATTATTACGCCGATGGTTATTTTACTAATGGCACTATCGAAAAATACACTAAAATGCCCAATCTCGTCAAAAATATCACGAAAGAAGAAATCGTCAAACTCGCCCAAGAATTTATTAATAGCGACATCAGCGCCATCGTCGCTGTTAGCTCTGTCGAAAAAGCCCTTATTAATGAACTTTCCGAAAAACTCAAATTCTAAAAATCAGTTCAAAACTATGCTACAATAATAATATGAATATTGGGATTCTTGGATATGGCAAAGAAGGCCAAAGCGCCGAAAGATATTTCAGTCACAAAGGTCATGAAGTCGCAGTTTTTGACAATTTTACTACAGAAGATCTAGACTACATCAACTTTGACGGACTAGATTTAATTTTACGCAGTCCATCCGTACATCCGCGCGCCGGATGGTCTAGCAGTACACGCTATTTTTTCGAACACTGTTCTTGCCCCATTATTGGCGTCACTGGCACAAAAGGTAAGGGAACTACCTGCTCACTTATTACCGACCTCCTCAAGAATCTTGGTAAAACCGTTTATCTAGTCGGCAACATTGGTAACCCAGCTCTAGATATTCTTGACCAATTACAGTCCACTGACGTCGTCGTTTATGAGATGAGCAGCTTCCAACTTTGGGATCTAGAAAAATCCCCACACATCACTGTTATCCTCAAAATTGAGCCCGACCATCTCAACGTTCACGATAGCTACGAAGATTACGTCAACGCCAAGGCTAACATCGCTAAGCATCAAACCACCAACGATTTTTGCATTTATTTCCAAGACAATCCCGACACCGCCAAGATTGCCGCTCTCAGCCTCGCTCAAAAGCTCGCTTACCCTACTCATAATCCTGCTATCACCAAGCTTGCGCAACATCTCGCCATCCCCGGCCAGCATAATCAAGAAAACGCTGAGGCTGCCTTACTCGCCGTTGCCAGCTACTTTAATCTATCCATTGATAATTTTATCCAAAAATACCACGACATTATTATTGAAACTTTTAAAAACTTTCAAGGCTTACCTCACCGCCTCCAATTCTTACGCGAGTTAAACGGCGTCAAATATTATGATGACAATTTCTCTACCAATCCCGCTTCATTAGAAGTCGCCATCCAATCTTTTTCAGATTATTCCATCGTCCTCATCCTAGGCGGTCGCGACAAAAACGACAATCAAGATCTCCCCGAAATCATTAATCTCGCTCAAACCTACACTACTAAAACCATCCTTATTGGCGAAAGTGGCCACGCTATCGCGAAAATCCTCACCCATACCGAGAACGCTCCACAAATTTCCGAATCCGAACTGGCCCACATTCTAGAAACCACCACTAATCATCACTTTTTCCTCGCCACCGATCTTCCTCAAGCCGTCACATTAGCAAGAAATCTCGCCGACGAGCTCCAGGCTCATCACGAGAATAGTCAGTCTACTATTGTTCTCATGTCGCCCGCCGCCGCCAGCTTCGACATGTTCAAAAATGTCTATGATCGCGGCACCCAATTCCAAAAGCTAATCCAGGATCTTCAATAATGCCTGACCTCACCGAAAAACGTATTCTTGCCCTTAAAGAAAATATCAACAATGCTTGGCATCAGCTCCAGATTGACGACAAAATCCAAACCGCCCAGCAACTAGAAACTATTGTTGCCGACCCCGATATTTGGCGCAATCCTGCCTATGCTAAAGATCAAAACGAACAGCTTGCTCGCCTCAACGAGGCTATCCAGCCCTGGACACTCTTACGTCTCCAAGTGGCCGATTTACATGAACTCACATCTCTTGGCGACCCTACTCTCAGCACCGAGATCGACACTCAACTCACCGCCCTAGAAGATGCCTTTAGCTCTCTTAAAACCAGTTTGCTTTTTCGCGGAGAACATGATCACCTCGGCGCCATTATTCGCATCACCTCTGGCGCCGGCGGCGTCGAAGCTATGGATTGGGCTAGCATGCTTGAACGCATGTATCTCCGTTTCGCCGAGAAACACCATTTCAAAACTTCCTGTCTCGAACGTACCACCGGCGAAGAAGCCGGCATCAAAACCGCCGTTTACGAAATTCTCGGCCACAACGCTTACGGCTTACTCAAAAGTGAACATGGCGTCCATCGTTTAGTGCGGCTTTCACCCTTTAATGCTGATAATCTACGCCAAACTAGTTTTGCTCTCGTCGAAATTTTACCCATTATTGACCAGCCCGACGCCATAAAAATTGATGATAAAGACCTGCGCATTGATGTTTATCATTCCGGCGGTCACGGCGGCCAGTCCGTCAACACTACTAATTCCGCCGTCCGCATCACCCATCTCCCTACCAATACCGTTGTCGCCATTCAAAACGAGCGCTCTCAGCTCCAAAACAAAGAGAAGGCCATGGAAATCCTTCGCGGTAAGCTCGTCCAGCTCCAAATGGAACAACACGCCGAGAATATTAATAAATTGCGCGCCGGCGAATCTGCCTCCTGGGGGCAACAAATTCGTAATTATGTTTTGCAACCATACAAATTAGTCAAAGATACCCGCACCAAATACGAAAGTCCCGAACCCGAAAAAGTCCTTGATGGGGAACTGGACAACTTCATTAACGCTTATCTAGAACAACAAATAAAGCAATAAAATTCAAAAGCCTTACCAGCCGTCTATTGAAATTCATAAATGCTTGTGGTATTATAATATCATGATATTACTCGACCATGTGACTAAAACTTACCCTGGCGACGAAAATCCAGTTCTGGATAATATTTCCTTACACATCGATCCACGCGAATTCGTCTTTTTGGTTGGTAAATCTGGCGCCGGCAAATCTACTCTTATCAAAATGATTACTAAAGAAGAAACGCCCGACTCTGGCCAAATCATCGTCGGCGGTATTGATTTGAGTTATGTTAAACGTCGTCATATTCCACATTACCGTCGTCGCCTTGGCGTAGTTTTTCAGGACTATAAGCTTCTTCCTACGCGTACTGTCTTCGAGAACGTCGCTTTCGCCCTCGAAATCGCCGGCATGAGTAACCGCGACATCCTTAAAACTGTCCCTAAGGCTCTAGATCTCGTCGGTCTAGAAGCTAAAGCTAATCGTTTTCCTGCTCAGCTTTCTGGCGGCGAACGTCAACGCGTCAGTATCGCCCGCTCTGTTGCTCGCCAGCCCAAAATCCTCATCGCCGACGAGCCTACTGGCAATCTTGACAAACTTACCCGCAAAGAAATCATCGACCTTCTCCAAAAAATCAACGATTTTGGCACTACTTTACTTGTCACCACGCACGACGAATGGATCGTCAACAACCTCAGCAAGCGCGTTGTTACTCTCAAAGGCGGCCATATCATTAGCGATCAAAAAGTCCATGGTATCTATCGCCTTGACACCCAAGAGCCTCCCTCTACCATACGTCCTACCACCAAAGAACCTATTGTTCCTATCATTGAACGTGTCTATATTAATAATAGTCAGCCTACCCCATCCGCCCAGACCAAGCACAGCATTGTTACCGACAGTAAAAAGACTCAAAAAAACCTTACCCCTAAATCAGCAAAATCTACAACTAAGTCAACAGAAAAACCCACTCTCCCGACCAAAAATCAAAATCCCGTTAAAAAATATGCCCGTGACTCCGCTAATCAATGGTACGCCGCTAGTAAACCACTCAAAGCCGCTCCCAAACTCAGTAAACTCAGCCCCGGCCAAACCGTCAAACTCAAACCCGCTCCGAGTATTAAACAAATCGCTAAACGCCCTCTCAATCGCTCTAAACAAAAACGCGTAATGTAGGAACCAATCAATGACCAAAAATAACGAAAGTAAAAACAAAAAAATCCGTCAAAAAGAAAACCTCAAAACTCTCGTTGAAAATAGCAGCGTTAGTAAAGTCCGCAGCGCTGGACGCGTCATGAAATACGGTGCCGCCGGCTTTACGCGCAATATCTGGCTTTCCATCGCCGCTACGTTAGTAATGACTATTACACTGGTAATATTATTAGTAACTGTTGGCGCTAGCCTCATTCTTAATAGTACCGCCGAAGCCATGCGCGAAAAAATCGACATTACTATCTACTTCCGCCCCGGCACAAGTTTAGAAACTCTCAACAATATGGCTGAAATTATCAAGTCCGATCCAAACATCAAAGAAACCATTGTCGCCGATTCTGCCATGGAATACCAAGCCTACTTAGAAGAAAAGGCTAATGAAACTGATCTCATGGAAGTCTTAGAGGACCCCACCATGAGCGAAATTATGCTTAATACCATGCAAGCCAAGATGCGAATAAAAGTTCACAACCCAGACGATTTAACACAACTCAAAAATATTGTTAATACTACCACTATTTTTCAAGAAAATCTCGATCCAGAAACCGAGCCTACTTACGACGAAAACCGCGCCGTCATCGAATCCATCAGCTCTTGGGCCAATATCGCCAAAAACGGCGGTCTCATCCTTGGCGCTATTTTTCTTGCTATCTCCATTCTCATGATTTTCAACACTATCCGTATGGCCATTTTCTCCCGCCGCGAAGAAATTTACATGATGAAGCTCGTCGGTGCCGACACTAGCTTTATCCGCGGACCATTCCTAGTCGAAGCCGAAATCTGTGGTGTCATCTCCGGCATTCTCGCCAGCACGATCGCCTTCGCCGGTTATAAACTTATCGCCCCCAGCCTCATGAATTACAACATCGACATTTCCATCGTCTCGCTCTATATGGACACCGGCAGACTCGTTATCGTTTACTTAGCCGTTATTGCTACTGGCATCGTTATCGGCAACATTTCCGCCCGCCTCGCAATGCATAAATATCTAAAGTAGCAGAAATCTTTTACCTCGCAGTATAAACAACAATAGTAGTTAGCGTGGCGCCCAAATACCTTTTCGCAGGGCCTAAGACTTGGGCGAGCGCCCCGGAGCGGCCCAAGAAAAGCGTATTTGAGTGACACGCTAATTTTATAGTTATCCTTATTTACTCTTAAACACAAGTGTGTTATATTAAAAGTATGAAGCTTATGCAAAAACACAAAACCATCGGTCTCAGATCACTTCTCGGCATTATTATCCTTAGTAGCGTTTTTATTACTAGTCAAGTTATTCTCGCCAGTCACAGCGATGAAGCCCAAGCTTATCCATACGGCTGCGTCACCCAAGCTTGCCGCGAAGCCGCCGACCGCGCCAGCGCTTCCGAAGCTCGCGCCCAAGAAGCCGCCGCTAACGCCAATAGTCTCGAGGGTGAAGTTAATCGGCTTAACGCCGAAATCGCCGCCTTAGAGGACGAGATCTCCCGCAATCAAGCTATTGCCCAAGATCTTTCCGAACAGATTACCTTAAACACCGAAAAACTTAACCTCCAGCAAGTCGCCCTCGCTAAGCTCCTCGTTGAGATCTATCATGAGCCAGAAACCGACGCCTTAACCATGCTCGCCAGCAGCAAATCCCTCAGCGACTTCGCTGAGAAGAAAACTCGCCAAACTAACGCCGAGGCGCAAATTACCACTTCCGCCAAAGCCATTCGCCTTCTCAAAGAAGAACTAGAGAAGCAAAAAGCTAGTATTGACGCCCTAATACAAGCCGCCGAAGCCGGCCGCAACGAAATCACCACGCGCCGCAACGAACAGCAAGCCCTTATCGCTCGCTACGAAAACGACGCCGAAGCTTACGCTCGTGATTCCGAAGAGGCTCGCCAAACCATGCAACGCGAAATTGCCGCCGAAATCGCCCGCTATAATACTGGCGGCGTCGTCGGCGAAGGATACAACTCCTATCCATGGGCTAACCGCTGCCCACAAGACAATGTTGGCTATCTAGTTGTCGGTGGTTATGTTTGTCAATGTACTAGCTACGCCGGCTGGAAAGTCCAAGAACGTTGGGGTGTCTACATCTCTAACTGGGGTAATGCCTACAGCTGGGGTGCCAGCGCCAGCCGCCAAGGTTACGTTGTTAATAGCACACCCGCCCCACATACCGTCGCTTTTAGCACTGCCGGTATCTATGGTCATGTTATGTGGGTTGAAAGCGTTAATACTAATGGTACTATTAATCTTACTGAATATAACAACACTGGCAGCTCTAAAAGTGGCTTGCCTGGCGACTTTGGCGCCCGCTACAATGTTAATCCCAACGCTTACCAATACATCCACTTTGACCAACGACTTTGGTAAAATAACAAATTTCGCAAAAAGTTCTTTACATCGTTATTTGTGATATAATATATATTATATACTATGACAGAACACTGGGAAGAAAAAAAAGTTAGCCTTGGCGGCGCCATCATCGGCTGTGTAGTTACTGCCACTATTGGTGTTATCATCGGCATAAATTGGAATACCATCTCCGCTAACTTCTTACCTTATCTAGGCCTTAAAACCACCATCAAAAACGATTGGAGCCAGCTCGACGAAGTCTATGCCTCACTTTCTGGCTATTACGATGGCGATCTCGACAAGACTCAGCTTATTGAAGGCGCCAAAAAAGGCCTTGTCGACGCCGCCGGCGATATCTATACTGTTTACATGAGCCGCGACGAAGCCAAAGATTACCAAGCTGCCCTTCATGGCGACGTTGGCGCTGGCATCGGTATCGAAATGGCCTTACGCGATGGTTACGTCAGAGTTTTGCGCACTCTCCCAGACAATCCCGCCGGCAAAGCCGGAGTCAAGGCTGGAGACATTATCTATAAAATTGATGACGAGCTAGTCTATGACAAAGGTTCAGAATATATTTCCACTAAGCTTCGCGGAGAAAAGGGCACCAAAGTCAAACTCACCGTCATGCGCGACAACGAAGAAAAATCTTTCGATCTCACTCGCGAAGAAATCAATAATGTCTCTGCTTACGTCACCTACGAAGGCAAAACCGCTATTATTACCGTCACCCGTTTCGACGACGATACCGGCACTATCATCCAAAAAATCGTCAATAGCGAATTTAAACAAAAGGGAATTAACAAAGTCATCCTCGACCTCCGTGGCAACGGCGGCGGCTACGTCTCTGCTGCTAAGGATCTCCTTTCACTTTGGATTGACAGCGAGCCTATTCTCATCCAAAAAAGCAAAAATGGCCGCGACGAAACCACTAAATCTAACCGCGGTCAAGCCACTCTAGCCAATACCGAGACTGTTGTTTTAGTTAATGGCGGCACCGCCTCTGCTTCCGAGATCGTTACTGGCGCCCTCAAAGATTACAATAAAGCCACTTTGCTCGGCGAGCAAACTTACGGCAAAGGCGTCGTCCAAACCCTTCTCGATTTATCTGATGGAACTATGCTCAAAGTTACTACAGCTCGTTGGTATACACCCAAAGGCACTAGCATCAACGGCGAGGGTATCAGTCCAGACGTTACCGTAGAACGCACCTATGATGATATCAACCATAATCGTGATCCGCAGCTTGATGCTGCTAAAAAATATAAGAAAGAATAGGAGAACCAAATGAGTACCACTATCAAAGTTTATACCACCGAAACCTGTCCCTACTGCCATGCTCTCATGAATTGGCTAGAAGAGCAAGGTTATGAATACGAAGAAATCGATGCTCGCACCATGCCTAACATCCGCGTCGTCCCCGTCACCGAAATCAACGGCCAACTCATCGAAGGATTCGACCGCCCCGCCATCAAAAAAGCCCTCAAAGACGCCGAAAGTACTAAATCTAAAAATGCGTAATTACGTCTAAAATCACTCATATAATCATTAGAAGTCGCACCGAAACGCCACCGTCCTATCTCCACCACCCTTGCGACTTCTTTTTTACTTTCTTGCCCTTTAGCGTAATAGCTTCTTCATAAATCTCTACAAAACGCGACAAAGTCCTGTTCAAATCATGCTGTCGCGAAATTTCCAAGCTCTTCTCACTATATTTTGCCTGCAAATCTTCGTGCGTCAAAATCTTCACAATCGCTGACGTCATTTCATCCGTATTTTTTGGCTCACACAAAATACCGTTCCTCTTGTCTTGGCATACCTCTCGCACCGCCCCCGCATCCACCGCCACTAACGGTAACCCAGTCGCCGCTGCTTCGATTAGCACGATACCCTGCGTTTCCGTCTCGCTTGCCGTCACAAACACGTCTGCCGCACGATACACATCCACCACATCTGGCGGCATAATCTTACCAGGAAATTTTACTCTATCCTCAATCCCCAAGGCTTGCGCTAAATCTAACAAATGTCTTCGATCCGTACCGTCACCTACTATTGCTAGTTCCGCCTCGGGTACTTTATCTAACACTCCAGCAAACGCCATCACTACATTACTAATACTCTTCTCTGGGTCAACCCGCCCCACATACAACACTCTTGGTGCTTTTGTATCCAAATGATATTTTCTTAATACTCGACTATTTGGCTTTCCGGGAGTAAATTGCGATAGATCCACTCCATTAGATAACGGTTCTACCGGCACCTTAAATCTCCTCCGGTTCTTTGGCACCAAATCGTCAATTGCCATCTCTGTCGGCATTGTCGCATATTCCGAATGTTTCAAAAAACTCGCCATATACATCCGCAAAATTGCATCCAATGGTTTCTTTAACGGCTTCAATAACTTTACCTGACTCGTCAAATTATCCGGATAGGCATGCCCCGTACTTACCATCGGAATATCATATTTCTTCGCATAACGCATCGCCGCTATTGCTATCATTTCTGCTGTTTGGTTATGAATCACATCCGGATGAAATTTGTTCAACGCTCGCTTTAATTCCGGGTACGGATCCACTGTAATCCAAAGACCGTGTCGATAAGCCAATCTCGGCAATGGCACCCCCAAAATCTCTTTACCAGTAGGTACTTGATTAATCTGATCTGGATAAAAAGGGAATCTTATCGACCGCATATACATCGTCGCCACGCCATCCACCTTCGTTCGATGCCCCTTTCCGGTAAAACTCGGACAAATTACCATCACCTCATGCCCCTGTTTCGCCAAACCTTTTGCTAAATTATGAGCAAACACCGCCACGCCGTTAGTCATGGGGTAATACAAATCCGAAGTAATTGCAACACGCATATATAATATATATTATACCACAAACATGTATTTCTTCCATTCTCCAAACCGTCTGTGTGTTATAATATAAGTATGAAAAAAGAAAAAACCCCAGCTTCTGTTACAATCAACCGCAAAGCTCACTACGACTATCAATTAGATGAGGAGCTCACTTGCGGCATGGTTTTATCTGGCCCTGAAGTACGCTCTATTCGCGATCATCACGTTCAACTCAAAGGGAGTTTTGTCACTATTCGCAACGGAGAACTATGGCTTAACAATCTTACCCTTGGCGCTGATACCGCCCGCAATGTTAAGCTCCTTGCTACTCGTAAACAGTTACAATCCCTCGAACGTGCCCGCCAAAATGGCTTACAGCTCGTTCCTACTAAGCTCCTTGGTGGCTCTCGTTATATTAAATTAGTCATCGCTACGGGCAAAAGCAAGAAAAAATACGACAAACGCGAAACCATCAAGAAACGCGACTTAATGCGAGGTAAATACTAATGTTGTATTTTTTACAACATTATTGGAGATAAAGTATGCAAATATTTTCCTGGAACGTCAATGGTCTACGCGCCGGCCTTAAAAAAGGTACTTTTATCAACTTCATAGAACAACAAAATCCCGACATACTCTGCCTACAAGAAACTAAAGCCAACCCCAGCCAAATCGAGCTCAATCTGCCTGAATATCAAGCATACTGGAACAGCGCCAAACGTCCCGGCTATTCCGGCACCGCCGTCTTCACTAAAATCAATCCTCTATCTGCTACTCACGATTTTAATCATGATATCTGCCAAGACCCCCATTGGCAAAACGATCAATATGGCGACCCCTTGCACGAAGGTCGCTTACAGACTTTAGAGTACGAACAATTCTTTCTCGTCAATGTCTACACACCCAATAGTAAACCCGATCTCTCTCGACTTCGCCTCCGTGAGCAACTTTGGGATCCATCCATCCTGCAGTATCTCCGAACTTTAAAATCTACTAAACCCATCATCATCTGTGGAGACTTTAATGCTGCTCACACCGAAATTGACCTTGCTCGCCCCAAACAAAACACTCATAATGCCGGCTTCACCCAAGAAGAACGGCAAGGTATTGCTAATCTAATTAACGCCGGGTTCGTTGATACTTTTCGTCAATTACATCCAGACACTCAACGTTATACTTGGTGGTCGCATTGGGGTAAAGCTCGCGAAAATAACGTGGGCTGGAGAATTGATTATTTCTTCATCTCTCCCAAATTGCTACCCCATCTCAAATCCGCCGAAATCCACGAATCTATTCTTGGGTCCGACCACTGTCCTATTTCTATCGAACTGGAGTTTTAGATGAAAGGTTTTGCTCCCATTAATAATGATTTGTCCTACTGGCAAAAACAAACCAAGCCGCTTTTTCCGGATCTCGCTTGGACCATTCCCGAGCAAAAAACTAGCACTATCACCGTCATCGGTGGCAACGCTCAGAGTTTCGTTAACGTTGCCCGCACTGCCGAAATCTTCACCAAAGATTTTCCCATCAAGCGCGTGCTCACCCTACTCCCAGATGTGCTCAAACACAAATTACCCTATGTCGAAAACATACTCTTCACCCCCTCTACTAATAGTGGCTCCTTTGCTAAATCCGCCTTACTCAACGAATATTTTGACAACAGTGATTTTAACTTTATTGCCGGCGACACTTCCCGCAACGCCGAGACCGCCATCGCCCTTATTGACGCCGCCAAAAGCAGTACTAAGCCTCTTACAATCACTCGCGACGCCGTCGACCTCATGGCTACCGGCATCGAGCCAATTCTGGAGCAACCCCATCTCTACATTGTTGCCTCTATGCTCCAACTCCAAAAAATCTTCCGTGCCGTCTACTACCCTCGTATGATTTTGCTTTCCCAGCCGCTCATACCCGTCCTTGAGACTTTGCATAAATTCACCCTCACTTACCCCGTCACCCTCACCACCTTCCATCAAGATAATATCATCGTTGCCAAAGACGGCAAAATCTCCACCACCCATATCGCTGATACCAATTACACTCCGCTCGCTTTATGGTCCGGCTCTCTCGCCGCCAAAATTACCGCTCTTAATCTCTTCAATCCTAACCGCCCCTACGAAGCCACTACTGCTGCCATTCTATATAAATAATTTTCAGTCATTTCAAGCCTAGTCAGCGTCACACTTTTTTATTATAATTAAATTGCAAACCTTCTGCTTTGACAGACGAAAAATAATGCAAGACTTATTACTAGTGCTATCATGGCCCTCGTAAAAGTTAAGTCGTACCTTCACGGTTATAGCTAGTCCGTATTAAATAAACCATTCATTGCTAGCTTTTATCAAACCTAAGGAGGACAAAACTCAATGCTTAGAAAACATAATATTAGACATAAATTTACCCTAGTAATAGCTACACTCGCCATCCTGCTTCTCTCTATCGGCAGCCTTATTTATCTCACCTTCACTCCAAAATATGCCCATGCAGCCGAGAATATCAAAACCACTGACGCCCTAGGCAATGACATTCATACCTATAACCTCGGTATCTCCATTGCTCCGTCTCTCCCGGCCGGGACTTATAGTACCGATGTAACAATCACTGTTGCACCAAACTAATTATTTTCTATCAATATACAAATCTTATAGACTAGAACAATAATAAGTGCATACCTGGAGGTCACCGAGCTGGTTAGGCAGCCCCGCCACAAATTACTACTAACTTATTTCTAAGCAGCCAGGGTGTAGCTACCATAAGTTAACACTAATTCCCACATTACCTGGTGGCGGGGTTATGGCGAGAATAAAGATTGCACACTCGCATAAGCGCATCTAAACTTTTATAAAAATCTGTATTATAACGTACCTATACTCTTGTGCTATATTTAGTCGTGTGCTATACTAAGCATAGGAAGAATTTTGAGAATTGCCATCTACCCGATGGTAATTCTCAATCTTACACCTATAAACCAGACTCTGAAACCATTTTCCAAACTCATAGCTCATAATCCCTCCTTTCCACCCGCCAGCTCTATAACTTAAAGTACTATCCCCGCCATTGTAGCCATTATATAGTAAATTTCTCAAAATTAACAAGCACAAGTTTGTTAAAAATCATAATTTTCTTCTTCTCCGTCGCCGCGGGAGCGCAGGATGTGATAGCTTGGAACGATATGATTTACATGCAAGAAATGACCCATGCTGCTTGTGCTAGCCAGCCTACTCCGGCAGCTGGCGAGACTAGCGTTCCTACTAAGACGCTGATAGACATTCGTGATAAAAAGACCTATACCATTGCTAAGCTTAAAGACGGTAATTGCTGGATGACGGATAATTTAGCCTTAGAAGGTGGCACCACGCTTACTATAGAAGATAGTGATTTAGATCCTAATGTCTATATTAATAAGTGGCGTACCTACACTTTGCCAGTTGCTACTACGAGCGGATTTAGTAATACACAAGTAAATGACAAAAATGGTACAGCTACTTATCCTAATCAACAAGTTAGAAACCCGGTAAGCCCTGATGCTAATAAATACGGCGCATATTACTCATGGTGTGTTGCTACGGCAGGAACATGTTTACAAGGAGCATATGCTGATATTATTCCTAATAGTAATAATGCCGGTAATGCCGGGAATGCAGCTAATACTACGACATTAACAAGCGGTAATGCTAGTTCTAGTATTTGCCCTAAAGGATGGCAATTACCAGTAAATGGTAATACTACGACAGATAAGTCTTATGGTAAATTGCTAAGTGGACTTAGTGGTAGCGCAGGAAGTACTACTATGCAAGGTACTCCATATAACTTCGTCTATGGCGGGTTCGTCGATATTAGCTCTCTGTACTATGCTGGCTCCTACGGTTATTACTGGTCTTCTACGGCTTACTCGGCCACCGTCGCGTACCGCTTGAGCTTCAGTAGTAGTGGCGTTTACCCGTCCAGCAACTACGATCGCTACTTCGGCCTCTCCGCCCGCTGTGTCGCTAGATAATTATACCTTTTCCTATACTTAAGTAGGAGGAGAGGATGCGAAATGTTAGGCCATAAAATAAAATAATTACTAGGCTAGGCGTGGAGCTAGAAATTTGGTATAATGAGAATGTTTAAACCATTTATCGTTATAAAATAAGTTCGAGCAGAACTATGAAAGGACTCATCGGCTTGAATGGCATCATGAGGACACTTTCGATGAGTCTCGGATTTGTCTGATAAGTGGTTTAAACACCCTCGTGGTGCCATTTTTGTATATATATATAGATATGGAGATGGCAATAAGTTATAAATAAGTTAATATTATAAGTTATTTATCATATTCCAGAATAACTCATAATATTAGCTAAAGAATATAATGCATAACTTATGCCATCTTTTTTGATACTTTAATTAAATACAGAAAGTGTAAGCACCACAGGAAATAAATATATTTATTACAAAAGGAGGGCTAAATGCACCAAAGATACAACAAACTTAAATACCATAAGTTATATCATAGTATTCCCATTAGTTGTGCATTTGCCCTACTTTTGCTAAACATTGTTATGATAAATCCTACGGTTAATAATAGTTCTAATATTGCTTTAGCTTTAGACAATTCTACCGAAGAGCCTGCGGAAGAGAGTATAGATGGTGTTGGTGCAGATAAGAGTAATGATGCTAATAGTATTAGTAATGTTGATATTGCTAACGTAGAAGGAGAAGGAGAAGGAGATGGGGATGGGGATGCTGGTATAGCCCCACTAGCCGATCTAACCTCCGATGGAGTAACACTAGTATGGAATAGTAGTGATGATCCGATACAATCTACCTATGGTGATAGTAGTACAGTACTATATAGATACAATAGGTTTAATGTTACAGCAGACAATATAAAACAATACCAAATCCTAGCTAATGTAGTAGATAATGCTAATGGTAGTAATGGTAATAAGTTAATTGGCTATACTAGTACGGATAGTACTATCCAGAATGGTAGTAGTATTGATGCGATTAGTAATAGTAACGGCATTGTAGGTAAGGATTTAACATCTACTACTACTTCACAATGGGGTTATACCATAGCTGATGGTGAAGTAACAAATGAAACAAACCTAGCTAACCTTACCTACAAAGCCGTACCAGCTGCGTCTAGTAGTACTATTGGTAAGACTGAAGCTGTCACGAGCCTTAACAACCGAGCCTTTACTATTGCCTTTGCTGCTAACATAGCTGATGATAAGCCTGCCGGAAGCTATCGTACTAATGTAGAGGTTAGTGTAGTAGTAGAACCTAAAGAACTTACTATAGCTGATATTACTTATATGCAGGATGTTACTCCAGAAATATGTAATGCTACTCCATATGCAGATACTGCTGGGAATAATCAATTTACCCTACGTGATAAACGCGTAACTAGTAGTAGTGAACCAGGATATCAATATACTGTAGCGCACATTAAAAACAAAAACAATGAAGACGTAGGATGCTGGATGACACAAAATTTGGCTATAATAAATAAAACCATCTCTAGTGCGGATTCTGATATGACGACGGGGAGCTTTACAGTGCCAGCAAGTAATATATCCGGCTATGAGTCCGATGATCAAAATCATCATAAAGCGTATATAGATCCTGTCTATGGCGGATATTATAACTGGTATACTGCTACAGCGGGGACTGGTACTGCTAGTATGATAAACGGTAATGCATCGAGTAGTATATGCCCAAAAGGATGGCAGCTACCAGTAAATGGTGATGCTAGTACAAATAAATCATATGCTAAATTATTAAAAGGTATTAATAATGGTAGTACCGCTACTGTAGCTCCGAATAAGTTTACTTATAGCGGGGCTGTTGGTGGTAGTACTTTAAGTAATACCACTATTCTCGGTGCTTATTGGTCTTCCACTGCTAGTAGTGCTTATAATGCTTACTCCTTAACTTTAGAATATACCGTTATGCCTTCCTACGCATATGGACGCCGCTACGAAGGTCTCTCCGTCCGCTGTGTCGCGAGATAATTATACCTTTCCCCATACTTAAATAGGAGGAGAAAATACAAAACTTCACAATAATTATTTGCATAACTAAGTCTCTAATACTTTCACTATAAGTGAGCGTCTCCCGGCTGGAGCGAAATGCCGAGGATAGCGAATAGAAAGAAAGTTTTACTTTCTTTCTTGAGCGACGCAGGCAGAGAGCAGCGTAGCTGCGACATCCGATTTATGTGAATAGCATAAAGAACAAATATAAGCTAGAAACATAATGAGGAGAGCTCCACCGACGAACGTTAGTGAAAGTACTAGAGACTTATTTCACACAAATTTTTAGTAAAACCGCTAAAGCAGCAACGCTAACCCCTAGACTCCCCACTCAAATCATGTTACAATTACGTTAGGCTTAGTAAAAACTATAAGGGGGATTAGTATGAAAAAATATTACTTAGCCGATTTATTAACTTTGCTAGAAGTAATTCTAGCAAGCATCTTACTAGGAATGGCTTTTATAGGCGTTTCCGCCGATTACGCCATTTGGGTCTTTGTTGCCGGCGAGCTCTGCGATGCTTTTGATGGCCCGTGCGCCCGCCGTTGGCACTACCCAAACGACGGCAAATACCGATGGTGGCGCCACTACAATGAAGAAATCGACCAAGCCAGCGATATCTGCCTAGCTGTCTGCTGTGGTATTTATTTAATTTGGAGAGTAAATACCATTATTGGCATGATCTTGCTGGTCGGTATCGGCTTCTGCTGCGCCGCTGTACAATGGTTTCTTTATAGCAAAAGCATCTGCGACCGCTGCTACGCTGAGCGTCACCCCGACCGCGCCGAAGCAATCATCTTGCGCCGCCGCAAAGTTTACGTCTACCTTGGCATCGGCGGAGCGATCGTTACATTTATCTTTGCCACTAGTTGGCTCAACGTCATCAAATGCAGCCTCATTGTGGTCGGCATTATCATCGCCGTTGTCCTCACCAAGTTCAAGCAGCCTCGCCTCGAGCAAAGCAAGACCCCGCTTTAAAGCCTTCTCTATATATGGCCACATCCCAGTGGCCATTTTTATTCAAAATCTATCTACTTTATCTGCTTCGCATGGTTAGTAATCGCCGTTTTATAGACTTTCAAAAGCCGCACTAACTGTTTACTCTGCGCTGCATCCTCGCGATGACTCAACATAACCTTGCTCATCTTGCCAATCTCGCTCGCCGGCGTATTTTCTAGCGCAATCATCATCGCCCCCGCTTCCACCCCATCCGCCATTACATAGCTCCCCCGCGGTACTACTTCCATCATCGCTGGATCACAAAAGAACACCGGCAGCCCCACCGCCTCCGCTTCTAGCAAAGTCATACCTTGCGTATCAAAATTATACGACGCCATAATCCCTAAATGCGCTTCTCGCATCCTCGCAAAAATCTTTTCCCGCTTCACCGCACCATAAAACTTCACTTTCAGATGATTCTTCTCAGCAAACTTCTTCGCCTTCTTCAGCTCATTGCCATCGCCATATACATATACCAGATATGGGCGTTTCAACCCCACTAACGCTTGCAAAAAAGACAATAATCGTTTTTCCTTTGAACATCGCGAATTCCAAATCATTTTTAGCACCGCACCATCTTCCAGCGTCCTCTGCATTACTTTCATTTTTGTCAGTTCATCCGGCACACCATTAGACACCGGTACTACCGGCTTTGACACACCATAATGTTCTAACTTCTTCGCGAAATGATCCGACGGTGTAATCACCATATCAGCTTGATCCGCATGATTTACCATTAAGGTCCACATCTTCGCCCGCGTATACGTAGGCGCCTGGAATTGATCTCTTCTAACCTTTTGCATATGCCCTAAATAATGCCGATGTAGCGCACATAGCAGACTCGCCGTCGCATATTTTGCTGGATGCGGCACGTTTGTCATAATCGCCATATCTTCGCGCCCATGCATGGTCTGCACTAATGGCAAATTAAACTTCTGCGCCAGCCTTACCCCCGCAATACTACATCCCGCTTCATAATGCACGTGTACTAAATCAAAACTCGCAAAATCTGGAATCTTTTCCAAAATAAAATCTTCCACCACACCCGGACGTTTACAAAACACTGCACCGTTCACTCGCAACCATCTATGGCTCGGCACCGCTATCACGTTTTTCTCACGCACCTCTTCCTGAAACCCAGGACAAAACACTATCACCTCATGCCCCAAAGCTTCCAGAGCCGCTTTCTGCGCCTTAATTGACGAAATAATACCGCCACAAGCACTCGGCTCATACAAATCTGTGAAAACCGCAATCTTCATATCTCAATTATAACACGGAAATCCTCCAAACAAGCAAAGCAACATAAAAGTAATATAAAGACATTTCACAGCATGGTATAATAATAATATGAACAAGATTATTACTTACCGAACCGCCGAAAGCGTTTCGCCTAAACACCCCGACAAACTCTGTGATCAAATTTCAGACGCTGCGCTCGACGCCTATCTTGCGCAAGACCCTCATTCTCGCGTCGCTATCGAAGCTTGCGGCGGTCACGGCAAAATTTATATCACCGGCGAAGTCACTTCGCAAGCTAAAGACATTAATCTCACCGATATCGCTCACCGCATCGCTGGCGATGATAACGAAATTATGATTAACGTCGTCAAGCAAAGCCCAGAAATCGCCCAAGGCGTCGACACCGGTGGCGCCGGCGACCAAGGAATTATGATTGGCTACGCCACTAACGAAACTCCAGAATTATTACCACGCGAAGTCGTCTTATCTCGTCGCCTCAATCAATTTATTTTTGCTAAACATCCTTACGATGGCAAAACGCAAGTAACCTTAAAAGACGACGCAGACCAATGGCAAGTAACTTCCATCGTTGCCAGCTTCCAAAACACCAGCCAAGCTGAACTCCAAGAATTAGTCCAAGCTTTCATCGAGCAAGAACATTTACCTGGCAAACCAGAACTTCATCTTAACCCCGCCGGAGACTGGAATCAAGGCGGCTTCGAAGCTGATACTGGCCTCACTGGCCGCAAGCTAATTGTTGATAATTACGGTCCACGCATTCCCATCGGTGGCGGCGCTTTTTCCGGCAAAGACCCGTCCAAAGTTGACCGCTCTGCTGCCTATATGGCTCGCCGTATCGCCGTAGACTATCTCAAAAAGCACCAGGCCAAAGAAGTCTTTGTCCGCCTCGCTTATGCTATTGGCTACCCCGACCCACTCGAACGCACCGTGATCATTGATGGCAAACCAGAACAAATCACAGGCTACGATCTCACTCCGCGTGGCATTATTAAACATCTAAATTTACTTCGTCCTATTTATGAACCTACCGCTCGTTATGGCCATTTCGGCGAAGGCTTCGGCTGGGATAACTAATCCCTATATCTCCAAAATAGCTCTCACTTTTACGCGAGAGCTATTTATAATTATAATTATTTACTCTTCTTTCGCTTCTTTTTTAATTTTAATGGTTTATACGCTGCGTAACCATACTTCCCGTCTACTGGATCTCTAAACAGCCATGTGTGCGGCGGAAAAACTGTCAATAGCAAATACATCACCATAATAATTAACCCAAATAACATTCCTACAATTCCACCTGTCGAGCTTACCGGCGGCTGTTGCAAAATATACACAAATACCAGCGAACTCACCAAAGATGCAATTACAAAACAGCCTATGTCTAACGGCAAAATCGACTTTTTAGTAAACCCCTGATAACCATAGAATAATACAGGGATAATTATCACCGGCGCAAGCAGCGACAAACTCCGCGCCAACCAATAATTTGGATTATCACCCAAAAACCAAATATCTACCAGCGTACACAACAAAATCCCTGATAAAGCCAACTTTACATGTTCCCAAGTACTTTCGTTTACCGCCGCAAATATCCCCACAATCTTATTTTCTTTGCTCCATTGATATGTAAAATGCAATAACGACCCTACTATCGTCGTCACCAAAGTTTCACATATAATAACTAATCCTATATTCATAGGTGCCTTTTGTTTAATTTTATTTTTGGGTTTGCTTTCATTATTATATATTTTTATACATAAAATAATTTCTAGCCATAAATTACATTATAATTATAGCATAGCATTTTCCATTTTTCTTAAAAATATTTTTTATTTATCAAACCTTCCAAAAATCACGCTTTTCCGCCTCAAATCAAATTCGAAAAATATTTTTTAATTTATTTTCGTAATTTTTGCAAGCAAATTTTTCATAAAAATTTTTTGTAAATTAAATTATGCAGCCTAAATTAATATTTTTCCTTGACTTTTTAAATCGCACGATATATCATTGTATTAAGTACATAATACAATGATACAATCACAATAAATATTTTATGAATTTTACTTTCACTAACGACCGCCCGATTTACTTACAACTATGTGAGCAACTTGAGCTATACATTATTGCCGGACAATTTTCTCCAGGCGAAAAGCTTCCATCCGTGCGCGACCTCGCCATTATTGCAAAAGTCAACCCTAACACTATGCAAAAAGCCCTGCAAGAGCTCGAAGAAAAAAAACTCATCATCACCGAGCGCACTAATGGTAAATTCGTAACTGATGATATTAATTTTCTCCATAAATGCCAAACTAATTTCGCTAAACACAAAACTCAAAAGTTCTTACACGAAATGCAAGAGCTTGGTTTCTCACGCGATGATATTATTAACTTTTTAAAACCCTAATGAAAGGACCCTATGCCCACCCCCTTACTAGAATACCGCAATGTTTCCAAGAAATACGGCGATGTTACGGTCTTACAGAATATCAACTTAACTATTCCTCATGGTAAAATCGTCGGCCTACTCGGCAAAAACGGTACTGGCAAATCAACCCTCATTAAATTAGCCAATGATTTACTTGTACCTACTACCGGTCAAGTTTTATTTGAAGGTCAACCGCTCGGCGTTAATAGTAAAAGTCAAATTTCTTATCTTCCTGAGCGTACTTATTTAGACAAATCTATGACTATTGCTCAAGTCCTTAAATATTTTTCTACTTTTTATTCTGACTTCGACCAAACCAAAGCTAAGCAACTACTCCAAGTTTTAGACTTATCTCTTACTATGCGCCTAACTAAAATGAGCAAAGGTATGCAGGAGAAGCTCCAACTTATTTTAGTTATGAGCCGCCATGCTAAATTATATATCCTCGACGAACCGCTCGGCGGCGTTGATCCCGCCACCCGCGATTATATTCTCGATACAATTTTAAATAATTTTGACGAAGGCGCCAGCGTACTTATTTCTACACACTTAATCGCCGACATCGAACGTATTCTCGACGAAGTTATTTTTATCAACCGTGGCGAAATTATTTTACAGGCCGACGCCGACAAACTACGTACCCAAGAAAATAAATCCATTGACGAAATCTTCCGCGAACAATTCAAAGCTAAAACTATTAGATAAGGAGCTCTATGCCTACTAAACATCCAATCCTTCAACTTGCTAAATACGATCTAAAATTTGTTTATAAACAAGTTATTGTATTTTATATTATCGTACTCGTACTAGCAATTATTGCTCGTCTTACCAACATCAACAATTCACCATTCATTATTAGATTTATTCATGAATTCGCCCAGGGCGCGTCCTTTGGCTTTTCGCTAGGGATGATTATTAATGCGAGCCTCCGCACTTGGGCCAAATTTAAATATAGTATGTATGGCGATGAATCATATCTTTCTCACACTCTACCTATCAAACGCAGCACTCTTTGGAATGCTAAATTTCTTGCTAGCCTGCTTATTGTCTTCTTTAGCTTCCTCATCTTTATACTTTGCCTTCTCGTTATGTTCCTATCGCCCAGTCTAATCGATCAGCTTCATCAGCTATCTCCTCAAGCTTGGTCTACGCTCATCATCTTCGCTATTGCCGTCTTTTGTCAATTTGTTTTTATTATGCAATGTGGACTTACTGGATTAGTCTTAGGTTATCGACATAATACTAGCCCCATGGTACGCTCTGTTATTTATGGCCTTCTTATCTATTTCGGAGTAGGGATTATCCTTATTGGTTTAGCTCTGTTTTGGTCAATGTTTAGCCCAGACATCCATAGCCTGATGTTCGATGGTACTTTTGATTTTGACGCGCTAAATAACATTCTCATTCTTATCACATTTTCTTATTTCATCTCCATTACTGCCTCATATCTCATTAATCGTCATTTCTTACAGCAAGGCGTCAACGTTGACTAGCTTCGTTAATATAATTACTAAAACTTATGATATAATTAAAGCAAGTTTATTTGGGAGTAAAATATGGAATCATCCAATCCACTCATCATTCACGGGATTTATCAACATTTTAAAGGCGATTACTATATAGTCGAAGACATTGCTACACATAGCGAAACCGGAGAAGAATTAGTCATCTATCGCGGCCTATATGAGAATAGTCCACTATATGCCCGACCCAAAGCTATGTTCTTATCTCCCGTCGATCACGCTAAGCATCCCGAGGTCACCGCCGAATATCGTTTTACTCTCCAAGATATCAAAAGTAGAAATCCTAAACACCAAAAGTAGAGAATTATGTCTGGACTTATTTTAGAAAACGTTTCCAAAACTTTCGGTCAGAAAAAAGTTGTTGATAATATTTCCTTTACTTTAGACCAGCCTGGAGTTTACGGCTTACTTGGTACTAACGGCGCCGGCAAAACTACTACCATCCGCATGTTGCTCGGAATTATTACTAAGGATAGCGGTACAATTACTTGGGACGACCAGCCCGTCTCCCGCAAAACCGTTAACTTTGGCTACTTGCCTGAAGAGCGTGGTGTTTATCCTAAGACTAAGATTTACGATCAGTTAACCTACTTTGCCGAACTCAAAGGCATGGACAAAACTGCCACCGACCAAGCCATTCACCACTGGGCTAAAAAATTAAAAGTTACCGAATATTTACAGATGTCCGCCGAAAAACTCTCCAAAGGCAATCAGCAAAAAATTCAATTTATCACTGCCATCTTACACGATCCCGACCTCGTTGTGCTCGATGAACCTTTTAGTGGTCTTGATCCTGTCAACACCGACATTATCCGCGACATCATTATCGACTTGGTGCAACATGGTAAATATATTATTATGTCTGCCCATCAGATGTCCGTCATCGAAGAGTTCTGTAAAGATATTCTTATCCTCAACCAAGGCAAAACTGTTCTACAAGGAAATCTCAAAGACATTAAATCCACTTATCCCGCTAACCGCGTCCAAGTCGAAACCGAATCCAAAATTGATCAATACCTCACCGACGCCAAACTTACCGTCGAGAATGAGAAGGATCTTCAGTATACCATTAAAATCAAGAATGCGGACCAAGCCCACAAGTTATTAAATTCTCTCGTCCAAAACAACATTATTGTTAATAAGTTTGAAATCATGCGCCCCACCCTCAATGATATCTTCATCGAAAAAGTTGGCGCTAAAACTATTGCCCAAAATAATTTAGAAGAAGCGGAGGCCTAACATGAAAGACATCTTTACCGTAGCCAAATTTACCATCAAGGATATGCTTAGCCGCAAATCTTTCCGCAACTCCACAATTTTTATTTTATTACTTATTGTTCTCGGCTTTAACGTACCAAATATTATTAATGGTGTCACCGGCGGAGAAGGTTTAGATAATGATACTATTCTTATCGTAGACCGCGAGCATTTGCTTGGTAAATATTCTCAAGAAAACGAACAAAACACATCCGAAGGTGAACCGCAAGTTTGGACACAACTCAGCGACGAAGAAATTAGAGAAAAAATTCTTAACGGTGATGCTAGCGCAGCATTAGTAATCACAAAGGGCAGTCGCAACAACAATAATATTAATATGCAATACATTGTCAAAAATCGTGCCACTTCGCCAGCTTTTGATAATGAGTTACTTTTAGTTATCAGGGAACTATACCACCTCAATCAATTAGAAACCCAAAAAGGCTTTTCCGAGACCGACATTCAAAAACTTTATCCAGTTATCAGTGTAGGCACTGAGCAAATTGAGGAGCAGGAAATTAGCGGTAATATTTTCGTGATGATGCTGATGTCGCTCATCCTCTTCTATGCCATTTATTTCTGCGCCTTCCAAGTTTCCAGTTCTATCACTACCGAGAAAACTTCCAAAATCATCGAGACTCTCGTCACTTCTACTAGTCCGCGTAATATCGTCGTCGGCAAAACTATCGGCATCGGCATCGTTGGCTTGCTCCAAATGTTACTTTTTATCGGCACTGCCATTATCTGCGCTCTGCTTTTCCTCGACCATAATGTTCTCGCTACCGCCTTTGACTTATCGCAAATCACACCCTTCCTCGGCCTCATTACTATTTTGTATTTCATTCTCGGCTACAGCGAGTTCTCCTTCATCTACGCTCTCACTGGCTCCACTGTAAATAAGCCCGAAGACATTCAGTCTGCCAACGCACCCGTCGCCATTATTTCCATGCTCGGCTTCTACTTAGCTTACTTTACCCTCACTGATCCCACTAGTAGCCTCAATGTCTTCGCCGCTATTTTCCCAATTTCTTCACCGTTTTGCATGCCCATTCGCATCATGATGGGCCTCGCCACCGTGCCAGAAATCCTAATTTCCATCGCCGTCCTAGTAATCACCATTCTTATCATCGCCCGCGTTGCCATCAAAATCTACTCCGACGCAATTCTCAATTATGGTACTAAACTCAGCTTGAGTGAATTAATCCGTATGTACAAACAAAAATAATAACAGTGCATTAATGTTTTCTTAAATTTACACACAAAAATCATTTAATGTTGTATAATGGTTATAACTAATTTATATAAAGGAGATATTTGTGGCAACGAAAAAACCTGCTACCAAAGAAGCCAAAACTTCAGCAGCCAAAACCAACAAACCAGATAAAAAGCCCGCTACTAAGCCAGCTAACAAGCCTACGAGCAAACCAGCCAAAACTACCACCCCTAACACTAAACCCGCTCCTAAGAAAAAGGAAACCGGCCGCGTCATCGCTTGTATTATCGGCTTTATTGCTTGTATTGCTCTCGTTGGTCTCACTATTTGGATGATTGCCTGCAACGTTAGCAAAAATGGCGATTCTGCTCTCGTCGTAGAAGACGGTGACGGCAATAAACTTACTACTCAATGGGTCAGCTTTGACGAAGGCTTCCGCATCAAAGTTCCAAAAGATTTCACTTCCTTAAGCAGTGACGAGATCAAAGAACGCTTCGGTAGTACTAGCGCCAAAGCCATCTTTGAGAGTAAAGATCAAAATGCTAATCTCATTATCGCCAGCGACAGCGGTGCCAAAATCAGCAACGACCAAATCAACACTTACCTAGACACCATGAAAAGCGTCTTCAGCGCTGCTGGTAAAGTTTTAGATAGCAAAAGCTATACTATCGGCGAATATAATGTTGGCACCATTAAACTCACTCTCGAATCCGACGGCGAAAGTGCCTACGAGCAGATGAATTTCTTCTCCCAAGACGGCAACCTTGTCCTCCTTACATTCACCTGCAAAGGCAGCGAGCAAAAGAAATGGGAACCAGTTGGTCAGTTTATCATGGACTCCATCGATTTCGAGACCAAAAAATAATTATCCAATAGCTAACTTTTACAATTAACTAGCTACAATTGTTATACAAAGAGTAGTGTAAATCTCTTTCTGAGGGGCTCCGGAGCCACGGCGAGGTCGAGCGCGCCATACCCGCAACGGCGGGCTATGGCGACGCGGCCCGAAGAAAGATGGTTTACGCTACTCTTTGTGCTATCAATACTAGAACGTGTTATAATAAGTAAAAGTTATGCAAGAGGATAAGAAAAGTTTCGCCGCCATCGACCTTAAATCTTTTTACGCTTCCGTAGAATGTAGCGAAAAAGGTTACGACCCACTTACTACTAATCTCGTCGTTGCTGACGCATCTCGCACCGAGAAAACTATCTGCCTTGCCATTTCGCCTTCGCTCAAAAGTTATGGACTACCCGGCCGCGCGCGACTTTTTGAAGTTCTCCAAAAAGTCCAAGAGATTAATTACCAACGTCGCTTACGTGCGCCTCATCGCACTTTTGTTGGCAAAAGTTATAATCATACTTTTCTTCAACAGCATCCCGAGTACGCCCTAGATTTTATCATCGCCACCCCGCGCATGAGCAAATATCTCGAATATAGCCAAAAAATCTACCAACTTTATCTCCAATTTATTGCGCCAGAAGACATCTATGCTTATTCCGTCGACGAAATCTTTTGTGATCTCACTAGTTACCTCAATATGTATCATGCCACTCCTGCCGAGATCGTCACCAGGATGATCACTAGCGTTTATCAAAATACCGGCATTACCGCCACCGCCGGCCTTGGCACTAATATGTATCTTTGTAAAATCGCCATGGATATTCTTGCCAAACACGCCGCACCCAACCACGCCGGCGTCCGCATTGCCGAGCTCGACGAAATCTCTTATCGCCAACAGCTCTGGACTCATCAACCATTGACAGATTTCTGGCGCATCGGCCCTGGCTATGCCAAAAAGTTAAACCAGCATCTCATGTACACTATGGGCGACGTCGCACGTTGCTCCCTCACTCACCCAGAATTACTCTACCAACTTTTCGGCATTAACGCCGAACTTCTAATTGATCACGCTTGGGGCTGGGAATGTGTGAATATCGCCGATGCTAAAAAATATCAACCTCACCACAAAAGCCTAAGTTCTGGCCAAGTCCTCCATTGCCCATATGATTATCACAAAGCCCGCGTCATCGTTGACGAAATGTCCGAATCCCTCACCATGCAAATGATGCAAAAGCGCTACCTTACCGATCAGCTAGTTTTACATATTTCTTATGATGTCAGCAGCATGCAACAAGCTAAACTCCATCCAGAAATCCCCATCACTCACAACCGCCATGGCCGCGCCAAACCCAAATCCGCCCACTGCACCAAACGCCTATCGTCGCATAGCGATAATTTATCCACCATTCGCCAAGGCTTTTTAGAACTTTACAATCAATCCGTCTGTCCCGATTTTTTCGTCCGCAAAGTTACCCTCTGCGTCAGTAATTTAATGCCCAAAGCATCTTTCGTTCCTACTTTAGTACAAACTGATTTATTCCAATATCAAAACTCCTCCAAACTCGCCACTTCCGACCAATCCGCTTACAATCTCCAAGCCGCCATCATTGCTATCCGCAATAAGTACGGCAAAAACGCCATTCTCCGCGGCACTAATTTCGCTGAAGGTGCCACCGGTATCGCTCGTAACCACCAAATGGGTGGGCACAGGGAATAATATCATGTCCACGCCATCCACATCATCTACACCATACAACGATATTCTTTATCACGAACGTCCTATTTCTGCTACCCATCCGCCATTAAGTTTAGCCCAGCGCGCCGCTCAATTCGCCCCCTACAAAACTCTCACCGCCTATCACGATTCCACGGATAGCCTCGAAACTTCTTCCGTCGTTAGTAAATACGAGCTCATCCCCGACACCGATTACATCGAGCCATCTACACCCGACTTTGATACTTTTCCGCCCGATCTTGACACATTCCTCTCAGAAAATCTTGACAACACTCCGCCCGATAGCCTATAATTAAACCATACACGAGTTGTCAGCCACCGCCCTAACAATGATTCAATTTAATCTTTACTCTTCTCAATTTATATAATCACCATTGTCGCATAAGACTTATCATAAAAGCATATCTTGCGACAGCATCATTTTATATCTAATTTTAAACAAAAAGGATTTTATGTCTAAAAAGCTTTCATCAGAAAGTAATATTTTAATTGCTTTCTTACTAAATCTATTTTTCTCTATCTACGAGTTTATCGGTGGAACTATTACTGGCAGTATCGCCATCGTCTCCGACGCCGTACACGACATTGGCGACGCTTTAAGTATCGGCATCTCCTATTTTCTCGAACGCAAAAGCAAACAACAGCCTGACGAGCATTATACTTACGGATACATCCGTTATTCCGTCATCGGCAGCCTCATTACTACCGTTATCCTACTCGTTGGCTCTTGTTTTGTAATTTATCAAGCTATCCAGAGATTTATCACACCTAGCGAAATAAATTACAATGGCATGATCATTCTCGCAATTATCGGCGCCATCGTCAATTTCCTCGCCGCCTACGTCACCCGTCAAGGCGATTCACTCAACCAAAAATCCGTCAATCTCCACATGCTCGAAGATGTTTTAGGCTGGGTTGTAGTGCTTATTGGCGCCATCATTATACATTTTACTAATTTCAGCCTTATCGACCCGATCCTTTCTATTATCGTCGCCGGTTTTATCTTTTATCAAGCTTGGCAGAACCTCCTCTCTGTCATTAATGTCTTTTTAGAAAAAACTCCCGACAATATTTCCATTCCTAATCTACAAAAGCATCTTCTCGAGATTCCGGGGGTGGAGAATATCCATCACATCCATATTTGGAGCATGGATGGCTACCACAATTGTGCCACCCTCCACGCCGTCTGCACAGGAAACGAAGCCAAAATCAAACACGCCATCAAATCCGCACTCGCCGAGCATCACATTCACCACGTCACCGTAGAATTAGAGCATCCCGAAGAAACTTGTATCGAAACTTCTTGTCACCCCAAGTACGAAATCTCCCACGCCCATCACCACCACCATCATCATTAATACATCATAACAGTCCAGCATCTCTACTAGACTGTTATGTTTTTTAATCAACCATCCTTTACTCTGGGTCTGGAGCCGGCATAGGTTCACAACCGGATCTACATACACTTGACGAGCACCGTATTGGATAGGCTTCGGTTTTCGATGCAGCTGCACTCGTAATCGTACTATTCGTTATGCTAGCATAATGCGCTTGGCTACTGTTATTATTATTTTGTCTAGCAGTCCAGAATTTCCCAGTTCCGCCCACAGAGCTATCGAATCTAGCATCCACTATACCTCCGCTAAACGTAAAATAAAACGGCGTTGCGCTTATTTGCGCTGCGGTGATATTAAGCCCAACCCAAGAATATTCATTAGGACCCGGAAGAGACCAGCCAGTTGGACACACACTGCCTGCAGCAAAATTGTAGTCATCCAACAATATGGTACTGTCTGTTTAGCCATTTTAGTAACCCAATATTTTTTGCCATCACGAGAATCTATGAGCTGAATCTGCGCACCTGCCGGCACAGAGGCGTTAGTACAGATATTGTTGGTTACTTCTTGCATATAAGTAATACCAGAGTCTACACCATTACTCCATATAGCAGTAGTTACCTCCTGCGGCTTAATCGCAAAAGAAACAAGAATATTAGCTTGGTAATGTCCAG
>CAYUCN010000006.1:0-37653 GCA_964443395.1 uncultured Candidatus Saccharibacteria bacterium | reverse complement strand
TCAGTGCCCTTATGTACCTTTTTATGCATTGACTTAACTAGCAATCGAAGTTCGATATCTTCAATTGCAGCTTCCGTCTTACAATTTTTTCTCAAAATAAATTTTGAGAAAAATACTTCGTTGTCTTGGAAAAAGAAATAAATTTCTTCTTCTCTCGTCAACTTGTATTTTCATCGTTGTCCAAATTGTTAATTGAAATCCAGACTGAAGTATTTTCTATAAAATAGATTTACCTCGCATAATTTCTATCTTAATCCATTGGTTACTTTGGCGTTTCCTCTGTAACTTGTTTAACTGATACTCATTATAACGCACCTTCCAAAACAATGCAAGGGTTTTTTTGAAGATTTTTGACTTTTTGGTAACTTTTTAACTATTACCCCTGTAATTACCCTCAAAAATACCTTAAAAACTGTTGTATTTCTTACTACAACAGCACTTTTTTGGTGGTTTTGCGCCTAGATTTTCCGGTGCATCGCTAGATTTTTTTACACAAAATATCTAACGAATTATCTTCATTGTATCACAGATTTATATATTTGTCAACAATATTTATGTTTAAAACTTGTTATTTTTGCAACTTTACGGTAACAATATAATATTATATATAAATATTGAATGAAAACCCCGCCTACTTGATGAGGCGGGGGCGTGTTAGGTTAGCTAGCTATTTTCCATTGCGAGTTCGGCGAGAATCTGGTCAGCACCGATAAATGTGTTGATAGCTCCGATACCGCCCTTCTTCCTAATTGTATGTTTGGAAAATTTTGGATCTAGTAGTAATAGATCTTTCGTGCGGAGCCTTCGATGATTTTGATGAACAAAAGCGCGCATCAACTTAATCTGTTCTGGCGTTAAAAGTGGCTCAGTCTCTTTGTGCGCCAGAAGGCTTTCGGCAAGCTCTAGAACGCCAGTGTTTTTTAGGACATCTTTCCATTTTGGTCCAAAAAATCGCTTATAAGTTGAAGGGGACGCCATAGTCTTTTCTCTAACAACCTCGATTGCTTGAGGCAGACGCCCCAATCTAATAGTTAGCTGCTTTAGATCCTCGATAAGCTCCGACTCTGCCGAGTGTACACAACATGCACGATGTGCTCCACCGGTAGCGAGTTCTACGGCTCTCTTCCAGGTGCCAAAATGGTGGAGATATGCCGACCATGAATATTTGGGCTGCATCTGATTGAACTCACGGAGCGTAGGCGGGTGACCTAGCTCAGTGATGATAGATCTGAGGTAACCTAGAAGTTCTTCATCAGTAATTTGCCGACGAAGATTAACCGCGAGATTTGCCGCAATTAATGCATTATTCCAACTCCCGAAATAATTCACATACACTTTCGGGGAAGCGCAGCGTTTGTCTGCTGCAACATCCCTGCGTGTAGGAACGCGACCAAGCTCTCTATAAAGCATGCGGATATCCTCAATAAGCTGTTCAACAGTATACTCGTTACGCCGAATATTCACTTTTAGCTCCGCTGCACGTAGAGCCGCGTTCCAGCTACCAAAGACACGCCGATATATTTCCCAGCATGGAGGAAAATCTCCGCCCATATCGCTGCAATACGGTGTGCGGCCGAGTTCCTTCGCACGCTGGCGGAGTCTTGCAATAAGCACTTCTTCTGTCCACCTTGGTTGCGTGCTCTGTTCAATTAGTCTCTCAATATCTACCCGCTGAACCTTGAACTTGGTGGCGGGGATGTTGACGACGATGGGATCAGGCTTGCCTACGGGAGGATAAGAGGTGGAGTGGGCAGGAATACGTTTCTGAGCGGTCTCTTCCATCTCGAGAATCATAGCGATTCTTTCGAGGTTAGCAACGTAGTCGAGAACACGTACAATACGGTTCTCGCCACTAATGCGCAAACCGCGGCCGAGTTGTTGAAAGAAGATCCTCAAAGATTCCGTGTTCCGGAGAAATACTATCACATTTGCCTCGGGGACATCGATACCTTCGTTTAGCATGTCGACCGAGATAATAATGCGGAGGTCGCCGGAACGGAAGCGGTCTAGGATAGCTTCATTCAGATGAACGTTCTGGCCGGAATGAATGACGGCAGCTTCGCCGCCAAAGTGGCCGGCCATAACGTTAGCATGCTCGATACTGGAGCAAAACACAAAGATACTGGACTTATCCAGATCGGCAGTCTGCTCGCAGATAGAAGCAACAATTTCTTCGTCACGCCGAGGCGCAAAGATGGTTTTGTTGAGCTGAGACAACGAAACCTTCTCGTTGGCGGCCTGCGGGCCAACGTATTTCTGGAACTCCTCTTCGTTGAGGTCGTCAAGCATGATACGGTAGTCGACGCGCGCCAGCCAGCCTTGCTCCCAACCATCATAAATATCCATTTGGTAGAGAATCTGCTCGTAGATATCTAAGAGGTCTTGGCCATCCATGCGGTCTTTGGTAGCGGTTAAGCCGATCAGAAACTGGGGCTCGAAATAGTCTACGGTAGGCCGATAGGTGACGGCAGGGGTATGATGCGCTTCGTCTATAATAATATAGTCGAAGGCGTCCTTTGGGAACTCTTCGCGGCGATCTTTCATAGTCTGGAAGGTAGCAAAGAGAAAGTCAACGCGATGCGGAGTTTTGTCATTCCCCGTAAACATGCCATAGCTAAACTCTTCGCCGTAGAACTGCTGGAACTTAGCCTTGGACTGCAGGAGGATTTCCTCATGATGACAAAGACAAAGAACATGAGCGCCCGGGTGATCCTGTAGAAACTGCTGGAAGTCGAAGATAGCGGTTAAAGTTTTGCCTAGGCCGCTAGCCATCACGACTAAGCCTTTCTGAATGCCGTTTTGCCTCGCTTCAGCAAGGGCGGCTAGACATTCGGCTTGGTAGGGACGCGGTTGATAAATAGCCAAACATATCACTCACTTTCTGTAATATTTTAGAGGTAGTCGGAAGATTCAGAATTTGCTGATTTTGGAAAATAACTAACTTATTAAATTGGTTTTCTGGGATTTTCACCAAAAACCTAGTGCTAGGGTGTTGCCACCCCATATCTCCATTATAGCACACATTTGCTATTTTGTCAATTGTTAGGCGATAGACTAGGCTTTTTGCTATAAATATGAGATTATTTGACTATTTCTTTCGTCAGCTGCTGTAGCTTATCGTATACAGCAATATGTTCGTGCTCAATGAGGCTCAATTTAGCTTCAATACTGGTTTTAGCCATGGCGAGCGTGCGTTTGAGGATGGGGTTGTCTTCGTATTGAGCGAAGAAATCGGAGAAAGCTTGCTGCTCAGCGCGAGTGTTAATGTAGCCGGCAGCAATACGCGGATAATCTTCGATGGATTTTTCGCCGTTCATCTTAGCAACGTAATCCCAATTATGATATAGCCAATCGATAGCTTGGGCGCGAGCTTTGGGATTGCGCAGAATATAAACGTAGAGGAAGAGGTGATCTTGCGGACGCACAATTTCTGGCTGATTGAGCAGGCTGAGATTTTGCACAATATGCTCTGATGAGCGAGCGCTGGCGAGAGCGCAGAGTAGATCATCTTTAATATCAGGATCATTCTCGGTCTGATATTTGGAGAAGAATTGATCAAAGATAGTAGATTCTTGAGTAATCATGGTAGCCATGAGGATATTGCCGCGCATTTCGGGATCGATTGCCGATAAATCATCGCGATAAAGTTGCGCTAGCTGGTCGATAGTTTCGGGATCTTTGGCAAAACGAGCCACAACAGCGAGGATTTTACGGAGGCGGGTTTGATCGCTATCCTCTTTCCCTGCTGCAATGACGCCAATGGCGCGGATGCGTGTATATATTATATGGCGCAAAAATTCGCGGTAGAGATTTTCTTCGGCGGAATCGTCGGGGAAAAAGATTTTAAGATCATTAATAATGCTCAATAAGATATCCCAAACTGGAGCGTCTTCATCAACAAATTTAGGTAAAAGACTTAAAAGCGAACTAGATGGAACAGCACGAGCCTTAGCTAGGAGCATGCGGTCGATAAGGAGGCGAAGTTTTTGTTCGTCGCTTTGTTGATCGTATTGATCTAGTTTTTGCTGAAAATCGGCTGCGCTTAAGTCTAATAGATAGTGTCCAGACATATCATCCTTGACTTCGGGAATAGGCCATTTAGTATCATCAGTAGTGCCATTAATAAGGAAGCGTTGCTCAGCCCAAGAACCATCGCCGCAGCGTTGCAGTGCAGGATAACCTGGCTGAGAAATCCAAGCATGCATAAAATCTTTCACATTAAACCCAGCGTATTTTTGTAAACAATTCCATAAATCATCGCCGACGGTATTATGATATTGATATTTAACAAAATAATCATGTACGCCTTGGTAAAAATTGGCTTCGCCCATAGCGCGCATGAGCATCAGGACGAGGCGAGCGCCTTTAGCGTAAACGATGGCGCTATCAAACAATGTAGCGATTTCCGCGGGGTCGTGAACGGCTTGCTGGACGGCTTGTACGCCGGGGAGCGAATCGCGACGCAAGGCAGCAACACAATCGCCAGTAAAAAATTCTTGCCAAACTTTAAACTCAGGATAGAGTGCGTCGGTAGCATAATATTCCATGATAGTAGCAAAAGATTCGTTAAGCCAGAGGTCATCCCACCACTCCATAGTAACGAGATCGCCAAACCACTGATGCGAGAGCTCGTGCGTAACGGTGACGGCGACGGACTGTTTGGCGTCGATAGAGCTATCAGGCTCGGCGAGCATACAGGATTCACGATAAGTAACTAAGCCCCAGTTTTCCATGGCACCGGCTTCAAAGTCTGGCAAGGCAACTTGACCTAATTTGTTTAATGGATATTTAATGCCAAACTTTTCGTCATAATAATCAAGCGCGCGGGCGGCAACTTGGTTAGCAAATTCGAGCGAGCTGGTGGTTTGATTTAGCGCAGCGTAGGAGGTAACTTTAACGCCGTGTTGATTAACTGTGGAGATACTCTGGAACGGACCAATTACCCAGGCTAATAAATAAGTAGACATGCGCGGAGTGGGCGCAAAAACAAATTCGTTGCCATTATTAATACGCGCAACTTCGGTATTGGCTAAGACGACATCATTGGAATTTAAATCCGGAACTTTGATACACAAATTAAATTTAGCTTTGGCGGCAGGCTCGTCGATACATGGAAAGCATTCGCGAGCATAATGTGATTCAAATTGAGTAGTGACGATTTTTTGAGTTTTATTATTATAAATATATTTAGATAAATAACAACCTTGTAAATTATATTTTATTTTAGTTTCAAAACTAATTTTATATTCTAAAAGGTAGTTTTGAGACGGATTTTCGGAATGAAAAATATTTTTTATTTTTATTTCGCCGTTTTGGTGCGTAAATTCGCAAGGTAAAAATTCTAATAATTTTTTGTTTTTTAAATGTTCCGCGTTTTTGTCGAATTTTCGAGCAGAAATATTTTTTATTTTTATATTAACGGCATGAAACTTAGTAAAATCGGCATGTGGCTGGCCAATAATGCACACTTCGCCATTAATAGTCTCGGTGTCGCGATTGATTTCTAAATGAAGATTATAGGCTTCGGGAGTGAAGAATTGCAAGAGTTTTTCCATATACTGCCTTTCTGATTTGATTTGTTAATTATTATATTATATAACACGAGAGACTTCGTCAAGGGTGGTTTCACCGCGGAGAGCCGCTAGAATGCCTTTTTGTTCCAAAGTGAGCATACCTTGCATTTGGGCGCTTTGTTCGATGGCTTGAGTGCTAACGTCTTTGAGATCACCGCGCAAAAAGCCCTGAATATCCTCAGAGACAACTAATTGTTCCATAAGAACAGTGCGACCTTGGTAGCCAAAAGGCGCTTCTTCGGTAGGGACGGGCTTATACAAAGCAATATCACTAAAACCAATGCCAGGGACGTTAGCCATTTTTTCTTGAATATACTGGACAGTGGCGGCGTCAGGCTTATAAGGCTCTTTACTATCACTGAGTTTACGCACAAGGCGCTGCGCAATCAGCAAACGAATAGAACTAGCAAAAATCGGATTTACGCCGATTAAATCAATCATACGCGAGAAAGCGGCGGCGGTAGAATTAGCATGGAAAGACGACAAAACTAAATGTCCAGTAATAGAAGCCTGGATAGCGGTCTTAGCAGTATCAGCATCACGAATCTCGCCGACCATGACCACGTCTGGATCGAGGCGTAAGACGGAACGCAGACCATCGGCAAAGGAACCACCGTCGGTAGTATTAATCGGAATTTGTGAAATGCCGGTAATACCATATTCAATCGGATCCTCTAGGGTAATAATTTTACGGTCGGTAGTATTAAGAGCGTTTAAGATAGAATATAGAGTAGTAGACTTACCAGACCCAGTAGGACCAACCATCAGAACTAGCCCGCGCGGATGCGAAATAATTTCGCGGACGGTCGACATTTCTTCGTCGGAAAGGCCGAGTAGATCGAGATTGAGCAAACTTTCATCAAAATTAAATAAACGTAAGACGGCATCTTGACCGTACATAGTCGGAACCATCTCGACACGAATATTTAATAAATGCGAGACGCCGTCGCGATGGATTTCTTGCTGCATATGGCCGGATTGCGGCTTAGTGGAGGCGGTAGAAATATTAGCACGAGCAGACAGCTCGCCCATAAAAATGCGGTAACGTTCCTTGTCAATATTAGCGACTGGATGTAAAATACCATCAACGCGCATGCGAATGCGAATTTCGGTGCGCATATTCTCGATATGGATATCCGAAGCGCCGAGCTTATCAGCTTGGTCGATGAGGAAGTTAAAAACTTTTTCGGTAGAAACAGTATTAAGCGTGCGACTGACTGCGGCGATAGTCTCGGAGTCGCCTTCGGAAGCGATTTTAATATCGTCGTAAATCACTTCTTTAGGCGGGTCGTAGCGCAGCATGAAAGTCTGATAGGCAGATTTAGAAATGAGGAAAAAGGCAACGTGGGCGCCTTTTTCATTATATTCTTGACGCATTTTGGGAATTAAACTATTAGGCGTCTGGCTAGTGACCATAAAACGATAAGAGAGATCGTCTGGATTGACTTGCAGCGGGATAATATAATCTTTGTGCATTTCGTCGACACTGATGACGTCGGGGACAAGAGGGGCGGAGTTCTCAAAACTACGCGTATCTAAATATGGCAAACCGAGGATACTGGCTCGGCGTTTAGTGGCTTCTTCTTCGTTATCGCGCCGTTTGCGCTGGATTTCTTGTTCGTCCATTCAAAATTCCCATCACTTTTATGCTTATATTATATATATTAGCATAAATATAAAGTTTTGGCGATGACTCATCAACGTTATTACATCCATAATATTGTAATATGCGGAATTTTTGCGAAAATCGGCGAAAAAGTAGTTGACAAAGCATAATGGTTTTGTAATAATGGAATAAAGAAGTTCATATATATAAAAACACAGAAGGACAAAAACAAATGAAGTTAAAACAAAACTCAAAGGTCAGAGTTGTCGGTCTGTCGAGTTTCATGGCGTTACTCGCGTTGCTTGGGTCGGCGATTTTCTGTCCATCGCCAGAAGGCGCAGATGCAATAGAACGGACTACACGACTAGGGATTGATTTCGTTTTGCGTCAGGCTTTGGATTCGAAAAAATTAAGTGTGGACTTTTACTTAGCAAGTGGTGGCGGGATTGATTATGAAAGCGTGGCAAAGCAGCTGGGAATTGATTTCGTGATTGCGCCGAAGCTCTCTATAACGTTGGATCCTACTACGGCTAGCACTGTGACGGGAAGTTGGGTCTCATCATCGCAACCAACGGCTGGCGGGACTGTAGTAACTGGTAGTCGTGATTTTACAGTGAATACTAATAGCACGGCGGGCTTGGCGGTGTGCGTGTATAGTAATTCTGCTAACTTGACTGGCGGGTCAACACCGATTCAGTCTGTGTCTAGTGCTTCGACTACTTCTGCTATGGCTACAGATAGGTGGGGGTATAATCTAGATTTGCAGTCAGCGACCACTTCTTCGTTGACCTATTCGGCCATGCCAACCACGCAAGGTACTTCTGCCGGTGCGACTGGATGTAAAGGCTATGATAAAGGCGAGAAGGCGCTGCGTTTGAGCTTTGCGGCGAAGGTGGGACTTGGTACAGCAGCTGGTACTTATAGTAATACAGTAAACTTAAAAGCTACGCCGAGTGCAGAATCGACTGCGGCAGCTAACTACTTGATGCGGAAGATTGACGAAGCGGCGGATCAGGCGGCTCAAGAGGCTGGATATGCAGACTTCGCAGATTACCAGGCTCAGAAAGCTGCAGAAGAGGCGAACGCTGAGAGTATCGAGGGCGGAGAAGGCGGCGAAGTATCGCAAACAGAATAACTTCCTTCTGATGTTTGAGAAAGTCACCTCGCAACTTGGTGGGGTGACTTTTTATTGGACGCTGATTTGTGATAATGTTCTAGATTTTATAATCATATAGGATAATATTGATTTTATTTTTACAGTTTATTTTAGGCTGATTCTACTTGGATATTGTGATTTTTGTCGGTATAAATTTTTGGTAAGCCATAAATTGCAAAGTATTCGTTAATAGTATAGTTCTGTTTATTAACACCAAATGTTCGAAGCGTAGGGTCTTCTGCTGATGAATAATATCGTTTTGCAAGTTCGTAATTACCTGGATAATATTGCTCCAAATAATTCCACCAGGATTTCTTATCTTCATTTGTGAGCGTAAATGCTACTTCTTGACCGCTATTGGCTTTATTCTGATTAACATTATGAAGGTTATGCTCTATTTTGCTGAGTGCAGTACGCTTTTGATTTTCAATTCTTTGCAACTCAAATTCTTCAGCCTGAGTACGAGCGCGCTTGCCAGATTCAGTAGCTATGATTGGTAGATAAATATTGCTTCCATCCATCAACTGCACTTGTATAACAAGGTCATTAATAATATTAGACCTATAGTATCTAATCTCATCTAAAGTGCGACCGCCTAATTTGGCGATAATTAGTTCCGGATACTCTTCGTAGCAAGTTAACTTCTTAATATCACTAAGTGTGCATGGTATCATATTAAATCCTCCCCCGAAAACATTGTGGTAACGCATAGACAGTAACTGCGGTATTTTGATCAAACCAGTAGACGAAATTATTATAGATATATGCGGTCGCGTTATATAAGGACTCGTTATGGGCAAGTTTAAATAGTAGATCTCTATGATTGATATCTTCCACCCTGCGCCCATAGCGATAAGCACGCTCTGCAAAGAAGGCAACACGGCTGGTATGAGCCACACGTTTACGGAAGCGTCTAGCGAAGTGCTTGGTAATTACTATGTTCATTTTATCTACTCCATAAAATGCTCTGGCAAGCGCAGGCTCTGCGTAAGTTTAGTAATTAGTTCTGCGCCGGTGTAATTATTGATAACAGCGACAATTTCTGTGAGTGTTTGCTTTTCGTCGTTAAGAGCAATATTAGACCATTGTTTACCGCATAATTGCCGGACTTTACGCTGAAATTCGCATAGAATAGCTGCTGCAGTATTCCATTTTGATGCAGGAATATTTAAACTATAGTCGTTCCAAGCTCGAATCTCATTTTTTTCTTCGTCTGTCCAGCTTGTCTTATCAACGAGGCTAGCCATATATTTATCTGACACTAGACGTACATCCGCATCGAAGAACCCAAAATCGCAGAGCACAGCGTAACCATGGCTCTCCACGTTATGAAAGAAATCTTTCATAAGTACCTCTTGGTTTTTAGAATCATCAGGCATTTCACTATTAGCAGCGGATAATACCGCTTTGACTTCGTCTAGGTGAAAGTTTTTAACAATATCAACTTCGGACAAGCGCATGAGCTTAGCCGAAACGCGCTCCATGTGAAAGTTAATTACACGATTCAGAACATAGCCATCAATATCTTGTCTGTTTTGCTCTAAAAATGAATTGATTAGTTCATTCACAAAGTTACTTAAAGAAATTTGATATTGTTTAGCTAGAAGATCTAAGCTAGCATACGCTATTTCGTCAATCCTAAATGTTAGCGGAAAGGTTTCGCGTTTTGTGCGAGTTGCAATTTGCTCTGACGATGGCCACTGTATGTTTAGCTGTTTGGTCATAGATAAACCAAGACTCTTTGAATGACTTTGTTTGCCATTACTTACCCATAGGTCGTTTGTCATTATAAGATTTCTCCTTATCATAATTAATTCTATGATTCAATTTTAATTTATTGTAGTATTTTTGTCAATAGTATTTTTGTAGCGTTTTACGCTACATGTCTAGCGAGCGTGTTGTGTCAGGGAGGGGTAATAGACTCGACTTCTGCCTGGTGCAACAAAAAATGGTATACCCGGAGGGGTTCGAACCCACGACCTTCTGTTCCGAAGACAGACGCTCTAATCCGCTGAGCTACGGGTACACGCTTTATAGGTATATAATAGCATAAAAAAGAGAGATCGACTAGCCGTGTTTTTATATGCTTCAGTCGAGCTCATGCAAAAAGCTCTTTCATATACATTAAAGCTAGGTAGAAACTAATAAATAAGAGAGTTCTTAATGTTGTTATTACTAAAATCCTCCAAAGTTTGTAGTTAGTGGCATGAATAGAATTTATGCAAGCTGTTTTAAAAATTATGTTTACAATATAACTTTATTATTGTACCCAATCCTAGGACACCTGCTACGGTCGCGCTAATAATTAAAGTCATCTCACCCGAGTCCAATACACCTCCTTCAAAGATTTTAGCTATGCCGGTATTCGGCGCCTTTGGTTTAGCGTCATTGTTTTCTTGGCTTTGGTCAGGATTCTGAACTTGGTCATGCTTTAAATCTTCGGGTATTCTCCAATCCGCAAGTCCATCCATGACCGTATTATCTATACTAAGAGCGGCCTTAGCAATAGCATTGTATCGAACCATTAACTCCCCGTTATAGCGAAATATTGACTTAAGAGACTCTGCGCTCAGGCCTGCTGGAATAATGTCGGATATATTATTTGCCGCATTAACCGTCGATCTCATGTTTTTTAAATTATGAAGCTTCTCAAAATTTGGTAAATTTTCTATCGTTTCAACAATACCATTTAGATCCATTTCATCAACGCCAGTTAGTTCTGGCATTAACTCTTTAATTTTATTTCTGACGGAAGTGGTAGTATACCAGTTTAGTCTTGTAACCAATGAGTTCATTATATCGTGAAAGGCATAATAGTAATAGCCAGTCTTATCGGTATAGAGAGGGTCTGCTTCTAGTTGATTTAATACTTTGTATAACATCTGGCCCCTTGTTACATTTTTTGTATTCTCATTCAGCTGGTCCCATACTGACGTAGTATCAGACATGCGCGTCATCTGCGTGCGTTTACCCCAAACTTCAACTGTATCAAAGAGACCGAGCTCCCTAGAATCTTCTGGTATATCGAGTATATTATATGCAAGCCGAAACTCCTCAAAAGACGCTAGCTTTTGAAGGCGGGTATTAAGTTCTACGAGACTATCTGCGATAGTTTGTAGGTTATCAGTATCTGCTTTATCTGCGTATGTTATAACATCTTCAGTCGCAAAAGCTGTACACGATGGTGCAATTACCCCTATAGATGAAGTCAGTATTAGTACCATTAGAACAATTTTTATATTTGTTTTCATTTTTTCCTCTTCAGTGTTAAAGTAGTATTAGGTTGTGCTTGCACTCCTCTACGGCAGTGTTTCACCTCTTTTGTCTTAAAAGATTTACTTCTGCCTTAGTACTACCGTGTTTTTGTGAACATTAGTTGTACTAGTTCTATTATATATATATATATATATATATATGCAAGTGCTATTTTATATAAGCGAACCTTATAGCGTACTAATGCATGCTTTGCTTAGTGCGAAGCATGACATACGCCGGATCTAGAGTGAATTGCCTGAACGGTGCAGTGTGTTAGTTGGTTAAAGAATCAAAGATTTTACTTAGGAATTAAGCTTATTTTTATAAAGAGAGAATAACATGGCGAGACGCTCTTCGTCATTAGCAAAAGGCTGATTGTGGTAGATTTTGTCGACAAGTAAATCATTCTTGGCGTGTGCAAGACGCAAATCTTCTGGCATAGTGGCGGGGTGATAAAGCTCAGCAAGAGTCATCTCGGGATGGTTTTTCCGGGCAGTGAGGATTCTTTGTGCAGCTTGGGCAAGATCGGTCTTTTGCGATTGAGTGAGCTGAGGACACGGAAAGGTATTATAACCTAGCACTGAAGAATAGCGATAATCATTCTTGAGCTTGCCGCAGACGGTGCGGACCCAAGCCATATGCATGCGCGAAGTAAGCAGTGCAAATAGCCAAAACTCCGCCTGATAAATTACAAAAAGCGCATTGCTAGCGATAGTCTGGCGATCGAGATAAGCCATGGGGATATAATCGCGATGCTCAGTAGTAGTAGAGGGGACGGCAAGCGACATTTCTGTAGGCTCGCTGAGCTCGCGGAATTGATGCGGGCGTTGGGCGAGCCGCAGAGCGTTGCGGTCGGTACTTTTGAGCCGGTCTTGGCGGCTAAGCTCGATGCGCTCGGCTACCATAGGGATGCTTTGGGCGAGGGTGAGGTCGGCATCGTGAATCCAGAGGCAATATTGCGGACCGCCATTAATAAAATTGCGGGCGTTGATAAGTTTCCTGATGATTTTGGTGGCTTGGGGTTGGTAAGTAATAATGGCTTGAGTTTCCTCGGCGGAAAGGAGGAGATGTTTGCCGTAGGGCATATTGCCCTTGGGCATGTCGGGGAAGCCAGCGTTAAGATTAGTACGGAGCGGTAACACAATTGTATGTGGGTCAGATGATTCGACTAGGTAAGGGTTGACACTGGCGACTTGGCGAGCAGTTTGACCATCGTAAAGCAAACAAGATTGAGATGATTCTTTGCTAGTAAGCCCAATAATATTAACGGTGACTCCTCCGGCGACATCTTGGGCACTACTGCGCCAGCGGAGAGATTGGTAGGCAATAGTAATGCAAACTTTGTCGAGCAGAGCAGGCCAGAGCATGCCGACTTGGTCGCCTTGGCAAATTGAATTAGTGACGACGAAACAGAGTTTAGCCCAAGTATGCTGGATATAATTAGCACCCTTGAACAACCAAAGCGCAGCGTAATCGAGATCCTTATAGCGCTCGACTTGCTCAGCAAAAACTCTACGCATGTCTGCTTTTTGGCTGGGGCTTTGCCCGCGGCAGCCTCGGTAGGGCGGGTTGCCAATCACGTAAATCTCTGGGGTAGAGGTAAGATGGATCTTAAGTGACGGGTTAGGGCAAACTTTTTGCCAGTCGAGCTTGGCGGCGTTACCGCGAACAATATTAGGTTGATTACGAATTGGCAAAATACTATCAACGTAGCCAAACTCCGGCTGAAGCGTGAGGTTCATTTGCTGCTCGGCAATGTAGAGTGCGAGTACGGCGAGCTCCCGCGGAAAATCTTCTAGCTCAATGCCGTAAAAATTCTCCAGCCGAATCCGGCTAACGATAGGGCGAGCAAGACCATCAGGATCTAAAGCGAGGAGCGCCCTAATAACCTCTGCTTCGAGCTCACGCAGGCGTTTATAAGTAACGATGAGAAAGTTACCACTACCGCAAGCTGGGTCAAAAATCTTAATCTTACTAATGCGTTCTAATAGCTGTTGGAGCCGATGAGTCTGCGCATCGGGTGTGAGTGAAGATTGGCAACTTTGCCGTAACTCCGCGCGGAGTGAATCCATAAAGAGCGGATCGATAACTTTCTCGACAATGGCGAGGTCGGTGAAGGCGATGCCGTTCTCGTCGCGAGATTTAGTATCGACGATATTCTGAAAAATCACGCCAAAAATATCAGGATTAATCTTACTCCAGTCGAATTCAGCGCATTGCAAAAGTAGCGCACGAGCCTGAGCATTAAACTCGGGAACGATAATATTATGCTTTTTGAAACTAAAAACCGCACCATTAACGTAAGGAAAATCAGAGAAAGGTCGTGGAATCTTGCCTCTACGCTCGGTGTCGAGGGTGAGAAAAAGCTGGACAAAGAAATGACGAAGGTCAGAGCTGTCGGCGCTAGTATAATCCTGAATGGCGCGAGAGAAAAGGTGCTGCGGAAAAAGCTCGGTATGCTCGGCAAAGAGACAAAAGATAAGGCGACTAAAAAAGACGTTAAGATCGCAGCGGAAATCGAGCGCGTCGTCTTGTAGCTGGGCAAGATTGAGCTGTTCGATTTCTCGGTAAAGGCTGCGCATGCAATTAATAGCACAGCGGTCGAGATTGAGAGGTGCAGCTGAAGGTATTACTGGAGAGGCCATAATAATTACTCGGTAGCGCCGGCGATTAATTGCCGGATGGCGGCAAAAAGGTGCGGCTTGAATTCGTTAATGTTCATAGGGCGAGACTCGAGAATGCAAGAGAAACAGGTAGAGCTAGTAAGCTCGATAATCATAAAAAGAAGAATGCGCGGATTGCGGAGTTTAAGACCGTTCTTGCGGGCGGCGAGGAGAAGGGCGCGGATAAGGTCGGAATTCTCATTACCAACGTAATCTTGGAGTTTGCGGTTAAACATACCGAAGGAGAGATTTTTGGAAATTAAGCGGAGGGCCATGCGGTTCTCGGTGAGCTCGTTAATAATATAATTAATAACAAAAATCACTTGGTCGTCGAAGCTGGCGATATCGCTGGCGTGGAGAGCCTGGACGGAGCGGCGGAAGATTTCGCTAGACTTCTGGGCAATGAGCTGATCTTTGAGGGATTTCTTATCTTTAAAATAACTATAGAAAGTGCCCTTGGCAACGCCGGCGCGCTGAGTGATCTCGCTGATGGAAATATTCTCGTCGCCCTGCTCTAAGAATAGTTCGTAAGCGGCGTCAAGAATCCGACTGGATTTGTCGTTCTGGAGAGATTTGACGGCTTTGGTGGTACTCATATTCTTATTTTATCATATTTTAGGGATTTTGGTGTAAAAAATGACTGTTGGTCAATTTAGGGGATTTTTTATGCTTGTTTTAAGGAGGTTTTGACCGTTGGTCATCTCTGTTACTAATCTGTTATTATTACAAACTTGTCACTTAGCGGAAATAGTATTGACCGTTGGTCATTTTTGCGTTAAAATAGGGCGTGTAAAGAAGTTTTAGAGAAAACGGAGTAAAATGAAACGAATTAGTGAGTTTATTTGCAGGAAGCGCTGGCTAATTATATTTTTATCAGGCTTCTTGTTGATATTGTCTGGGCTAGGATATTTAGCAACGAAGGTGAATTATGATTTGCTGGTATATCTGCCCTCCGACATTGAGACGATCAAAGGCCAAGAAATTATGACAGAGGAATTTGGGATAGGAGCGTTCTCGATGGCAGTGATCCAAAATATGCCACAAAAAGAGATCTTGAAGTTGGAGGAGCAAATTCGAGAAATCGAGGGCGTAAATGAAGTGGTAAGCTTGGCGGATTTAACCGGCACGGCGATACCGATTGATTTTTTGCCGAGCGAGCTGCGAGAGAAACTGGCGCATGATGATACGCAATTAATGTTAATTACTTTCAGCACAGGTACGAGTGATGAACTAACCTTGGACGCAGTGGCGGAGATTCGCCAGATAGCAGACGGACGCTGCTTGGCGGGCGGGATGAGTGCGATGGTGCTGGATACAAAAGAATTATTTAACAGCGAAACTTTGTTATACGTGGCGATTGCGGTAGTGCTGTCGCTAATTGTACTGATGCTGTTCCTACATTCTTACTTAGTACCATTCTTGATGATTGGGAGTATTGGCGTAGCGCTGGCATTTAATGTGGGATCAAATGTGTTCTTGGGTGAGATTTCTTATATTACGCAGGCGATTAGTGCAGTGTTGCAGCTGGGCGTGACGATGGATTTCTCAATCTTCTTATATCATAAATACGAGGCCGCCAAAAAGACCGAAAAAGATAAAAATGCCGCCATGGCAAAGGCAATTCAAGAAACTACAACGTCAGTGCTGGGTAGTTCCCTGACGACTTTTGCAGGTTTCTTGGCGTTATGTACAATGAGCTTAACGCTAGGGATGGACATCGGAATAGTAATGGCAAAAGGCGTGCTCATCGGGCTGATTTGCGCGTTGACATTATTCCCGGCGTTGCTATTAGTATGCGACAAAGCGATTACTAAAACTTATCATCGCGATTTATTGCCAAAATTCACAAAATTGCAGGCATTTATTATTAAATATCGTAAAGTGATTCTGACGGTTTTCTTAGTGGCGCTAATACCGGCATATATTATATATAACAAAGTGGAGGTATATTATAAGCTTGACTCGTCAATCCCAGCGGAATATGAATATACGCAAGCGAAGAAGATTCTGCACGAAGATTTTAATATGGAATCGCAAATGATCGTGATACTGGATAATACGGTGAGCAGTGCGGAGATGAAGGCAATGTCGCGCGAGCTAACGGAGCTAGATGGAGTGGGAGCGGTGATGAGCTTGAGTAGTTTAGAAGATTATGGTATATCACGAGATTTATTGAGTGATGACATTGTGAAGATGTTAGAAACGGAAGATTATATGGCAATGCTGATATGCTCCGATTACGATATTGCGACAGACGAACTAAATCAGCAGATTAGCCAAGTGAACGAAATCGCGCATAGCTACGACGACGAAGCTTTGATTGCGGGAGAGGGGCCACTAATGAAGGATTTAGTGGAGATTGCGGACAGGGATTTTGCGAGCGTGAACATCACTTCGATCGCAGTGATATTTGTAATTATGGCGTGCGTGCTGAAGTCGATTTCTCTGCCGGTCTTGCTAATGGCGGCAATAGAGTTTGCGATTTTCTTGAACTTAGGGTTAGCCTATGTAACGAGTACGCCAATACCGTTTATTGCGTCGATTGTGATTGGGACAATTCAGCTGGGAGCGACGATTGATTATGCGATTTTGCTGACGACATCGTATAAAGAACAACGGATGATGGGTAAACCAAAGCTAGAAGCAGTGAAATTAGCACTGAATAATTCTTGTCAATCGATCTTTGTGAGCGCAATGTGCTTCTTTGCGGCGACGATTGGCGTAGGATTGTTCTCGCGGATTGATATGATTGGATCACTGTGTACATTGATAGCGCGCGGAGCAATTATTAGCATGGTGGTAGTGGTGATGGTGGTGCCGGCGCTGCTAGTGAGCTGTGATGGATTGATTAAGAAAACGACAATCGGAATGAGTAAATTAGAGAATTAAAGGAGAAATTATGAAAAAGAATGTAAAGCAAATTATTAAATCCAGCATTAGTATAAGCTTAGCGGCCACCCTAGCCTTAGCGCCGTGTTCGGCTTACGCAATGACGCAAGATGAGACGGTATATGTAAAAATGCAACCAAGCGGGGCGACGGAGCAAATATCCGTGACGAAACATTTAATTAATGATTTAAAGGATGTTAGACTAAATGATAAAAGTATTTTAGAGAATATCGAGAACTTGAATGGATATGAAGAATTTACAACAGACGGAGAGTCGGTAACTTGGCAGGCGAATGGCGCGGATATATATTACCGTGGCTTAGCGAAAAAAGCTTTGCCGGTAAAGGTGGAAATTAGTTATGCACTAGACGGGCAAGAGAAGAATGTAGAAGAAATGTTAGGTAAGGCTGGTAAAGTAGAGATACGACTAGAACTAACTAACCTAGCGAAAGTGGGTGACCTTTATACGCCATTTGCAGCGGCAGTGGCGACGATTTTGCCAGAGAAAGAAGTCTCTAACGTAGCAGTAACGAACGGGAAAGCAACAAGCAATGGCAAGTCGGTAGTAGTGGCAGCGGTGGCGGCGCCAGGGTTATATGATAGTTTGAAACTAGATGAACTAGAAACGATGGATGAAGTGACAATTAGCTACGAGACGGAAAGTTTTGCGCTGCAAGATTTATACATTATCGTAACGCCGGAAATTTTGAACGGTGAGGATTTAAAAACTTTTACGCAGCTAGATCAACTATATGCCGATATGCAGACATTGTCGGATAGTAGTAAGCAATTAGCGGATGGATCTGCTAAATTACAAGATGGCGTGCAGAGCCTGCGCGATGCGATAGCAGAAGCAAAGACGAAATTAAGCTTTGATGACGGGTTGCTGGATGGTAAACCGCTTGACCAAATCGCTAGTATGGCGGCTAGTGCAGCGACACAACAAGTACGGGCGCAACAGGCGTCGATACGAGCGCAAATCCATCAGCAAGTCAGTAATATGCCGGAACTAAAACAATTACAGCAACAATTAACACTGCTAGTGGAACCCCTAGCAAAGGCGCAAGCAATAGAACTTTGTATGAAAGACGCCGCAGCAGTGAGTAAGCCGGTGACGCCAGAGGCAGGTACAGGAGAAGGCATAGGGAGCAATGCAGATGCAGACGTAGATTCTGAGGATACCAGCGATACTAGCGATGCTGGAAGCAGTGCAGAGACTCCAGCTGCGCCGACAGCGCCGACAATCAATTGTAACGATGCGGCGACTCTGCAAAAATACATAGCTGCAGTACTGCCGGAAGTGCAAAAACAGTTAACTAGCGGACTAAATATTAGTGCGATGGAAGAAAAGCTTTTCCAGAGTACTTACGCTGCAATGCAACAAGTGGCCCAGCAAACTGCCGCAACGACGGCACGAAGCGTAGCAGCAAAAGTAGCAGATTCGATCCAAGAAGGGCTGGGTGATAATTTAGTGATGATGCTGGACCAAGTACTGGATGGTGTAGATGCATTACTAGATGGCGCGAAAGAATTAAACTCCGGCATGAAGAAATTTGATGCTGAGGGAATCCAGAAGCTGAATGATTTAGTAAATAACAAAGTAAAAGTAACATCGGATAAAGTGGAGCGGCTGGTAAAACTAAGCGATAGTTATAATAATTATTCTGGGATTGGCGACAATACGGAAGGTAAATTAAAATTCGTTATGATGGTGGAGGGGAGAGAGGCGGAGTAGGCTGCTCCATCCAGATTCAACTAAATCATCCATGACTAAGTCTCTAGTACTTTCACTAACGTTCACCGGCGGAGAGTGGCAGAGCTAGGCCTATGCTATATGAATTTTATCTCACGCCATCTCCTGATAGCATAGGTCTAGCTTAGCATTCTGCCCTGATTAAATGAGTACTTACTTATAGTGAAATTGTGGAGTTATTGTATTGAAATATAAAGTGTTTTGATATGTTTGTAGTTTGCATTAGGGCTTTTCGAATGTGATTTTGTATTTTGTTTTTTGTTTTGCTGGGTGTCGCCGCGGGAGCGCAGGAGGTACTAGAATTCCCCGGCTTTGATAATCTCCAATATATGCAAGACATGACTTCAGCTAAATGCTATCATGCAAGTATTGGAGAAACTAAACAACTAACTGATATTAGAGATAACAAGAAATATTGGGTTACTAAGCTCAAAGACGGTAACTGTTGGATGACCCAGAATCTAGATTTAGATATTCCCGCAACAGGTCTTAGTGCAGCCGATACTGACTTATCTGCGGATTGGAATAGTAGCTCTACTACTAAGCCTGTGGCTACACAAGCTACTGATGCTGGACCAAGTGGATTTAGCGGTACTAATACAGTAGCTTCATATGATCCTGGAATTAAGTACTGTAGCGAGAATACTACGAATCAATGCAACTTAACTACTAGTAGCCATAATGGGCATGATGCGGTAGGTAATTATTATTCTTGGACAGCTGCTACAGCAGGTACGGGTGTAGGTAAAGATAACAATGGTGATATTGCGCCTTCTAGCATTTGTCCTAAAGGCTGGAAGTTACCATTAAGTGGCAGCAGTAATGATACAGTAAGTGGATCTTTTAAGTATTTAGTAGATGCGTATAATATAGGAAGTGCTGGTAGTAAACTAACCCAGGCGCCATTATATTTCGTCTATGGCGGGAGCGTCAGTATTAGCTCTCTGAACGCTGCTGGCTCCCTCGGTTATTATTGGTCCTCTACGGCGTACTCGGCCACCCTCGCCTACAACTTGTACTTCAATAGTAGTAACGTTAACCCGTCCACCCTCTACGACGGTCGCTACCGCGGCGTCTCCGTCCGCTGTGTCGCTAGATAATTATACCTTTTCCTATACTTAAGTAGGAGGAGAGGAGCATACAGAATTGTCAAAAAACAACAAACTTGTGCTTGTCAGCTTTGTTTACTAACAAACCAATGTTATACGAGAGATTAAGTTGTACTCGGATAGTGAGTACAATCGCGCAATAGATATGGGATTGTGTGATATAATATATAATATATGTTGATAGAAGAGAATGTGCCGATTGCAAAACTGACGACGATGCGTTTAGGCGGGAAGGCACGCTATGTGTATACGGCGAAAGATGCAGATGATGTGCGGGATGCGTATATGTTTGCTAAAGAGCATAATTTGCCAGTATGGATAATGGGAGGAGGAGCAAATACGATCGGACATGATGGGGGATTCCCAGGGGTGATTATCCTAAACCGAGCCAAAGGAATCTTCGTGAAGGTAGGGGAAGATTTAGTAGAGATAGATGATCTTGATGACATACAAGATTTAGGAGACGAACTGGAGCTAGTGTGTATGGGAGGAGAGATTTGGGATGATGTGGTAAAGGTAGCTTGTGAGCGAGGATATTCTGGCTGCGAAGCGATGAGTTTAATACCAGGGACAGTAGGAGCAGCACCGGTGCAAAATATTGGGGCTTACGGACAAGATGTAGCGCAAATTATTGTATCAGTAGAAGCTTATGATACAAAGGTAGATGAGTTCACAACCTTAGAAAAAGACGATATGAAACTGAGCTATCGACATACAAGGTTCAACCATGGTGAAGATGCGGGGAGATTCTTAATTACATCCGTGACAATAAAAGTGAAGCGTGGGGTTTTGCAGCCGCCGTTTTATAATTCCCTGCAGAGATATCTAGATGATCATAAAATTACTGATTATTCCCCGATGAGTATTAGGGAGGCAGTTTGCACAATTCGGAATGACAAATTGCCAGATCCAGAGAAGATTGCAAGCTCGGGAAGCTTTTTTAAGAATCTTTATTTGAGCAAAGAAGAATTAGATGAGCTAGAAGCTAAAGGTATACCGGTATGGCGCAATGACGACGGTACGGGCAAAGTTAATGCTGGCTGGCTAATAGAACAGTGTGGATTTAAGGGCAAGATACTTCGAGGGATTAGAGTAAGCGACAAAGCAGCGTTAGTGTTGATTAATGAAAGTGCAAAAAGTTATGCAGATTTGGCGGCGGCGCGCGACGAGATAATTGGCACGGTAGCAGAAAAGTATGGCTATATACTAGAGCAAGAGCCAGTGGAGATTGGATAATGAAACTACTAAACGGGAGGGAGTTGGCGGGGTTCGTAAAAGAACGCCAAGCACGACAGGTGCGCAGTCTAAAAGCGCGCAAAATACAGCCGACGCTGATGATTATTCGTAATAGTACTAACCCAGTGATAGAAAAGTACGTGACACTAAAAAAACGTTATGGTGAAGACATCGGCGTAAATGTAATCGACTGGCTAAGAGATGATATAGCGGCGGCGATCACCGAGGCGAATAGGATGGACGATGTAAACGGGATAATCGTGCAACTGCCATTAGAAGGCAACCAGGATGTACAAGTATTGGTGAATGAGTTGGCGCCAGAAAAAGATGTAGACGGGCTAGGGGAGCAGGCGGAGTATGATTCGGCGACGGCGACAGCAATAAATTGGTTACTAGCGGGATATAATATAGAGCTAGAACAAGCGAAAATTGCGCTGGTAGGACGCGGTCGCTTAGTAGGCGGGCCATTAGAACGGATGTGGAAGAATTCCGGTTATGATGTAACAGCATTTGGTAAGCAAAGCAATTTAAAAGATTTGGTAAATTACAATGTGATCGTAAGTGCAACGGGGGTGCCGCATTTGATTACAACAGAGATGATACAGTCTGGAGCGGTAATAGTAGACGCGGGGACAGCTAGTGAAGGCGGGGTGTTAGTAGGCGATATAAGCGACAAGGTGCGAGAACGCAGCGACTTATCGGCAATCACACCAAAAGTAGGCGGGGTAGGGCCACTGACGGTGTCGGCACTGTTTGATCATTTGATTATGGCGGCGGAGGCTAGAGGAAACGTTGCTTAGCTAAGGTTAAATTGCAACGTTCATACGCTTGTGCTATACTGAAGATACGGGAATTAGGTTCCCGCGGGTTCCAAAGGTTGCAATTGAGGTCAAGCTCCGGCAACTGGAGGTACCCTTATGGACACTTATGATGTAACTTGGCTGCGGCTGAGTTTTTTGTTATTAATATGTCTCTGGTACGTGGTTTATCGAGCGACACAGCGTATAGAGAAACCAAAACATCCATTTCTTTCTCCCGTAGGAACAACTTGCCCACTATAAAAATATAACGAATCTGCTAGGATAGTACCATAGCTCATCTTTTTGCCAACAGCCGACCAGTAATATCCACTAGCAGTGTTTGTTTTTGCACTATTAAAGATATGGCCGCCTTTTATAAAATAATATGGATATGTTATTAGTTGCGTGTCAGAGGTTGTAGGAAGCCCGTCCAATAAGTTACTGTACGACCCGCTACTACTCATTCTGTTAGGTAACTTCCATCCCTTAGGGCAAATACTTGAAGAAGCTTCTATCGTGGCCCCGAGGTTAGATGCGGCCACATTTGGACCTGTTCCAGCCGTGGCAGTATACCAGTTATAATATCCGCCATATCCGGATTCATAGTAGACAGCTCTCGATTCTTTATCACCTTCATTGAAACCATATATGTTGGAGCCAGTTATATTAAAATCACCAGATACCAAATCTGAATCTGTAGAGTTAATACTTTTATCAATAATAGCCAGATTCTCCGTCATCCAGCATCCAGCATCTTCACCATTGCCGTTCTTAAGATGCGCTACAGTATATTGATACCCCGGTTCACTACTACTAGTTACGCGTTTATCACGTAGGATAAATTGATTATTACCAGCAGTATCTGCATATGGCATACTAGCACATATCTCTGGAGTCATCTCCTGCATTGTAGTGATGTCGTCTATGGTAAGCTCTTTTGGTTCTACTACTACACTCACTCCCACGCTAGCCCGATAACTCCCAGCTGGTTTATCATCAGCAATGTTAGCAGCAAAGGCAATAGTGAAGGCTTGGTTGTTTAATTCAGTAACATTGTCAGTTAGTCCTATATCACTACTAGCAGCTGGGGGCACAGCTTTGTAGGTTAAGTTAGATAAGTTATCTGTAGTAGTAACTTCCCCAATGGTAATAGCATAGCCCCATTGTGAAGTAGTAGAAGAAGTTAGATCTTTACCCACTATACCATTAGTATCACTAATACTATCTATGCTATAACCATTGGGGATATTATACTCTGAGTTAGTATAGCCAGTGAGTTTATTACCATTAGTACCATTAGCTGTGTCAGCGATATTAGCGAGGATTTGATACTTCTTAATGTTTTCTGCAGTTACTCTAAACCTATTATATCTATATAGTACTTCACTATTACTTCCCGTAATAGTTTGATAATCGCTATCGCGATTATCCCATTCTAATACTACGCCATCTTCGGTGAAGTCATAGGTAGTAGCATTATTATTATCTACGTTTACACTGCTATTATCTGCATCATATATTGTATAGCCATCGCTTTCATCTGCGTAAGTCTTATGTATACTAATACTAGGATAAATGCTGATAAAACTTAGTATTCCCAATATGCCTATACAAGTTATTGGTATAATATACTCTAAGTTATATTTGTATTTATGTTTTATCTTCATGAGCCCTCCTGTTATTTAATAGTTCTTCCAGAGAGCACACATTTTTGATTTTAGGTAACAAAAATAGCGCATCAGCTAAGCCCTACGTTTAGCTTACCATTCGCGCGAGTTACCCATTATCACTAAAAATAGTGCCATCATGGGGATCAACCTCGCGCAAGCATTACTCTTACGAGGGCCATAATGGCACTAGTAATAATGCTTGCATTATTTTTTTGTTTACATTGCTGTAAATATGATCCAACCCTATTATCTCACGCAGCTGCACTTTTGCCTAGACCTAAAATTCGCTAAAGCTGAAATAATTTATATATTTTGTCTCTCATTCCATTTATGCCAAAACTTGATCTCGAGACTTAGACTCCAATCCGAAGTGCACTAAAAAGACATTTAGAGGGGTATCCTGTATAATAGTTTTTACCATAAAACGATAATATAAGGAAACCCATAAATGTCTTACAAACATTTTAGCACAGAAAAGCACTATAGGCTTAACTTCTACCTCGATGAAGGTTATTCAATACCCAGAACTGCTAAGCAGCTACATTGTGATCAGTCTAGTATTCGACGAGAGATTGGCCGCAATAGTTTAACGCCACAAGAATTAGCCAACGGCCATATCTATAAGACGCGCAGTGATATTGATGCGCCAGCTAATAAGTATTACTATGATGCAGAAGCTGCCGTCTATAAAGCTTCTAAGTGTCGAGCAGCCGCCAATCATACACATCGTAAGCTGCCAAAAAATACGCGGATTAGAAACTATATTATCAAACGACTTAAGCAACGTTGGTCGCCAGAACAGATCGCTGGAGTACTAAAGAAACGAGGCGTATTAATAAATGGCATACGTCAAGACTTCACCATAGCCCCTCAGACCATCTATAGCTTTATATATACAGAGCGTAAGGATCTTAAGCATTACTTACGTCGTAGGAAGAAATACAAACATTGCCACAATTCGTATCTCAGAAAACAGACTAAAGAGCAGGCTAGAAGCATCGATGCTCGGCCCAAATATATTGAGAAGCGCTTATTACTCGGACACTGGGAAGGGGATACAATTGTCAGCAAGAACCAGGGAGCTACTGGACGAATAGCGACCTTTGTAGAGCGTAAAAGTGGTTATTTACTAGCTATCAAGTTACCGCCTTATACGACTAAGGAGCGGAAGATGCAGCGCTCAACACGCGAGCTTCTAGGACTAACACTTAGCCGGAAGTTTGCAGATGGCTTTATTGAGCATGTAAAGGCTAAGATTAATCTTAAATATCTTAAGACCTTAACGCTCGATAATGGCTCAGAAAATGCCGATTATGAGTACCTGGAAAGCCATTTAGATGGTCTAATGGTTTATTTTGCACATCCATATCATTCATGGGAGCGCGGAACCAACGAGAATACTAATGGGCTGCTCCGCCAGTATTTTCCAAAAGGTACCAGCTTTGAGCATATCACACAATCCAGTCTTGACAAAGTCGTAGAAGAAATCAATAATAGGCCTAGAAAACGATTAAACTGGAATACCCCGCAAAAGGTCATGGAGCGTAGTCAGGCCGTGTGCACTTCGAAGTAAAATGTAGCAGATCAGGTTTTGGGGGTACACTACCCCTGTTACGACACGAAGAATCTGATCTTAAGATCAGGTTTTCTAACTCGACGCTGCGATGGATTTGTCAATAAAGAGATTATTTGAGCTTTTTCTCGTTGGCGAAGTCGGGTTCACGGAAAGGATTGATGAAGTTAGGCACGAACTCATTCGCTGCGGAGGATTGAGCAACCTTGCTCTTGACTTTGTCATGTTCGTCCTTAATAATAATTTTGTAATCGTCAACTTCAACAATTTGCTTGCGTGGAATGATAAGCTGCGGGTCGAAGAATGATTTCATGACGGGGCGCTGCACTATGAGTTGCTGTAAAACCCAAGTTTCTACATCTACAGTATAGTCCAAAACTTTGCCGAGTTTTTCTTTCTTGGTAGTGACGACTTTGAGGCCAGGTAAAGCAAAATTGAGTTTCAGTACGTCTCGTATCTTAAGAATATCATCTTGATCAACAAATTCGTCGATGGAATCAACAATCATGCCCATACGAGAAAATTCGCGTATACTATCGCAAGGGAGAATACTCCCTACATCTTCGCCATTTAAGAGCTTCCCTTCTAGCTGGAAGGCAATAATTTTGAGCGTATTAGGATCTACAATAGGCTCGGTGACGCGAGCAATTTCGCCGCCTATATGTAGACTAAGGATAGGGCATCCGCTTAGCTGAGAAGCATTAATTAGCATAGCTTTATTATAACATACTGCGTTGCATATATAAAACAAAAAGTTTTAAGTTTGGTTTTATACTTATCCTTATGCTTTTGGTGCTGTCACATAAATACGCTTTTCTTGGGCCGCTCCGGGGCGCTTGCCCAAGTCTTAAACCCTTCGAAAAGGTATTTATGCGACAGCCCAGAGTTTTGATCAAGACATAGGTAGCTGCTTTATCCTTCTGTGTGCTTATATTTGTTAACTGCTTCTATGACTTCGTGATAGCGAAAACCTTGGCGCATAAGGTAAGCAATCAGCTTTTGCTCATCATATTTCTTGGATTTTTTAGCAATCATTTTGGCTAGTTCGTCTTGGTCAGTGCGAGAACTGTCATTAAGTACGGCAACAATAATTTCCTCACTAACGCCCTTTTTGACGAGTTCTAGGCGGAGGCGAGTTTTACTAACACCTTTTTTAATAAAGCGATTCTCAACGTAGTATTCGGCGAACTTACGGTCGTCGATGTAGCCTCGCTCCTGGAGACGTTCGATAACTAACTCAATCGCGGAGTCTTGGATTTCTGGTAAGGGCTTGAGCTCTTCGCTAATGCGCTTACGGTTAAGCTGAGTACGTTTGAGCTGACGACGCTTAAGATAGTCACGGGTTTCACGGAGAGAGTGTGGTCGAGAGAAAGCCCACTCGAGCGAACGTTGGTAGAGCTTACCAAATTCTGAAGCTTTGTGCAGTTCTTGTAATTCTTCGGGAGTGAGCTTTTTCCCGACTTTGATGCCTAAGTCAACGATTTGCTTGACGTCGAGCGATAGGGCAAAGCGTCCGTTAATAAAAACGTTGACACGGTTATGATCTTTAACGCCAGGAGTGAGTTTAGTAATAGTGCGGATGTCAGCATCTGCGGCCGACATTGAATCAAGCCAATTTTGAGGGGAAGAATCTTCCTCTGAGTTTTGATGATTACTTTCTAAACTCTCGATTTTTAGCATGGCGTGGTAATGAAGATTTTACTTTCGCGCAAATATTGATTATTCGGTTAAAGTTTCCTCGGCCGATGCGGCAGCTTCGGCATCATTATTGTCTTCATCATCTGAATCTAGCTTAGCGGCAACACGGACTTGATGTTCGATTTCGTGCAAGAGCTCGGGATTTTTCTTTAATAGATCCTTGGCGTTTTCTCGGCCTTGAGCAATAGTTTCGCCTTTATACTTGAGGAAGGCACCGGCTTTGTCGATAATTCCCTTCTGAATAGCGAGATCGAGAACGTCACCGGTTTTGCTAATACCTTCGTTGTACATAATGTCGAACTCGGCAGTGCGGAAAGGCGCGGCAATCTTGTTCTTGACGATTTTAACTTTGGTGCGGTTGCCGGCGATGTCTTCGCCATTCTTAATCTGGCCGATGCGGCGGATGTCCATGCGAACGGAAGCATAAAATTTGAGGGCGTTACCCCCAGTGGTAGTCTCTGGGTTGCCAAACATAACGCCGATCTTCATACGAATTTGGTTGATAAAGATAACGGTAGCCTTGCTCTTAGAAATAATGCCAGTGAGCTTACGCATAGCCTGAGACATAAGGCGTGCCTGTAAACCCATCTGTGCATCACCCATATCGCCATCAATCTCAGCCTGAGGTACGAGAGCAGCCACGGAATCGACAACGATTAAGTCTACAGCGCCACTACGGACTAAGGTCTCGCAGATCTCTAATGCTTGCTCGCCGTTGTCTGGCTGCGAGATAAACAAGTTATCAGTATCTACGCCAATCTTGCGTGCATAAGATGGGTCTAGAGCATGCTCAGCATCGATGAATGCGGCTTGGCCGCCTTGCTTCTGGATCTCGGCAATGGCATGTAGGGCAAGGGTGGTCTTACCGGAGGACTCTGGGCCATAAATCTCAATAATGCGTCCCTTTGGGTAGCCACCACCCAGAGCTAAATCTAGAGATAGTGAACCAGAAGGTAGAAGCTCTACATCAATCTTTGCAGTGTCGCCGAGCTTCATGATGGCGCCAGTACCAAACTGTTTCGTGATTTGCTGAATTGCTAGATCTAGAGCTTGTTTTTTGCCAGAATCTTCAGTATTCGTTTCTGATTTTGTAGCTTTTTTCGTCATATTACCTTCCTTTATTATAACTATTATAGCATACTTCGCTAAAATAATAGTTTTCCTGGAGAACATGGGAATACTACTATTTTAGCTAGGCAAGCATGTAGGACGGAGAGTGCCAAAATTCTCCGCCCATGCAAAGATTGTAGCGGAGTTTTTTGTAACATAACAAGCACAAGTTTGTTAAAAAATCAAAAAATCTCCAAAATGCCCTGCTTAACGCCGAAACCACCTTGCTTAATTATGATTCCGCTTTGCTTAGTTTAATTCCGTTTTTACTTAATGAATAGTCTCTAGCACTTCCACTAACGTTTACTTATCATGCAAATATTAGAGACTTCAGTATTTATCTGTCAAAATAAGTCCGGCTCGGAGAAGCACTGACAAAATGTTTTCTATATGGTTTTAGATTTCTAGAAGAGGCTTGATATCAGCACCAAGCTGATTGAGACGCGAGGCAAAGTCTTGATATCCGCGGTTAATGGAGTAGATATTACGTAAAATGGAAGCGCCAGGGGCGGCAAGCATCGCAATCATCACGACGACGGCGGGGCGGAGAGCTGGTGGCGCAACTAACTCGGCAGCGCGCCAATTAGTGGGTCCTTCTAGGTAGACGCGGTGGGCGTCTAGTAACTCGACCTTGGCATTCAGCTGCTCTAGATAGGTAATGTAGATGGCACGGTTCTCAAATACCCAGTCATGAATAAGCGTACGACCTTTTGCGGTGGCGGCAATAACTGAGAAAAACGGCAAATTATCAATATTTAGGCCTGGGAAAGGCATAGGGGCGATTTTATCAGCCGGAGCGACAAGCGATGACTTGTGAATTTTCAGATCGACTAGACGGGTGCGACCGTTGAGACTGTAATACTCCGGAGAACGGTCAATTTTTGCACCCATGCTCTTGAGGATTTCTAGTTCGATTTCTAAGAACTCAATAGGGGCGCGGCGAATGGTTAAGCAGGATTTAGTAACTAGAGCTACAGCGATGAAAGACATGGCCTCGATGGGATCTTCGGCTGGGGAGTATTCAACATCCTGACTAATGGCAGCCTTACCCCTAATAGTAAGGGTAGTAGAACCAATACCACGAATTTTGACGCCCAGCTTCTCCAAGAAGAAACATAAATCCTGCACCATATAGTTAGACGAAGCGCCAACGATAGTGGTTTCGCCGGGGTAGAGGGCAGCAGCCATGAGGACGTTTTCTGTGACAGTGTCTCCGCGCTCAATGAGGACAATCTTCTTCTTAGGGGGATAGGAAGAATGGACAGATTCGATAGAGCGGATAGCTTTGAGTTGGCTTTTGACTAACTGCGAGGTATCAACGCTGGCTTCGTAAAAGCCACTGCAGCTAGCCGCGTCGACTTTTAGACCAAAATCCGATAGGGCTCGGAGATGTGGCTCAATAGTACGAGTGCCTAGCGTACAACCACCGGCGTATGGTAAACGAAATTCTTTAAATTTATGAAGCAATGGCCCCATAAACATAAGGATAGAACGAGTTTTGCGAGCAGCTTCGACGTCAATTCTATCTAACTGGAGATGCTCTGGGGGAGTAATCTCTAAATCTCGGTTATCATTAATCCAACGGCATTTAACGCCAATGGATTCTAGGACTTCGCAAATGCGGAAGACCTCCTCGATACGGGCAAGATGCTTCAGGGTAGTGATACCGGAATTAAGAAGGGAGGCGCAAAGCAAAGCGACAGCAGCATTTTTGCTGGTATTAATGATAGCTTCGCCATGAAGTTCGCGACCGCCATTAATGCGGTAGCTCTGGGAAACACTGTCATTGATGGAGAGAATTTGACCGCCAAGGGCACGCGAAAGTTTTTTTGTAATTTCTAAAGAGATATTTTGGCGGCCTTTTTCGATACGATGAATGGCGGATTGACTACTACCAATAGCTTCGGCGAGCTGTGACTGAGTCCAGCCTTTCTCAGTACGCAAGCGCTCAACTACGCGGCCGATAGCTTCTTGATAACTTGGTTCTCTATGGGAGTTTTTCATAAGACTATTATATCACAGAATGAATAAAATAGTGAAGGATATTCATAAAATACGATATTTTAGCTAAAAAGTCAAAAATATTATTCATTTGGTGATATAATAAGCCTCTGTGACAAGTTGGAACTTTAACAAAAATCAGGAGCGACAAACAACGTTATTGGCGTGAAGCCAGCCTTCTAGAGTGCCGCCGTCTAAATATTCCCCATTATTAGTAGCTACGCGCATGATTCCGCCTTTTTTAATATAACTATCGATAGGATCAGTAACAATATATTCTTGATCCTTAGGGCCGAAATTATTATCCCGTACGTAGGCGCAAATCTCTTGGAGTAAGGCGGGAGACATGATATATTTGCTAACATTGATGAGATTAGACGGCGCCGTAGTGACGCTAGGCTTCTCGACAACGGCGGTAAGGAGGCCGTCTTGCACGGAAAATACGCCGTATTTATCCACTTCCTCATGGGGGACTTCGGCGCCAAAGATAGCGGAATCGCTTTCGCTCTGGAGAGTTTTAATAAGAGTTTCGGTGCAGGATTCACCACCAGGATTCCAGATAAAATCATCGCCCATGAACACTAGAACAGACTCGTCAATATGGTATTTTTCTACAACCATGGCGATAGGCACCGCAGTACCATATTTACCGGATGGGTCTTGGGTAATATAGTGAATTTTAACATTATCTGGTAGAGTTTTAGCCAAGGAGAGGCGATCAGCCTTGCCGCGCTCAATCAAATATTCATTAAGGGCGATATTATCTTGATAAAAAGCTTTGACTTGGCACGGCTCCACATTAGAAATGACCATATAAATATCGGTTACACCTGCTTGGATGAGCTCTTGCACGGAATAATCTACGAGCGGACGATTGCCGACTGGCAACATGGATTTCTCGATAATCTTAGTAATAGGCAAACGGCGTGTTCCCCAGCCAGCTACGGGAATAATCGCTTTTGTAATCATATTAACTCCACTTATACAGTAATGCCTTCATTATAGCACAAAAGCCTAAAATAAAGTTAATTTTAGAAATTCTTGAGATTATAAAAGAAACTCAGTTTTGGTGAATTTGATGAGATTATTGCCAGGCAGGTTAAAGCGTTTACCGGGGGAGTAGGTGCGGATGGCGTGGAGGAAGTCATGCAGCTGCGGGCGAGTGGCACTAATGCCAGCACGAAGAGTGCCGGCGCGGAGAAGCTCGAGGGCCACCTTTTCGTCTAGATTTTTAAACCAGCTGCGTTGCCACGGCGCGTGCTCGGCAGGTAATAATTCTTGGACAATTTGGTCAATCTCGGCCTTTAAGGCTTTTTGCTTGAGCCATAAATTGTAAAGATCTAGTTTATACTTAGTATTGTGAGATTCACGCTCAAAGCAAGTGAGCTTTGCTCTTACGCGATTGCGCAAATAATTATCCTCATAGTTGGTTGGGTCCTGTCGAAAAACCACATCAAAATCTGATGCAAGTCTGCAAAGGTCTGTTTTATCAAAGGGTGTCCATTTACGCAAATATTTGGGCAGATATTCCGGCTCTAAGAACGGCCGCTTGATCCCTGGAGTATCTAGCGGCGCTAGACCTCGCCACCCCGTACCACGCAGCAGATTAATGGCAATGCTTTCGACTAAGTCATCTAAATGGTGCGCAGTATAGATAAGAACCGATTCTGGCGCTGGCGACTCCAGCTGCGACTCATCATAATCTGGCCTTGTTGTCAATAGCATATTTGGTTTTTGTATTGGTTCCGCTAGAGCGTGGAGAAAATTATACCGGGCCGCTCGCGCCTCTGCTTCCGAAACATGCTCGCCTAGATTGGCCTCTGCTGTAAAAAGCGGTAAGCCTCGATATTTCTGTTTGATGATTTGGCGTACAAAAAGAACGTCATCTTTTGCCGACGGCCGTGTACCGTGATTGAACGTGGCGGCGATGATTTTTGGCCTAGCGCAGCCATAAATCATTAAATCTTCGTACTGTTTGACTATTTCGTTGACAAAATGGCGCCCAAAAATATCCAACATCACCATCGAATCGACCCCGCCAGAAATTGCCAAAATCACCTTCATATGATATGATTATAGCATATGAGTCTAGAACGAATTCGGAATTTTTGTATTATTGCCCACATTGACCATGGTAAGTCGACGATTGCCGATCGAATGATGGAATTGACCGGGACGGTTTCACAGCGGGAGATGAAATCGCAGTTGCTGGACTCGATGGATCTGGAGAGAGAAAAAGGCATTACAATTAAACTCGCACCTGTGCAGATGAATTGGAAGGGCTATCAGTTAAATTTGATTGATACACCTGGGCATGTGGACTTTTCTTATGAAGTATCACGTTCATTGCAAGCAGTGGAAACAGCAGTGCTAGTAGTGGACGCGACGCAAGGGATCCAAGCGCAGACTTTGGCTAATGTCTATCTGGCGCTGGAGCAGGATTTATATATTATACCGGTGATTAATAAAGTTGATTTGCCGGCGGCAGATGTAGAGAAAGTTTCGGCACAGATAATTAATTTATTAGGATGCAAGCCAGAAGAGATCATCCCGGTCTCGGCGAAGACGGGATATAACATTGAGAAGATTTTAGACAGAATTATCGAGATGACACCGAGGCCGAGAGTATTGGAAAACATAGGTAAAAGCGAGCACACAAGAGCGTTGATTTTTGATTCGTATTTTGATGATTATCGCGGTGTAGTGTTATACGTGAGAGTGTTCGAGGGGAGTATTGCAAAAAATAGTGAAATTAGGATGATGGCCACTAATACTAATGGCTTAGCTCTGGAAGTAGGAGCGCTGACACCAAAGATGACCCCCCATGCTAGCTTAGACGAAGGCGAAATTGGCTATATTGTCACTAACTTAAAGACCACGCGTGAGGCAAAGGTAGGTGATACAGTAACTTTGGCGAAGACACCTGCGAGTACACCGCTGCCGGGATATAAAAACGTTTTGCCTTTTGTGTACGCGGGTTTCTTCCCGGTTTCTAATGATCAGTACGAGGCGCTGAAAGAAGCGGTAGAAAAGTTAGCGATGTCTGACTCGGCTTTAGTCTATGAACCAGAAAATTCGCCAGTGCTAGGATTCGGACTAAGAATCGGTTTCTTAGGCTTGCTACATATGGATATTATACGCGAGCGTCTAGAGCGAGAGTTTAATCTAGATTTAGTGGTAACAAACCCTTCAACGAATTACGAGGTAACTCTGGGTAGTGGCGAAGATTTGAATATCCGCTCGGCTTCGGACTTGCCAGATTTATCGTTAGTGGCGGAAATCCGTGAACCGTGGGTAAAGGGCGAGATTATTTTACCGCAGAATATGATCGGAGGAGTATTAGGGCTAATTAATGAGAAGCGCGGTCACCAAACCAACTTAAGCTACATAGAAGACCGGGCGGTGATTGATTTTGACGCGCCAATGGCGAATTTACTCACTGATTTTTACGATCAGCTAAAAAGCATCACTTCTGGCTATGCGAGTTTTAACTATGAATTGGCGGATTATCGTGCCGAGGATTTGGTGCGCTTGGACTTTTTGGTGGCGGGAAGCCGAATAGATGCACTAAGCGTAATGTGCCACCGGAGCGAAGCAGATGCACTGGGACGAGAGATTACAAAAAAGCTAAAGCAGGTGATTCCTCGACAAAATTATGAAGTAGCTTTGCAGGCAGCAATTGGTGCGAAGATTATTGCACGCGAAACGATTGGTGCCTACCGCAAAGATGTAACCGTGAAGATTCATACGGGTGACCGTGACCGTAAGGCTAAATTACTGGAGAAGCAGAAGCGCGGTAAGGCTAGAATGAAGCGATTTGGGAAAATTGATATTCCCTCGGAAGCTTTTACAGTGATGCTGAAGAGAGATTAACTTAAACTCTATAGTTGTAGTTTTGTGGACTATTGTAAAAATGTTGTAAAAATTACAACATGTGCTTGATTTTTAGGTAATTTTTTTGTAAAATACGTGAGTTGACCCAGCTTGTTATCTTTTAGAAAGCGTATAATCGTCAACGGTTGTGCGTTTTTACTTTTGCAAACGATGCTTGTAATAGATTACAAAGCATCGGCTCAAAAGAGAATAAAAACCGAAATATTAACTTAAATAAGGAGATTTTTGTGCAAAACGGGGAGGAAAACAAATATCTAGGTAAAGAAAAGATTTCTAAGCTGTTACTAAAGTTTTCGATTCCGTGCATACTAGCACTCTTAATTACATCATTATATAATATAGTTGATCAAATTTTTATTGGTCATGGCACCGCGGAGGGCTTAGGGGCGGTGGGCAATGCGGCGACTTCGATTGTGTTTCCGCTGACATTAGTGGCGGTAGCTTTTGCTGGGATGCTGAGGGATGGAACGGCGGCTTTTATGTCTATATGCCAAGAGCGTAAAGATACAAAAAATATGCACTACGCCGTGGGGAACAGTATGTTAGTAACGTTAATGATTAGCGCAGTATTAGTGTTGCTAGGCTTCGTATTTTGCGATGCAATATTAGGGCTGTTTGGGGCTAGCGCTGATAATATCGTCTACGCGCGCCAGTACTTCTATATTATTCTAACCTTCTTCCCGGTATACATGCTGGGATATATGCTAAATTCCGCAATTCGCGCTGATGGTGCGCCAGCTTTTGCGATGGTAGCGACAGTAGCTGGTGCTATTACTAATATCATTCTCGATCCCATTTTTATCTTTGTTTTGGGGTGGGGCATACAAGGTGCAGCGTGGGCGACTATTACTGGACAGATTCTAACGTTAATTATTTCGCTAGTCTATTTAACAAAGACTAAGACTTTTCGCCTAAAGCTAGAGAGCTTTAAACCGTCAAAAGAAGTTCTCAATAATGTAACTAAGCTGGGGATTTCGACTTTTATTACACAGCTTTCGATTGTGATAATTTCTATGATCTGTAACAAAATGTTAGCGATTTTTGGAGCAGATTCTGCCTACGTTATTAGTATATTTGGCTCTAATTCCGAGAATCCCGAGCTTTATATGCAATTTGCCACGCTTACTTTCCGAATTTTCTTGATGCTAATCACTTTTACGTGCATTATCAAGGTAATCTCTATCTTCTTCCAAGCCGTAGGTGAACCGCTGAAGGCGGCAGTCGTCTCGCTTTCTCGCGATATTGTTCTGTTTGTACCATTAGTGCTGATTTTGCCAAACCTTATGCATAATATTAATGGAATTCTTTGGGCAGCTCCAGTGGCGGACGTAATGGGATTCATTATATCGGTTTCGCTGGTAGCGATATATTTTCGCCGTCTTGAGCGGACTCATCCAAATGCGACTAAAACCCATACCGTACTGCAAAAATCACACCCTGGTATCATTATCACTATTGCTAGGCAGCATGGTTCTCAGGGCAAGAAGATTGGGGAGATGGTAGCTAAGCAACTCAATATTCCTTACTATTATAAAGAATTGACGGCCCTAGCGGCACAAGAAAGTGGACTGGATCGTAAATATATTAAAAAGATTAATAGCAATGATGGCAGAGAAATCAGCGAAGAATTGTACCTAACTACTTCTCCGGCGAAGTACGCAATCGAAGCTCAGGACGTTATCTTAAAAGATATTGCTAAACAAGGTAGCTGCGTAATAGTGGGGCGAGCAGCAGACTATGTTTTGCGTAATCATCAGCCAATTTTGAGGGTATTTATCTACGCCGATGAGGGTTTGTGTACAAGAAATGTCATGCAAATGTATGGCGACGATGAGAAAACCGCTCGGAAGAATATTGCGCGAGCAGATAAGAATCGCTCTAATTACTATGAAATGATTTCTGGACAGAAATGGGGTGATCCGCAGGATTATGACTTGTGCATAGACGCAGGGTTAGGCAAGGAGACGGTGGCAAATCTTATTGTGATGGCGGCGAAGGATAGATAAGTCTCTAGTACTTTCACTAACGTTTATCGGCAGCGTTGTAAAAGCTAGACCTATGCTATACGAATTTTATCTCACGCCATCTCCTGATAGCACGTCATACGCTGGCAAGCCGAGGAAACCGCCCTTACGGGCGAACTCCTCGGTTGCGTCAGGAATATACGTGGTATCAGGAGAAGGTGGTCTATGCTCGCTAAAATTGTATAGCATAGGTCTAGCTTAATACCCAGTCAGGAAATGCTCGCTTATAGTGAAAGTATTAGAGATTTAATCATGTGCTCACTAAAAATGCTGAAAGTTTATTCTGGATCTTCTGTGCCAACTCCTTCGCTTGCCTTGACTAGACACCTCACTGCATGAGCAAAAGTATTAGGCTCTGCAGTAGGCTTAGGCGGGTTAGTTGGTGCATACGAACTATTCGGTACACTCATATTAAATTCAACGGATGACGTTGTTGTCGCATAGCGTGCATACGGATAACCACTCATACCATAGATATCTACAGTGCCGCTTGCTATCGTCCCTGCAATAATATGCGCCGTCGAATCGGCCAGTAAATATTTGTTGTTATCTGAAGAGCTTACATAGCCATTAGTCATATTTGTGAACTGTGCACTCGTAGGCAATTTCCAGTTTTTTGGGCAAATACTATAGTTTGTTTGACCTCCTGCCGTTGCTGCGTACCAAGTATAAAAATTCCCCATTAAATAATGTGCATTATATACTTTACTCGTGTCATCAATAATTGCCGTATAATCTGAATTGGATGCCGCCGTGTACCCAATAACGGATTTCACGCCATAACTCGTAGAGTTAACTACTACATAGGTATTAAAGCCTCCAGATGTCACCGCAGCCGTATCCGTAACGAGATCAGTTTTCCCAGCCACCGTCGCCACAATTGGCATTGACGAAGACGTAGTCCAGTTCGTAGAAAGATCGGAATTAGATGCACTTAAGCCGCTGGTAGTTAAATCTAATGCTAAGTTCTGCGTCATCCAACAATTGCCGTCTTTGAGTTTAGTTACCCAATATTTCTTATTATCGCGAGTATCAATAAGTTGACTAGTTTCGTTTTCTGCTGCAGTATTACAAATACTAGAAGTCATTTGTTGCATATTAGTGATACCACCAAAAGCTGTTACTTCCTGCGGCTTAATAGCAAATGATACTAAGACATTAGCTTGGTAATGTCCTGCAGTAGCACCTTCAGCAAAGTTCGCGGCAAAGACTACTTTGCCATTAATATTAGCTGCGGAGACGTTTTCTGATTGCATTACCGAATCTGAGGTTTGCATCGGGCGATAAGTTATATCCGCATTAGCTGTACTAGTGCTATTACTCCATCCCCAGCCCCAGGTATTACTAGTCATATTTTTACCTTGTATACCGCTCGCAGTTACTGGATTAATAGTAGTAGCGCCATTTGCGTCATTCTTTAGACTAGTACTACCGTCTGTATATTTAATAGTTAGGCTATAGTTTTCTATATTAGATGCAGTAGCTGTAATATTATACGGAATATAGCTAGTAGCATTCGTATTAGCGGTGACACTCTTGCTATAACTAGTATCACTGCTATTTCCATCAATACTTAGGCTAATACCATTATCTGCTAGTGTACTTATACCTTCTTCGGCATAGGCCTTACCGTTACTAATGTC
>CAYUCN010000005.1:0-42916 GCA_964443395.1 uncultured Candidatus Saccharibacteria bacterium | reverse complement strand
ATTTTACTTTATCATAGATTAACCTATATGTTGATTATAAGGGGAGGGGGACACTACCATCATTACTAAAGTCTAGTCCTAAGCCTAAATCCTTTACACATCCCGGATTAATACATATGATTCCTAGCAAAAGTAGGGCTAATGCACAGAAGATCGGAATACTATGTACTTTACTGCTAGATATACCTCTACCTAGCTTACCTTGATATTTTCTTTGGTTGTGCATTTAGCCCTCCTTTTGTTGTAAATATATTTATTCCCTGTGGTGCTTAGATTCTCATACTTAAAACAAAGTATCAAAAAAGATGGCATAAGTTATGCATTATATTATGGTGTAATTAGTGCAAATAGATTACTTTGGAATACTTTAGATAATTTTTTGCACTAGCTTATCTATAACTTATTGCCATCTTTATATATGATATTTAATCTTAGATACAAAAATGGCACCACAATGGGTGTAATCAATCCACAGAATAAGCATAAAGCTTACAACAATGAACTAGGCCGCATTGTGATGCCATCTTTATGTTCATTAGCTAATAGATTGTTTGGATAAACAAAATATTTCTGGGATTGATTACACTTTTATTATATCACGATGGCGAAAATTGTTCTGCAGAAATTTGTTGTATTTTTTACAATATAGTTTTAGAATTCTTGCATTTTGTTTGTTAGCTCTGAGCATCTTGGCCTATGCCTGTTGCTTCACGAGTGCTTTATAGCTATCCCGTAAGGAGTTTGAAAGTATATCCTTGTTGAAACGCACTCATACCATCCTCTCCTCCTACTTAAGTATAGGAAAAGGTATAATTATCTAGCGACGCAGCGGACGGAGTGGCCGAGGAAGCGACCGCCGCTGTAGGACGGGGTAACGAGACTACTACCGAAGAACAAGTCGTACGCGAGGGCGGCCGAGATAGCCGTAGATGACCAGTAATAACCGCCGGAGCCAGCACCGTTCAGAGAGCTACCATTGACGCCCCCGCCATAGACGAAGTTATACGGAGCACCTCGCATAGTAGTACTTCCTGCGCTACCACTAAGTCCACTTAGTAATTTACTATACGACTTATCCGTAGTAGTACCACCATTTATGGGTAACTGCCATCCTTTAGGACAAATACTAGATGTGGCATTTTGGTTAGCTGGTACTACAGTAGTATTAGCCACATTCCCGGCATTTCCAGCATTACTGCTATTAGGAATAATGTCTGCATATGCTCCCTGTAAACATGTTCCTGCGGTAGCGGCACAATAAGAATAATATGCCCCATATTTATTAGTATCAGGATCAGCTGGATTTCTTACTTGCTGATTAGCATAAGTGTCCGTACTATTACTATCTTTAAGTTTAGTGTTATCGAACCCTCCAGTATTAGTAGCGGTTGGCAGGGTATATGTTTGCTCGGTTGTAGTAAAGATATTAGAATCTAGATCCGTATCATTGATAGTTAGCACGGTATCTCCAAATAGAGCTAAGTTTTGAGTCATCCAACAACCAACATTCTCCCATTTACTATTAGCTATTTTAGCTACAGTATAAACTTTATTATCTCTAGTATCTTTAAGGGTGCCTGTAGTGCCTACTGGTAATAGGTCACAGAAGTTGGTAGTCATATCTTGCATATTGTAGATACGGGCATCTTCATAGCCAAATCCCGTAACCGTCTCCTGCGCTCCCGCGGCGACGGAGCGTTACGTTTAGTCTGCAAAAATTTGCTAATATAGTATTCTGTCTTTGGAATTAATTTGGGTCTGGAAGTGATGTTTAGATAGATCTGTGCAAAGGTATATTTATTCGTCTTTACAAAAGGGCGGTTAATGATACGGCGGCTTTAGGCTAAATTGAACTAGCTAGCATATGTTCCTTAACGGTTAGTAAAGTATCCAATATAGTATTGAACGGAAGGTAAAATGTTCATTCAAAAGCTTAAGATATTCATGCTGATTTGCGTTTTCTATCTATCGTCAACTCTTGCTTGGCCAGCCTACGCTGGCTCTAGGAATTCTACAGAAGCCAGTGCAACTGTTTAAGTTGGGTTTTGTAAGCGTTTGCCAGAATCTTTTGGATTTTTATGTTGCCATGTTTGATGCGGCTAAACGCTTTGTTTTGCAATATTTCTCTTCCCTCCGTCGCCGCGGGAGCGCAGGATGTACTAGAATTCCCCGGATTTGATAACCTTCAGTATATGCAAGACATGACTTCAGCCAAATGCTATCATGCTAGTATTGGAGAAACTAAACAACTAACTGATATTAGAGACAACAAGAAATATTGGGTAACTAAGCTTAAAGATGGGAATTGTTGGATGACCCAGAATTTGGATTTAGACTTGTATGTAAATAATACTGGTAGAACTCTAACCGCTAGTGATTCCGATGTAGCAGGTAGCTGGACTAGTACAACTGGAGCTTCGGGACTATGGACTAGTGATACTGGTGATTATAATATGGTAAAATATTATGATCCAGGAGATAAGTATTGCAGTGATAATACTACTGATGCATGTAATTTAACTAGCAGTAATAATAATGGGCATGATAGCCAAGGCAATCATTATAGCTGGGGAGCGGCTACGGCAGATACTGGTAAAAATGTAAGCAATGATGGAGATATTGCCCCTTCTAGTGTTTGTCCTAAGGGATGGAAGCTACCGCTAAGCGGAGATCAGAATGGTAGTAATAATACAGTAAGTGGATCATTTAAGTATTTAGTAGATGCATACAGCATAGGCGCAAATGCAGCAGGTAGTACTGCATTACGCTCTGCACCATTATATTTCGTCTATGGCGGGTACGTCAATAATAGCTCTCTGAACAATGCTGGATCCTACGGTTATTACTGGTCTTCTACGGCTAACTCAGCTACCTACGCCTACCGCTTGTACTTCAATAGTAGTAACGTTAACCCGTCCGACAACTTCAATCGTTACTTCGGCTACTCCGTCCGCTGTGTCGCTAGATAATTATACCTTTCCCTATACTTAAGTAGGAGGAGAGGATGGGGCGCGAGATGCTATTACTTGCGCTTTGCGCGATATGGGATGGAAACCACTCGTATATGTGGGGTGAGGTAGACTTAGGACATTTTCTCGCAATTCTTGCGATGGGCTTTGAGTTTTTTCATTGCCCAATCGTAGTGGCTCGGCATCACACTAACAAAATAGGATCCTAAATCGGTATTGACCCACGGATACACGCCACGACCAAATAATTGCTCATTGGTATAATTATCTAGTAATTTATAAACTTCGGCGTGCGACTTTTCAAACATCTTTTTGGCATCTTCTAGACTAGTTTTCTGATGTTTCTCCCAAAACCCGCAGTTCATATCACCATAAGTTTTCCAAGAATACGGCTCTGGAATAAATGGCTTTTCATTGCTACTCTCGTTGGCTTTTATCCAATTCAGTAAAAGTTGATGCCACTCATAAAGGTGAATATAAATATCGCGCAAGTTTTTATCCCGACCCCAGTGGCGCTCAGTTTTCTTAGGGTCGCCCGAAAAATCAAACTCGGTGGCAAGTTCTTGCTTGGTCATTGAAGCAATGAAGTCGTTTAATTTTTTGTATTGTTCGTTGGCGGCTTTTACTAAGTCATCCTTATTGCGTGGTCGGGGCATAGTGTCCTTTTGTTAAAATTTATTATTTATATTATAACATTTTATACAATTTTGATGTGGGTTATAACGAAGCGCGTAAGTAGATAACATATTGAATGAGAAATTGTAATTCTATACTCCATTCTATACCTTAGACTCCAATTATTTTAGCCCCATAGGCGAGTAAGAAGGTAATAATTAGACTAATAATGCTGTTCTTGGGGCTTTGATACAATACAAATATTGTCGCACCAAATATAAGTGGGTCAATTATGCTTTTTACATCAAAATACCACATTCCTATGCCAAAAGACGACAATAGCATTACGGCAAGAATTACGCTGCTAATAATATATGATTTTTCTCTTAAATACTACGCTCTTATCAGGGGTTCTTATTTTATTCAGAAAGTTAGTAATAGTTTCCATGAATCATAATTTATCTTTATCTAATTATAACATTTTTTGCGTGGCTTTGACCTTCTCGGGATATTTGAGCGCAAATTTCATTGCGATATTGGCGCCGTCCGAGAAGCCGAGTAAAATTACGGGAGGAAGTTTTATTTTTTCTAGCAAATAATTTAGATTATTGGCAAATTGTATCATCGTGAACGGCGCCGTACCGCGGGGCGATTTACCGTGCCCACGAGTATCAACGGTAATCACATGGTAGTCTTTGCTAAAATACTCAACTTGCGCCTTGAAATAACTACTGTCCTGACCATTGCCATGAAGTAGGACGAACGGCGCGCCTTTGCCTTGTTCTTGATAATATAGCTCAATGTCCATTTTTGGTTAGCTCTTTGACAAATTCTTTATAGTTCTGTAGATCGGTTTCGTCTGGGCGACCTTTATGTTTACCGCCAATCAATTTGAATGGTCCAAAAGTATTATAGCCATAGCAAGAGAACACGCTAACTACTTCTATATCAAGATCTTGGAGCATTGCTTTCATTCGCTCGCCATATTTCGGGTTGTTGCTGCCGCTAGTATAGACTAAGAATACTCGCTTTAATTCCGACGAGTGCCGCTTGATTACTTCGTAAATCTCAGGCGCAAACTTACCAGCATAAATACCGGACGCGAAACCAATTAAATCATACTCTAATAAATCAGCATTAACAAGCTCTTTTACTGGAATAATATCAATACCGTCGGTGAAACTCCTAATGAGTTTTTCGGTATTGCCGTGGTGAAATGAGTGATAGATGATAGCGATTTGCATAGCATAATTTATTTCTGGAACTTTGATTTATCGTAGTTGTATGGAATACTAGTGCCAACTACGACATCTTCAATCTTATCAATAATTAGCCAGTCGTCCATATTACCTTGGTGATCAAAATCGAGCGGCTCAATTTCTTCCACATCGCCAAATTCTACCAAGCAAAGGCATTTCTTATGCCAGCGTTCTTTTTGCTTGTCGGTGAGCTGTAACTTGTCTTTATTACCATTAATGGTTTTGGTGATTTCGTCGTCGGTAAGCTTGACGAAGTTCTGGACATCTTTAACTACGGCTTTCGCGGTGATTTTCTTGCTACCCTTTTCCATAAAATAGATTTCTTCACCAGTAAATACGCGACTATGTGGAATTTTTGCCCGGCGGCGCCGCGGATGACCATGTTTTTGCTGCCGGCTATAATCTTATCTAATTCTTTTGACTTATCATCACAATAAACTAAGTGAATCATAGAACATTTCCTTACAATTACTTTATTTAATTATAGCATTTTATTGAGGTTTGGCTCGGATAGACAGCGACTATCTATTTAACATTTCCATTGCTTCGTCCTCGGTGGCGACAAAGAATATATCCTTTCCCTGATTGCTCTCGTAGATAAAGTCTTTTAAAGGTTTACTGGTATATTTAGAATAGTCGCCATAGATCGCGAACTTAATGCCGTAATTGACAAACTTTTGTAGAATTTCGCCGGCCAAACCACTACTTAGAATAAAGAAAGCTTCAGTGATGGCCGATTTGTTAAGTGCAATTTTATAACAATTCGTCTTATATTTTATATCCATTACAAGATCAATCGCCGAAGTGATATCTTTTATAATGGTTTCTTTACTATCTACGATTGCTATATCGCTAACGATCTTAGTATGCATTTTTACCGTCTCCTACTTTTCATAATTCAGAATATATTATTTTTTTATTATATCATTTTACTCGGTTTTAGCGTCGGTTATAATGAAGAGTGAGATTAAAACCGTGTGAGCTGGTTGTTACGGGGTTTAGTGAAGCATAAGGCGCAGGACGTAGCTTTGCGATATAGCCTACTAGTCAGAAAATGCCATGGTTTATATCATAATAAGAGCAATGCCAATAGTTAGGATAGCTACGACAATGCGATATTTACCAAAGCTTTGTAATGATTTAGGTTTTTTGAGATAGCTCATAACGAAAGTGAGTGCGAGCCAACCGACCAAAAAGGCAACTATATTACCGATGAGCAACCAGCCGGCGTTGCCGCCAAAGTAAATTCGGCCTTCTTCGGACATGAACATTTTGAGACAGACGGCACACATGAGCGGGATGCTGGCAAGAAAGGAATATTCGGCGGCGGACTCGGAATCTAGCCCGACGAGGCGGCCAGCAATAATGGTAGTGCCGGAGCGTGAAGTGCCGGGGATAAGGGCGAAAGTTTGCAGAAGACCAATAATGAGCGCGCGGAAGGGAGTGAGGTGATTCTCGTTCTCTAGCTTGGACATGTGCGGGATGATGTCGATTAGCAACATGATGATGCCGACTATACCCATAGCCCCAGCTACGCTAAAGATAGAGCCGAAGAAATCGTTATTCTCAATGAGATCCCCTAAAAGGAGACCGGCGAGGCCAGCGGGAATGCATGTAATGATGATGTTAATGGCGAGTTTGTAATCTCTTTCTTTGAAGACATTGATGATAATTTTCCAGATACGCTTGCGAAAGAAGATAATAAGTGTCAGTAAAGTGCCGAGATTAATAAATTCGAGAAAATAATGAAAGTTCTCTCCAGAAAAACCGAAGATAGTTCTAACGATTTCTAGATGTCCGGACGATGATACAGGGATAAATTCGGTTATACCCTGTACGAATCCTAAAAGTATTGCTTCAAATAAATCCATGTTCTTATTATAACACTTTTATTGGTTATTCTTAAAGAGTACTTTTTTAACTTTTTCGATAACGGGGCGGACTTGCTCGATATTGAGAAACCAACCTGCGATTAAATATGCACCAAGAGAAACGGCGGTGATTAAACAGAATTTAGGAAAGATATTAAAGAAGGAGTCATCAGTAGCCATGAGTGGAAAGAACTTAGTCATAGAGTAGGCAACGCAACCAGTAATAGCGGTGGCAAAGCAAGTTTTAGCGAAACCGCTCCAAAAGTTTTTATTAAGTAGTTTTTTACCACTACGTTTCTGCAAGAGTCCGAGAAGTATGACGACTTCTAAGGTATTACCAATAGATTGTGCCCAGCCAAGACCTTCAGGTCCGCATCCGAGCATGGTGAATGCAATAGCAAGTAGGACAATGACTCCAACGGCTATAATGGATACTGCAAAAGGAGTTCTGGTGTCTTGTTGCGCATAAAAACCACGAGTGGCGATGTGAAAAACTGAATTAGCGAAAATAGAAATAATTAAGGTAGCAAGGATTGAGGCGATAAGGCTATCACCGCCATTTTTGATAAAGCTAACTACATAGCCGCGAGCAAAGAGCGCGATAATGGCAATAGGCATGGCGATCCAAATGATAGTGCTAAGAGCAGTGCGGAAGGTCTTGCGGAATTCGGCTTCTTTCCCTTCTCCAAGTTCTTCGGTAAGCTGCGGGAAGAAGGCAGTAGAGATGGCGACGCCGACTAAACTTACGGGCATTTGGGAAAGGCTGTAGGCTTGATTATAGCAGCGCAGAGCGCCAGCGCCCATGCGCGAGGATAAGTTAGTAGTAACGATAGTATTGACATAGTCGATGCCTTGATCGAGGCTACGGGCGGGGAGGAGCTTGAGCACAGAGCGGAAACCTTGATTGCGCCAGCGGATTTTGAATTCGTAATCGAAGCCGAGCCCAAATAGTCCAACTAGGCTAACAATAAGCTGTAAAACGGCGCCAAGAACAACGCCTAAAGCGACACCCATAATGCCGCCTTCGAAGATTTGCCAGCCAAAGATATTAATGCCACCGGTAAACCAAACAATACCAATGAGAATGCCGACGTTATAGAGCGCTGGCGCCAGAGCATAAAAGACGAAACGGCCTAGGGCTTGTTGAATGCTAGATAGGATAGTAGAGATACTAAATAAGAATGGGTTGATTGCGATAACACGCATCATGTTAGTAGCAAGAATCATGCCGGATTCATCAAGACCGGGGCCAACAACATAGCGAACTAGCGGTTCAGCAAAGATCATAATTAAAATAGAAGCAACAAGCGTAAGGATAGCCATGAGGTTAAGGAGACTTGAGCTGAGCTCCCAAGCGGATTTTTTATTGCCAGCGATAAGACGTTGATTAAAAACTGGAATAAAAGAGACTGCGAGGGCGCCAGAAGTAAGGATAAAGAAGAGAAAATCAGGAATAGTAAAGGCGGCGGTATAGGCGTCGATGCCAGTAGGGTAAGTATCGAGATAATAAGAGTTAAGTAAGCGATCTCTAAAGATGCCCAGCAACGCGGAAATTAAGGTAGATCCAGCTAGGACGATGGCAGCAAATTGCACAGAAAGCTTGCGGTTTGCCAAAGCGACCACTGATTTGAAGCGGGATTTGCGTTTGCGAGGATGGTCGGTTTCTGGCACCTCGTAGATCATTAGATCTCTTCAGCTCCGCCTAGATAAGGTTTTAGTACTTCAGGAACTTTGAGTAAACTATCTTTTTGGGCATAATTTTCGATGACGGCGACAAGGGCGCGGGCAAGAGAAATAGCAGTACCGTTGAGAGTATGGACGGTTTCTATTTTCCCATTGTCGCGGCGGACACGAATATTGAGGCTGCGAGCTTGGAAGTCGGTACAGTTAGAACAGCTGGTGAGTTCGCGATATTTTTGATCACATGGCGACCAGTACTCAAGATCGTATTTTTTGGCGGCAGGGGCACCGAGGTCGCCAGCGGCAATATTGATGACGCGATATGGTATACCGAGTTCTTGCCAGATTTCTTCTTCGATGGAGAGGATTTTTTCATGCATCTTTTTAGAATCTTCGGGAAGACAGAAGACGTACATTTCCAGCTTATTAAACTGATGAACGCGGAAAAGACCGCGAGTGTGTTTGCCGTATGCCCCGGCTTCTTTGCGGAAACAGGCACTATAGCCAGCGAAGCAAATTGGTAAATCTTTTTGGTTGAGGATTTCGTCCATGTAATAGCCGGTAAGGGGCATTTCGGCAGTGGCAATCATGGCGAGATCTTCACCTTCGATATAATACTCATCGCTTTGTTCGCTGCTACGAGGGTTAAAACCACAGCCTTCAAGGATGCGCGAAGAGACCATGTCTGGCACCGTAATATAGGTAAAGCCGTGTTCTTGGACTTTTTTGAGACCAAACTGAAGAAGGGCGTTTTCTAATAATGCTAATTCACCTTTAAGATAGTAGAATTTAGCGCCGGCGACTTTTGCGCCGCGCTCAAAATCAACCCAATCACGACCAATGGCATAGTCTAGATGATCGACGCCTTCGGGCTTGCGGTCTCCCCAGGATGCAACTTTTACGCTGCATTCTTCGCCGCCCAGCGGGACATCATCGAAAATAATATTAGGTATGTTCTTAAGCTGTTCGGTTAATTGCCGTTCAAGATTGTTTAGTTCTGGCTCAACGGCAGCAAGTTCCGCCTTAATGCGCTTAGCTTCGGCTAGGACGTTTGGCTCTGGCTTGCCTTTTCCCATTTTGCTAGAGATGTCATTGCGTTGGCGCCGCAAGTCGTCGACTTTTTGTAAAAGTTGTTTGCGTTCATCATCAGTTTTGAGTAATGCGGCGATGTCAACACGATAGCCTTTTTCTTGGGCAGATTTAGTAACTAGGTCTTGGTTTTTTCGGATAAAATTGATATCTAACATATTCTTATTTTACCATATTTCGCGAGTTCTTACATGATTTGATGAATATAATGATAATGGAGTGTGGCTACCAGCCGCCGCCACCGCCTCCACCTCCGCCTCCTCCAGAGAATCCGCCGCCACCACCACCGGAAAAGCCGGATGACGACCCGCTAGAACTGGAATACGAGATACTATTGGCTGCGGAAGAGCTGATGGAAGACATGGCGGAGTTAAAATCGCGGGCGGAAAATGCACCAATACCAAAGTACCAGACGGGAGCAGAGACATCTTCTAACTCATAGTATTTACTCATTTCGTTGAGCCAGCTTTTTTCAAGTTTAAAAAGGGCCGCGTAAGGAAGGAGTTTTTCATAAATCTTGACAACGCCTTCGTGGCTAGTATCAGCACCTTTAACACTTTGAAGTATTTTAAGGCGGTCGGCTTCCGCCATGGTCATATAGAGGCGCATACCTTCCATATAACGAGAAACCTCTAAGCCTTTCATGGTATGCGTGCTATAGCTATGGGTTTTGCCATAGATGATAAAGCTGGCAACGATAGTAATGAGCGGAATGAAGACAATACTGAGAATGATGAGAGGCGAATCTTCACCGATGACAGTAATGTAGGATTCGGTGTCGTCGCTAAAAAGGATACCGCAACCGATGCAGAATAGGATCATAGTTGCGCAGGTACAGCCGATGAGGAGATTATTCCAATTGATAGGTTTTTTCTTAGAAGATTCTGAGGATGCAGCTTCTTTCATGTCCTTCTTTTTCAGACCACTAGTGACGGATTTGGCGAAGCGTTCATTTAGCTTTTGTAATTCTGAAGTGGCGGTATGGGTCTTGATGTAGATCTCTTGATTGAGACGCAAAGGAGTGTCGCTACCAGCGAGAATCTTGAGAATACAAGCTTGTTGCTTATTAAGAGTGTCAGTTTTTATACGGACCATCCATTGGGTTTTGGTTTTACCAAAGGCGCCAGTCTTCTCTGTCTTAACAAGTTCAACCTTGTGATGGACGGCGAGATCAAGTAAGGTAGCGACCTTAGAATTGCCGAGGAGGCCTTTGCCCATGTAGTTCTCGGCCATTTCGGCGACAGTGTAGTCTGGCAGCGGCGTATATTCTGGCTTCACAAAAAGGCCTTTGTAATAGCGACGCTTCTCGGCGACTTGTTTCCAGCTAAGGACCATGAGGACGATTAGGCCGATGCTAATACCGAGCGCAATAACTAGCCCGATGATAAGTTTATAGCTAAATTGCTGTGGAGCGGGGGCAAAAGTATTGGCGTCAAACTGCATATCAAAGGTAAGGGTTTCCCGGGAGAGTAAACGTTTGGCGCTAAACTCGACGCCATCCTCGATTTCGGTAGTGATGCAGCGCGACTGGCCACTTTCGCCATAGCGACCAACGTAACAAGAAGTTTCTCCAGTAAAATGATCAATAATATCATCATCTAGATGGACGCGGGCAGTAACTTGGTCGAAGCGCTGTTGCCAATCATTACCATTGGCGTCCCAGTACAGCTCTTGCCAATCTTCGAAATCAAGGATAAGGTTTTGAAATTCATAGGTAAGAGTGTAAGTTTGCTCGCCATGGACATATTCATCAGCATCGCCAATATAGACCATGAAATAACCATCGCCTACCTCAACTTTACTGACCGGTTCTTCATGACCGTTACGTTCGACATTGATGTAGATAGTATCGCCGTTTGGCATAGTGCGATTTTTGCCGTCGTTATTGGTATAAGGGATGATGCGGGTGATGCCGTGATTTTGGTTAGAATTAGGGAAGACGGCGGTGAGTTCTTCGACAACGGTCATGCGGCTAGTGCCATCTTCGGCTTTGGTAAGATAATAATCAGCAGTAAAGTCTTTAAAGTAAAAGTTATTGGCAGAAGAATAAGATACGGCAGAGGTGGGTTGACTAACGATATAGTTACTGAAAATCAACGCGAGGATGGCAGCAAGGAGTGCAATGAATTTGGAGAGATGTAGATGTTGACGATTTCTTTTCATATTCTTATTTTAGCATATTTTTAGGTTTTCATGATGATGATTGAGCAGTCTTAAGAGTGGCACGCAGAGCATTAATGGATTTTTGGAGCTTAATTCCCTCTTGTTCATTGATTTTGACGTCGAGGCGACGGATGACGCCTTCTGCACCGAGAACGGAGGGAAAACCATAATAAGTATTACTATTGTCGTCATAGGTAGAAATAGGAAGAACCCGTTTTTCGTCATTAAGAATGCAATTAATAATTTTAACAACGCAGGCGCCGATACCATAGTAGGTAGCGCCTTTTTTCTGGATGATGTCGTAGGCTTTGGTGCGGACGGATTGTTCGATTTTAGGTAAAGCGGATGCAGGAAGAAGTTGAGAGATAGGAGTGCCGCCAAGACTGGCGCTAGACCAGAGGGTAAATTCACTATCGCCGTGTTCGCCGATTTGATAGGCATGGATAGATTGCGGATTAACATTGAGTCGTTCCGATAACGCAAAACGTAGACGAGCGGAATCGAGGACGGTACCACTGCCAATGACGCGCTCGGGCGGCAAACCGGAATACTGCCAAGTGAGGTAGCTGAGAGTGTCCACCGGATTGGAGACGATGATAAAAATGCCTTGAAAGCCGGCTTGCATGATGGGCTGGATAATGGTTTGGAGAATTTTAACATTCTTCTGTAATAAATCAGTGCGGGTTTCGCCGGGTTTTTGATTGGCTCCAGCAGTGATGACGCAGATATCGCAATCTTTGGCGGCGACATAATCGCCAGCGTGAATGGTAAGAAAGCTTGGAGCGACAGCTAGAGTGTCTTGCAAATCCATGGCTTCGCCTTCGGCATCGGCGGTATTAATATCGGTTAAGATAATTTCGCGGACGGGCGTTAGTTGGTTAATAATGGCAAAAGCAATGCTGGCGCCGACATTGCCTGTACCAACGATCATAATTTTTCCTCTCATATTTAGTTTTATTGTAGCACAAAAATGAAAAGTTGTTATAATGTAACTATGGCAAAGCTTTATTTTAGATACGGCGCGATGAATTGCGGTAAAACAGTACATTTGTTGACGGTGGCACATAATTACGAAGAACGTGGGCAAAAAGTTTGTGTCTTGAAGCCGGATGTTGATACAAAGAATGGTACTAAATTGCTTTCGCGGATTGGGTTGGAGCGTGAGACGGATTTGGTATTTGATAAAAAATGTGATGTATTTAAAACTATCAAAAATAAATTTGCAGACGTGGCATGTGTACTGATAGACGAGGCACAGTTTTTGACGCCGAAGCAGGTGGATGAGCTGATGTTGGTGGTAATTGAGCTGAATATACCGGTAATATGTTACGGATTAAGATTGAACTTCCGGCAGACGGATAAAGGATTTGAAGGGGCGACGCGTTTGCTGCAGCTGGCACATGATGTTGAAGAGCTAAAGACAGTGTGCGAATGTGGTAAAAAGGCGACGCAGAATGCGAGATTCTTAAATAATGTGTTTATACTGGATGGGCCGGACGTATTAATAGATGACAGCGAAACAAAAATCGAATATCGGTCGCTCTGTCCGAAATGTTATTATGAATACGTAATAAATGTGAAGAAAAATAAACGCAAAAAGTAACTAAGTTACTTATTTGAGACATTAAACTTGATTAGTCACTAAAAATAGTTTTGGCGTGGAGTTCGGTGATGTCATTATCGCTGAGAGCATTGATAAGAATGCTACCGTTTTGTTGGTCTTTGACGAAGGGTTGGATTTCTTGGAGGAAGACAGAATAGGTGGCGTCGCCTAAAACTTCGCCGTTACTAGTCTGGAAGACGACTTTCCACTCATGAATAATATCAGTATTGAGCTCAAAATCGGCGCCAGGGTTGAGTGAGAGAATAAGTGGCTCGTCTGCCGTAATGACGAGTGCGCCGACGGTGTGAAAATTATCATCGACAAATCCAAGCGGCTCAACGACTTTGGCCTTTGACCAGGCTTGGGTGAGCTGCTCCATTAATTATTGCGCGCCTTAATGATTGGGAATGGTACAGCCTCGCGCCCACTGACGCCTTCGAGCAGCCAGAAGTTTCGCTCGGAATTGCCCCAGCCGCAAGCGGGGGGCATGCCGTACTCGAGCATTTCGACGAAGTCTATATCGAGCATTTGAGCTTCGTTGTCACCACCATCACGCATGGCTTGCTGTTCTTTAAAACGTTCATATTGATCAAGAGGATCGTTGAGCTCGCTATAGCCATTACCCATTTCGGTACCAGCGATGATTGGGTGGAATCTCTGTGTGACAAGAGGATTCTCTGGTAAGGTTTTTGCTAATGGACTAAGACTGAGGGGCTCTTCGATGAGCCAGTATGGCCCGGCGGAAGTTTTGCGAATAATCTTCCAGAGATAGTCAATGAGACGGGCGTCGTTGGTTTTGGGGTCGACTTCGACTTGATTTTCTTTGAGGATAGCAAGAATCTTTTCACGATCAGGATTAAAAACATCAATATTAAATTTATCTTGAATTAAATCAGCATATTTGATGCGTGGCCACTCTTGGTCGAGGTTGACTTTGTATCCGCTGACATTAAACTGAAGCGTGCCCCAAGTCTGTTGAGCGACGTATTTAATCATTTCTTCGTAGAGTTTCATACCGTCTTCGTAATCTTCGTAGGCGGCATAGCTTTCGAAGGCGATGTGCTCAGGGAGATGCTCATCGTCGACACCTTCGTTACGGAAGCGAGGACCGATATCATAAACTTTTTCGAAACCGCCGCCAAGTAGACGCTTGAGTGGCAGCTCCTGGCTGATGCGGAGATAATAATCTTCATCGAGAGCGTCCATGTGCGTAACAAATGGATTAGCATCGGCACCGCCCGTAGTATGCTCGAGTACTGGCGTGTTAATTTCGATAAAACCGTGCTGATTCATGAAATCACGTGTGGCTTGCCAAAATTTAGAGCGACGAACTAAGCGGTCCCTAACTTCTGGATTGACGTTCATATCAATGTAACGGCGGCGATAACGTTCCTCTTTGTTAGTAAAGCCATCATAGCCTGGCAATGGGCGAAGTGATTTAGTAAGTAGACGGACGCTATTAGCGAAGACGGAAATTTCGCCGGTGGTAGTTTTATCAACGACGCCTTTGGCTTCGATGAAGTCGCCGGTATCGAGCAACTTCAGATCTTTGAGACCAAATTCGTGTGGCGGGATTTGGTCGGTTTTTTGCATGAAGATCTGAACTTCGCCAAAATAATCACGAACCTTAACAAAGGCAATCTTGCCAAAGGAACGAATAGCAGTAATGCGCCCAGCAATGCAGACTTCTTGACCAGATTTTTCGTCGTAATGATGCAGAATAGTGGAGATTTTAGTGTTACGGCGAGATTTAGCAGGATAAGGGTCAATCCCACGGGCGCGGATGTCGGCTAGTTTTCTTAATCTTTCATCACGATAATCATTGAGCGTTGTCATAGTATATATTATAACTAATTTAGTTAATTTATGCAATCTTAGGATAATCTAATCAAGTGACTTAATAGTTACTTTCTTGCCGTTGAAACTGAATTCGTCACCAGCTTTGCGGCCAAGCAACTCTTTACCGAGAGGGGATTCGTGAGAAATTTTACCTTCGAGCGGATTAGCCTCTACTGGACCGACTAAGGTGTAAGTAAAATCTTTGCTACTCATGCGAATAGTAACAGTAGCACCAATATTCACTTTGTCACTTTTACGCACAGTAATTACCTTGGCGTTTTTGAGGGTCTCTTGGATTTCAAGGATGCGATTTTCGACGTTTTTTTGCTCAGCGCGAGCGTCAGTGTATTCTTGGTTCTCGGAAAGATCGCCAAAGGCGCGGGCTGTAGCAATACGTTCGGCTATTGCAGGACGCTGAGCAATAAGCTCGCTGAGTTCCTGCTCCAGCTCTTTTTTACCCTCTTTAGTGAGATTGACTACTTTTTTTGCCATAAAACCTCGTCTTTCTAAAAATTAATATTATTTAATGAAAATTCTTCTGGACGGAATTTCTTGGTTTCGCCAGTGCTACGCTTAGTCACTTCGATTTCTTCGTTATCCAAACCGCGGTCGGATACGACTACGCGATAAGGCAAACCGATAAGTTCGCTGTCGGCGAATTTTTCTCCGGGACGAGCGTCGCGGTCGTCGTATAAGACCTTCTCTTCGTTGTCACGGTAGAGATCATTGGCAAATTGAGTACCTCGCTCACCAATACCGACTAAATAGAACCGGAAAGGAGCGATAGATTCGGGCCAGACGAGACCTTTGTTGTCGGCGAATTTCTCGGCGATAACACCCATAACTCTGGAAACGCCGATACCATAACAACCCATGATGACGGTTTTGCGTTGGCCGTCTTGGTCGGTAAACTGGAGGCCGAGAGGTTCGGAATATTTAGTGTTGAGAGTGAAAATATTGCCGACTTCAGCGGCTTTGGCTGATTGAAGGTCTTCGCGCTTGACGCCGAGGTCGCTTAAAACTTCGTCATTTAGGACTTCTTCGTTTAAGACGACGCTTTTGTCTTTGTTAAAATAGATGGTGTCTTCGCCGACGTCGGTAATAGTCTGAAATTCATGACTGTATTTAGAGAAGACGCCGCCGCTGGCAAAAGTCTGGAAAGTGCTGTCGCCGATGCCGAGGCGATTATAAATGTTGCGGTAAGCTTGCTCGACTTTGTGATAAAACTCGTCGTGTTCTTCGCTAGTGCGAGCAAAACTGTAAAGGTCCTTCATGATGAACTCGCGGGTACGCATAATGCCGCTCTTGGCGCGGAGTTCGTTACGGAATTTGGTCTGGATTTGATAAACGGCGATAGGTAAATCCTTGTAGCTGCTGATGTAAGTTTTTAATAATTCAGTAATGGGTTCTTCGTGAGTGGGAGCAAGACCAAGCTCTCCGCCAGCAGCGAGCTTAGTGCGGAACCAGATGTCCATTTTCTCAATGTCCCAGCGATCGGTTTTTTGCCATAATTCAGGGTTTTGCAAAGACGAGAGAAGGACTTCTTGGCACCCGAGACGATTGAGTTCGGAGCGAATAATCTCTTTAATCTTGTCTAAGACTTGAAGGCCGAGAGGGAGATAGTCATAAACTCCGGCTAATTCTTTGTGCACGAAGCCGGCCCGAGTAAGATATTGCGCGCCGCGCGCGGTTTCGTCCTTGGGGGCAGACCGTAATGTTTTTACAAATGATTGACTGAAACGCATAACATCCTACATTATAACATACTTTTGATAAAATCTATATTTATATTGCAACATAAAGTAAATAAAAGGCAATACCATTAGATAACATATGTAACAATATACCGCTCCAAACTGTGCCGGTGATTTCGCGCAGGCTGCAAAGTACCATGCTGAGTGCAAAAGTAGTAATACCAACGTTCCACTGACCATGCATAAACCCGAAGACTACAGAAATTAGCAAAGACGAGGTAATAGCGCCAAACTGAGTACGGACTTTGCCATAGAGCCAGCCGCGCATCATCAATTCTTCAGCAATGGGTGCAAGGATGACGACCGCAAGTAAGGCAAAAATACGGTCGAGGCCGGTAACAAAATAGCTAAAGCCGACGTCTTGGGCTTGGTCGGGGTTAAACCAGGCAAAAATGTTCATGAATTGAGTTAAGACATTGGCAATAAATAAATAAATAACATAACCAATGGGGGCGAGGCCGATATCGATGAAAGACGGTAAGCGCTGGACGCCTAAAGATTCCGCGTTAGTAGAGAGCTCTTTTTCTAATTGTTGAGATTTTCCATTATTGGAGGTTTTGGGCTGTTGTTTTTTCTGATATAGTTTGAGAAGAGCAGGTGGTACAAAAATGAGTAAGGCAAAAGCAAGCGCATAGGCGAGGAGGTCATAGAAGAAGACAATGATGGTTTGATAAGAGCTGCTGACACCGCCAAGTATATAAATAACAAGGCGCACTAGCCAAAAAGCGATAAGCTGCCCGGCATAAGTAGCGGCAATGGCCCAGATAAGATAAAAGGCAACTTTGCCAAGTTGGGCGCGGGTAATTTTGGGATGAGGCTTTTTAGGCTTGGCACGAGAAGAGGACGGTATATCTTTGCCATTAGTCGGTCGCTTATCATTGCTTGTTACCGGCGACTGAGTGGTGGCCATCTACCTAGCTCCAATCTTAATAATGTCGAGAATGGTAACTAAGATAATTAAGCCAAATAGAACCATAAAGGCGCGAGAGACAATCTTTTCTTCTTTTTCTTTAGTAAGTTCTTTTTTGCGGAGTTTGTAAATGGCGATGAGCAACCAACGGCCGCCGTCGAGTGCAGGGATAGGCAGGATGTTCATACAGGCGAGCGAGACGGAGATGAGAGCAGCGAGAAAAGTGAGGTTAGTAAGGCCAGAGCTAGCAAACATCGGAAAGATAATACCAATTATACCAACGGGGCCAGAGACAGCATCGCCGGCGGCGCCAATATCAACTTTTCCTTCTTCGCGAATTTCGCTGTTGAAGCTAAACTGTCGTGCTACACCAGAGACGAGATTCCAGACCAACTCTCCAAGGCCTTTGAAAGTTTCGCCAGTGAGCTGGACGGTGAGACCAGCGCCGACAATCGGAGCAGACCAGGTAGATTTAATCAATTCTTGGCCGTAGCCCTGCATGCTAATACCTAGGACATATTCAGAATCGGCGCTGTTAAGGGTAACAGTAAGATCCTTGGTTTCTTCACCGCGCTGGACTTTGTAATGCGCTTCTTGTCCAGCGTGTGCGGCACCATAGTTAGTAATATCGGTGGGGAGTTTAATGTCTTGGCCTTCGCCAACTTCTAAGATCATGTCGCCCTTTTGGAAGCCGGCTTTTTCGGCGGGTGAGCCTTCTAGGACATTTACTACTTCCACTCCAGTGCCAACAAATTCAGTCCTAGCGTCTTGACCAAGATAAAATTGGTTGGGGATAAATTGCGGCATACCAGTAAAAGCCAAAATGGTTAATAATACAAAAGCAACAAGCCAGTTCATAATGACACCGCCAAAGAGAATTTTGGTTTTGGCCCAAAAACTTGCGGCGCCAAAGGTGCCTTTGCGTTTGTCGGCGGCAGACTCACCATCCATGGCACAGAAGCCGCCAATTGGTAGCCAATTGAGGCTGAAGATAAGGCTATCTTGTTTTTTATCCCAATCGGCTTTGGGGATTTTGACCCATTTAAGTTTTTTCTCGCCGTCTACCTCTACCTCTTTTTTTACCCAAGCAACTGCGCGAGGCGGAAAGCCAATGCCAAATTCGTTTACTTTGACGCCGTTACGGCGCGACATTATGAAATGGCCAAACTCATGCGCGACAACGAGTAGCATTAAAATAATAAGACCGATGATTACCCCAAAAACTATATTCATATATTTATATTATCATAGATAAGTAAAATATGCTTAAAAATCACGCTAATTCTGCGAAAATACTAAAGCTTATTTACCAAATCGGCGCTGACGGAGATGATATTGATCGATAATGGATTTAACATCGGCCGGCTCTAAAGCTGGAAAATATTTATCTAGAAAAAGTAGTTCACTGTAGGCAGCACGCCACAGCTGGAAGCCGGAGAGACGCTCTTCTCCGCTAGTACGGACGATAAAGTCGCAATCTGGAAGATCAGGCTGGTAAAGATATTTATGAAAGCTTTCTGGCGTCCAATCAGTCTCACCGGCAGCATGAGCTTGTTTGGCAGCGTCAACGATTTCCCATTGCCCGCCGTAGTTAAAGCAAAAACAGACCGTTAGCCCAGTATTATGGATGGTGTCTTGCTCGATCTGCTGGAGATCTTGCCAGAGCCGCGGTTGTACACGCTCAGGGCGACCTTGGATTTTGATGCGGATGTGATTCTTTTTGGCTTCTTTGGCCATATCTTTAATGGATTGACCTGCGAGTTTCATTAGATAAGCGACTTCTTCGGGGGAGCGATTCCAGTTGTCGGTGCTAAAAATAAAGAATGAGAGATACTTGACTTCGCTATCGAGTAGCTCGCGGATAATCATCTTTACCACCTCTGAGCCTTTGCGATGGCCTTCGAGAGCGGGGAGATTATGCATCTTAGCCCAGCGGCGATTGCCGTCGGCAATGATGCCTAAGTGAATTAGATCAGGAGTAGCCATTAAATTGCCATAATCTCCGCGGATTTAACTTTGAAGGCTTCGTCGATTTTGTCAGTGAAGGTCTTAGTGAGTTCATCGATGTCTTTCTCGGCACGTTTACGAATGTCCTCGGGAAGTTCAGCGGATTTGATTTCTTTGCGGGCGTCTTCACGAATATTGCGAATAGCGACTTTAGCATCTTCTACTTTTGCGGAAGCGGTTTTGATGATTTCTTTGCGACGCTCTTCGGTAAGCGGAGGTACGGGCACGCGCACGACACGGCCATCATCGGACGGATTAAGACCGAGGGTGTTATCATTGCGAATAGCGGCGGCAATAGCCTGGATAGTGCTGGGGTCGAAGGGAGTAACCTGAAGGAGTGTAGCGTCGACGGTGGTAATGTTAGCGACTTGATTAAGTGGGGTGAATTGCCCATAGACTTCGGCCTTAACATTGGCCAACATATCAGGATGAGCGCGGCCGGTGCGGACTTTTTTCATCTCGGCGTTAAAACGATCTACCGCGGCATCCATGGCTTTGCGATATTCTTGATCATCAAACATATATTTATACCTCCTTTAGGTTATTAGAAAAGAGCACTAAGACACGAATTATGCCTTAGTGCTGAATAAATTTATTATTCCGTAACGCCAAGCTCAAGGCGCTTGAATTGACGAACGGTGATATTCTCGCCGGTTTTAGCAATGGCTTCTTTGATATATTGAGCAACAGTGAGATTATCGTCAAGAATGTAAGGCTGCTCCATGAGGACTTGCTCGGAGAAAGCTTTTTTGACCTGACCGCCGATGATCTGGTCCTTCATATTCTCGGGGCCGTGGAACTTCTCTTCAAATTCTTGTTTCTTCTTGTTTAAGATATCTTCGGGAATGTTGTCGATGCTAACGTAAAGCGGATTCATAGAAGCGACTTGCATGGCAATTTTGTGGGCGAGATCTTTAAACTCGTCAGTCTTGGCAACGAAGCTGGTTTCACAGTTGACCTCGACGATGGCACCGAGACGGCCGTCGTGGACATAAGACGCAATGATACCTTCGCGAGTTTCGCGGTCGCCGCGTTTCTCGGCTTTGGTCATGCCTTTTTTGCGCATGGCATCGAGGGCTTTATCAAAATCGCCCTTGGCTTCGACGAGTGCCTGTTTAGCATCGGTGAGGCCGACGCCAGAAAGCTCTTTCAACTTCTTGATTAATTCAATAGAAATCGCCTTGACTTCTCCGGCTTTTTCTTTTAGTTCTTGGCTCATGTTTCCTCCTTTGATTTTATAAAAGTTTGAACAATGGTTTAGAGTTTTCAATTGCCTCACCCTTGTCAGCTTAGACCAAAACTCTAAACCATACTTTAGAGTTTTAGAGTTAAGCGTCTTTGCTGGCTTCGCCTTCTTTGATGGCGGCAACGAAGTAGTCTAGCAAGAGCTGGACCGACTTAATGGCGTCGTCATTGGCGGGAATGACATAGTCGATGTTAGTGGGATCAACATTGGTATCGGTAATGGCGAAGACGGGGATGTGTAACGCGTTGGCTTCTTTAATGGCGTTTTTATCCTGGCAAGCATCGACCACGATAAGAGCAGCTGGCTGCTCGGCCATCTCTTTGACACCACCGTAGCGCTCGTTGAGCAGGTCGATTTCTTCTTGATAACGTTGGACTTCGAGCTTAGAATAGCGGGCTTCGAGTTCGCCAGAAGCCATGCGACGCTCATAATCCTTGAGCTTGCGGATTTGGCGATTAATCGTCTCGACATTGGTAAGGACGCCGCCTACCCAGCGGACGGTAACATACGGCATATCAACGGATTCGGCGGCTGCTTTAGTAATGTCTTTGAGTTGTTTCTTAGTGCCGACGAAGAGAATTTTTTTGCCACTGGCGGCAATCTTAGTGAGCGCGGGAAGAGCTTTCTCGAGAGCCTCAGCGGTTTTCTCAAGATTGATAATATGGCCGCCTTGGCGCTTGCTATGAATATATGGTGCCATCTTGGGGTGCCAACGGCTAGTTTTATGACCGAAGTGTGCACCTGCTTCGAGCAGGGCTTTCATATCGATATTCTTTGGATCGACAGACATTTGGTTATCCTTTCTCTTTGCCATGGGGCATAGACTAGGCTGGCTAGTCAGGAAACCTCCCATGGTTGTTTCGTTAAATAATTTACTCTTTAATTATAATCTATGAAGTTAAAAATGTCAAATGTTTTATTTCGAGTGTACAAAATGTGGTTTACTTTTGCGAAGAAGTGTGATAGACTAGAAGAAGTTATGAGTAACAAAGTATCACAACCGCAAGATTATCGCTATGTTGTTTTTATGGATGAGGCGGCGAATTATTCGTTCTTGACTCGTTCTACTGCTCAGAGCGAGGAGACGACCAAGTGGACTGATGGTAATGAATATCCTTTGGTGAAGGTGCAGATTTCTTCGGCCTCTCACCCATTCTTCACTGGTGAAGAGAAGATTATCGATACTGAAGGCCGCGTAGATCGCTTTAAGGCTCGAGCAGAGCGGGCAGCGAAGTTGCGTGCTTCTCTCGGCAACAAAGCTAAGAAAGCCGAAAAAGAAGCTGAGAAAAAGGCTGCTAAAGCTACAGAGAAATAATCTCGCGAAGCGAAAGAAAGAATCCACTCTGCACGGGGTGGATTTTTGCGGAAGTAACTTGGCGGAAGCGGGTATTAGTTAGTCGATGAAAATATTTGCGGGTACTATCACATCGCGCACATAAGTATCGACTCAACATTAGTGGGTGTCTGCGGTTGACGGTTTCAAGAGACTAGACTTGGCTAACCATTAAAAATAGGCGGCCCGAAGACCGCCTGTGGGGGGGAGTATTTTTGCTGTTTGCGCTTAGTGCTGCGGCAGATGGATGTTACCTGCCGAACTGCTGGAACAGAGGCCCAGGGTCGCGGCCGTCAGCTACATAACGATCATAGATCTGCTGGGGCGTGCCGACGTAGCCGGTGTTGCGGTCGGTAACGGTGCCGAGGGGCCTCAGATTGCTTTTGGCGGCGGCGTCTACGGAGCCGTAGGGTTGGCCGCCGTAGCCGGTGGCGGTGGTGCCGGAGGGCATAATCTTGCTGTTATCCTGTGTACCAAACGGAAACAGTCCCATTCATAATCACTTCCTTTCATGCGAATGGGTATTCTAGATGGTGAAAAGGTACAGATCTCCTCACTAAGGCCTCCATGGAAGGCTTAGTGTTTTGATTGTACTACACCTAATTTAAAATAGCAAGCACCAGCTTTTTATTTTTGTAAAATCGGTGTTTTAGCGAGGAGGAGATCAATGAATTTCTTCAGTTTGGGCATAGTGTTGGATTTGTCGGAAGTAATAAAGAGCTCTTCGTCTTGGACAAAATCAAGATTCTTCATCTGATAATAAACCGCCCGTATGATTTGCTTAAGATCTTGCTCATTGTGCTCGTTGTATTCATAAACTTTATCGTAAACATGATCGTCATTATCCGGCGTGACAAAGAGGATATGCCCGCGAGTAACCTTGTACTGGCGGTAAGTCGGCGACATATTAAGCAATAATTTATAAAAACCAAGTTGCAAGCTATATTTATAGAGGCTCGGCTGTTTATCCCAAGCTTTATCGTAGAATTTGCCGGTTTTGAAATCGTAAATTTCGATAGTCTTGGCAGCGGGATCAATTTCGAGGTGGTCAATTTTGCCGGTGATAGGAATACCGTCGCAGTTGAGATGCTCAGCAAAAAAGTTAACTTCAGCCTTAGCATTGGGATGGCGTAGAATATCTTGGAAGTTAGCCATAGCGATTTCTAGGCTATGCTTCCCTTTCTCGAGGAGTGTCTGGCGATCTGCGGCCGTCAAAACGCTATGGTTAGCTTCGGTCTGGAAGAGTTCATAAGCGGCTTCGTCGGTAATGCCTTGGTTAGTAATGCGCTCAAAGACAGTATGCAAGACGCTGCCATAGCAAGTGGCAAAAGTGGCTGGCTCGCTGGGGGCTTTGAGAACACGAGATTGATAGACGCTCTGCGGGCCAGAGTAGATAATATCGATAAAGCTAGTGAGGTCAGAGGCGGTGAGATGGTAATCTTGCATACGCTCGCGGAGTAATTCCATTATGTTGGGTTCAAGTTTTTGATAAGCCGAAATCCAGGCAAGCTGCAGGGTTTCGATTTTTTGCGCAGTATTGAGTTCGTCTTGGTGGCACTGAATATTTCTAGCGGGTTCAAACAAATATGGAGAGATTTGCTCACTATCGTCGCGGCTACTTTCATTGAGGTAACGCAAGCGTTTGATGTCGCCCCCCTCGGTATTACACTGAGAGTTAGTCATCACTAGGTGCTCCTTGGCGCGGGTTACAGCGACGAAGAAGAGTCTCAGCTGCTCGTCGTCGGTAATGCCGGTATGGCGAATAAAAGTTAAGTTTTTAGGCAAAGTAAAGCGGTTATTATTGCCGCCGGATTTGCCCCAGGCTAGATCGTCCACCGAAGTCAAGAAGACATGCTTAAACTCGAGACCTTTACTCTTGTGGCTAGTCATGACTTGGATGGCGCGGCTATTATCACGGTAAATGCTAGTGCGCATAATCTCGACTTCAGCCATAAGGAAATCATCAAGTGCGGAGACGAAGTCACTCAGCTTAGGCAAGAAATCGGGGGTGTTACTTTGTGTATTCTTGAGGTGCGCTAAAACTTTTTGGCGTAAGGTGGCGAGATTTTCATAAAATTCTAACAAATCCGCTTCATTAGCGTTGGTTTGATAATACGCCAAGAAGGGCGAAGTATAGCCATCGAGCTCGGCATTGCCGATGAGATAATCAAGCCAGAGCTCAATCGGTGCGGTAGTGGCCACAGCGGCGAGAGAGGCGAAGAATTTGGCGATAGTTTCAAGCTGTGGGTCGCCGGAGAGATAGTCGAGGACGGTTTTATGCTCGCCCCATTTTTGCTGAACGGCGCGAAGGGCGACTTCTGGCGGAATCTGCCAAAAACTATAGGACAAAATCTCAAGTAATTTTTCAGCGGGTTGCTCGCGGTTGGCTAGGCGCTGGATAAACTTCGCCAACGTGATAAGCATAGAAATCTTCTCATCTTGCATAATGTTATCACGTTTTTCATAAGTGACATCGATGTTTTGAGCCTTTAGATAGGGTAAAATCGCGACGAGACTTTTGTGCTTAGGAGCAAGGATGGCGATATCATTAGGGTTTTCGCCTTGGTCGATGAGGTTGCGGACTTGTTGAGCTACCCAGTAATATTCAGCAACAGCACCGGGAAATTCGTGCCGAACTACTTGAACTCCGTTAGGCTTCCGCTCGGAGAGTACGTCCTTCATGGAACGCAAGGTTTTGTTAATATTATAATTCTTAGCAAAACTGTCGGAAATCTGTTCAGCAAGGTGCCGAGAGAGACTGAGGACCTCGCCAGTGCTACGGTAATTATCTAGTAAAGTAACCACTTTGGCATGATAATATTCTTGGAATTCACGTAAGTTAGAATAGTTAGCGCCCTGAAACTCATAGATAGCTTGATCGTCATCACCCACCGCCATCACGATAGGTTTTTCATAGCTAGTTAGCAGTTTAATAATCTCGAATTGCGAAGTATTAGTATCTTGAAACTCATCAAGGAGAATATACTGAAACTGCTCAGATAATTGCATGCGGAAGCCATCATCGGTTTTGAGATAGTTAATAGCGCATTCGATCATGTCGTTAAAATCATATAATCCAGCTTCGCGCAAGCGTTCTTCATACTGGGCCATAATATGAGCCAAGGAATAGAGCTTTTTATTGGCAATATAGTCTTTGAGGCGATAAAATTTTTCCTCGGGACGCCTACTATCGGGGACGTAGATTTCGGTGTTTTTAGTTTTCCATTCGGATAATTTTTTAATTTTGGGTTTTTCTTCGGCGAGGGTTTCGGTAATGACTTGGTTAAGATCTTTAGCCAGAACATTAGCAATCGGCTCAACACTACCGACAATGGGAGTTTGTGAGCTGTGCTGTAAAAATATCTCTAAAATTGGTTGATAGACATCTTCGTAAGTATCAGGAAACTTAGCGCGAGACGGAAGTTGGCTGAGAAGAGGAGAAATTTCGTCACTAAGGGTTTTACTGTCTTCGATATTACGCTCGGCGACGTGTTGCAGGTCGTCAGCATTGAGGCGGGCGGCTTTGGCATTACCAATGATAGAGATAATTTCTTTAATATCGGCATCTTTAAGGATGTCCATGGCGGGTAAAGATTTTTGGATGTCGTGAATAATTTTATACTGTAAAGTTTCATCGATTGGCGCGTCGAGTTTGCGTTCTTGAAACTCAGCGTAATTCTTATAACGGTCTAATATATTGGATCCAAAGGCATGGTAGGTGTAAATATTTACATCCAAGGCAGCTTGACCAATCATAGTCTGGAGACGGTCACGCATGTTACCAGCGCCAGCGTCAGTAAAAGTAAGGCAGAGGATGTTACTAGGATTGGCATCAGTGTGTTGTAGGATATAGGCAACTTTGGCGGAAAGTAGCTGAGTTTTGCCGGTGCCTGGCCCAGCTAAGACTAGGAGTGGACCTTCTAAATATTCGACGGCAGCTTTTTGTTCTTGATTGAGCCCCATAGCTATTTACGTTCCAAAATAATTAAGTTTTCTAAATGCGGGGTACGGGGGAAGAAATTATAAGGCTGAATGAGTCGAATCGAGTATTTGTCTAACAAATTGACTATGTCGCGAGCTTGGGTAATAGGATTACAAGAAAGGTAGATAATGGTTTGCGGGGTAGTATCAAGAAACTTTTCGATGACGCTCGGGAAGCAACCGGCGCGCGGCGGATCAACGATGACGGTTTGATCGGGCGCAATATATTCTAAAGCATCTTCTGATTTGGCAAGTACTGGCTGCGCATTAGTGCTGCAGCAGTTATTTGCTAACTCGCGATATGCGGATTTGTCACATTCAACTAATGTTAAATCATGATCGCGCGCGGTGGATAGGCCGATTGTGCCGACACCAGCATATAAATCCAGTACTTTGGCGGTATGGATCCAGGGTCGTATAGTGCGCAGCACCATTTCGTAAACAGGGAGATTGATCTGAAAAAATCCATTGGACGAATAGGCATAAGTTTGGCCAAGAATTTGATCTTGTAGGGGCGAGAATTGCGGGTGTGGTTGATGCTTTTCGTAGAGGCCGCCGCTGACTTCACCATTTTGATTGCAGCGTAATAGTAATGATTCATATTTTCTAGCTTCAACATGCTCGGTGTTGAGCTTCTGGAGGATATTCTGGGCGGTTTGCCAAATGACGGGATTTTCTAGGCTGGATTGCTGAACTGGTATTTTACGATGTGAGCCACGATTGCGAAACGCTAAGAAGATCTCGGCAGTTTCTTTATCATAATATAAAGCATATTCCATTTTGTTACGGTAAAAGAAATCATGCTGGTCGGTAGTAACGGGTTTGATTTCGAAATTAGCTAAATCAATTTTTTGTTGACGGAAGATTTCTTGTAAGATTTCTCGCTTGGTAGCGAGTTCGTATTGATAATCAAAAATTTGCCAGGGAGAAGTCGCCAGGTAGCAGTCGTCTTTGGACGCAATGCGATGCGGCGAGGGATCGGCAATCTTGACGGCGATACCTTCGATATAACTATTTTTGATTTTAGTAGGTTGAATGGCGGTAACGAGTTCACCAGGCAGGGCACCCCAAAGCATGATCTTCTTACCGTTAGGCAAGGTACCTAAAGCTTGTCCGCCCGGGATTAACTTTTCGATTCGTACCGCGTCCATAAACTATTCGTACCTTAGAGCGTCGATGGGATTCTTGTGCGAGGCTTTCCAGGCTGGGACAGTACCAGCAATAAAGGCAATCAACATGACAATCAGGATAATGGGCAACATGTTGGGAATAGTAAACTTAAATAATTCAAAAGTCGGGAAGACTTCAAGAAAGCCTCCAGGTTGGTGCACGAGGAGATTCACTAAATAACCTACGCCCATGGCTACGGATACACCAATGGCCGAACCCCAGAAGCCGAGTGCAATGGCTTCACAAGAAAAGCTGAAAAAGATCTTGCTGGAAGACATCCCTAGAGCCTTATCGAGGCCGATTTCACGCGTACGCTCCTCGACAGACATTAATAATGTATTGATAATACCGATAGCGGCGGCGAGCAAAGCAATACCGCCAAAGATAGTAAAGACTATCATAATCACATCAAAGAAAGAGCGGATAGTACCCATCATGTCGCTAACAGTAGCGCCGTAAAAGCCGTTGGCCTTGAGTTCGTCTTTGATTTCAGCCTCAGTATACTTAGAAGTGTCATAGCGAGCTTGGATCATATAAGCAGTATCCCGCATTTCGGGTGGGTAGTTTTTAGTGATATCATTATAGATAGCGTCTTCGAGGGCGCGGCTAATGATCGCACCGTTCACGGCTACGACACCTTTGGCTTGCACACCTACCACTTTAGCGTGATAAGTAGTGAGTTGCTCGGTGACAGGATTTTTAACGACTAATTCTACGGTTTGACCAAGAGCTTCTTCGTCAGTGCCGAAACCGAGCGCTTTAGGATAGCCTGGTTCTAGAGTAATTTCATACTCCTTGGTTTCTTGGCTAGGAAGTCCACCGGCGGTAGTAGCGATATGAAACTCACCAGGTGGCATAGCGCTGGCAGAGATAGTGTATTTCTTATCAGTTTTGCTGCTGGTGATATATTCGATGCTGAGTTGCTTGGCCATATAAATAGTATCAGCGTCGATGCCGGGGACATTTTTAAGTTTCTCGATTTGTTCCGGCGTAAAGGCAGCTAGGGTTTGATTAGGACTGTATTCGGTGGGCTCGTCGCTACCGCCCATCATCATACCGCTCATGGCGTTAACGGAGCCTTCGGGGAGGATGGCAATATAATCTTCCCCGCCCAAACTGTCGGTTTGCTCGTCGATAAAACCATTAACGCCAGCGTTGATGGCGGAGTTAAGCGCAATCGTAAAACTACCGATGAAGATTGCCAAAATCGTCAAGAATGTGCGCGCTTTGTTGCGAAATAAATTGTGATTAGCTGAATGAATAATTTCTAAAGGTCCCATATTTATATCTCCACCGTCATTTTCATTTTCCATTTACCATCAACCCACTCGCCTTTAGGCTCGTCTAGTAAAACTTCGGCAATGCGCCCGTCCATAATGCGGATTTGGCGGTCACAAAGCTTAGCTAGGTCTTCGTCATGTGTAACAATAATTAAGGTCACGTTTTTCTCTTTGTTGAGGCCGAAGAGCAACTCAATTACTTTGTCGCCAGTGGCGGAGTCGAGATTGCCGGTCGGTTCATCGGCAAAAATGATTTTGGGGTCATTAATAATGGCTCGAGCAATGCAGACGCGTTGCTTCTGACCGCCAGAAAGATCATTGGCCTTAAATTTTTTGCGTTCGCCCAAACCAACGGTCTCGAGGGCGCGTTCGGCGCGGTGGCGGCGTTCCCTACTGCCGACGCCGGCGATTTTGAGTGGTAAGACGACATTTTCTAAAACACTATCATTGGGATTCATAAAGAATTGCTGAAAGACGAAGCCAAAAGTACGATTGCGTAGCTTGTTTAATTCCCCAGCGCTAAGCTTAGTAGATTCAATACCGTCAATCTTAATAGTGCCAGAGGTGGGCTTATCTAAGAGTGCTAACAAGTGCATTAGAGTAGACTTGCCCGAGCCGGATTTACCGACAATGGCAACCGATTCACCCTCATTGATATCTAAGTTAATACCTTTGAGCGCTTCAAAAGCTGTGGACTTTTTGCCATACACTTTTATGAGATCGCGTACTTCTATGACTTTTCCCATGTTCTTATTCTACCATAGTTTACTTAAATGTAGATTATTATTTTGCGTATTGCCAGATTTGGCCGTTAAGTGTGTCTTTGGTGGTAATATTTTTAGTAAGCAGCAAATCACGGATCTCATCGGCCTTAGAAAAGTCCTTAGCGACGCGAGCATCATCGCGATCCTGTAAGAGCTGTTTGGTTTCCTCGTCAATATCCGGCGTATCATCTAGGAGACTTAGCCCTAGCAATGTGTCAACTTGCTCCCAGAAATGTAAATTAGGATTCTTGACTTCGTCAATCATAGCAAAAACTCGAGGAGAGTTAAGATTATCGCTAGCGGCAGAGATGAACGGCGTAAAGTCAATTTCTTCACTTTCACTTTGATAACATTCGGCAATGCGATTACGCCAGTTGAGTCGACGAATACGCGCAGCTTCGAGATTCTCAAAGTTAAAATCGCGCTCGCTTTGGTAATGCCCTTGTAAGACCCACATTTTGAAATCCATTGATGTGTAACCTTTGGCGGCAAGATCCTCCAATGTCCAAATATTACCAAGTGATTTAGAGATTTTTTGTTTATCGATGGTTAAGAAGTTACAATGTAGCCAGTATTTAGCGAGTTTTTTATCAAAAGCTGCTTCGCTTTGGGCGATTTCGTTAGTATGATGGACGGGGATGTGGTCAATACCGCCGCAATGAATATCAATTGTTTCGCCGAGTTCGTCGTGAATAATAGTAGAACATTCGAGATGCCAGCCAGGATAGCCAGGGCGGCCAAGATAATCCCAACGCATCGTGTGCTTTTCGCCAGGCTGGATAAATTTCCAGACGGCAAAGTCAGAGGGATTTTTCTTTTCGCTCGAAAATTCAACTCTAGCGCCAGCTTTCAAATTGTCTAGGTCTAATCGCGCAAAATCGGCATAGCGGGGAAATTTGCTAGTATCATAATATATACCGTCGGTAGTCTCGTAAGTATAGCCCTTGGCAGTCAGCGCATCGACGAGGGCAATGTCTTGCTGTATATAATCCGTGGCGCGTGCCCAAACTTCTGGTGGTATACAATTTAGCGCCTGAAAATCGCGTTGGAAAGCGCCAATATATTTTTCGGCTACCGCCCAGACACTAGTGCCAGTTTGGCGTGCACCTTTTTCCAGCTTATCTTCGCCTTCATCGCCATCAGACGTAAGATGTCCTACATCAGTAAGATTGATGATACGGCGTACACCAAAACCATTCATCAGCAAAGTTCGGACTAGCAAATCCCAATAAATATAGGCAGCAAAGTTGCCAATGTGCGGCTGGCTGTAGACAGTGGGGCCGCAAGTATAAATTTTTACCGCTTGGGGATTAAAAGGTTTAAAAGTTTCTTCTTTGCGCGAGAGAGTATTATATAGTTGCATGATTAGACTCTTCCTTGATGATTTTCTTTATCTCTAATTGTATTTTAGCACGTTTTCCGGCAGAAATGTCATGATGACCAATGACGCTGACATATTTAATATATCGTGGATTATTTTTAGCAGCACGCTTGAGGTTAGAGCTCATCACTAGCGGATCAAAATGGCCATGAACTAGGAGAGTGGGCGTGGTAAGTTCCATAAAAGTTTGATAATTTTTACGATTAAGAATAATATTATCCATAGACTTCTCAAATGCGGTGGATTTAATATAATCGCTGCGGAAATTACTGAATTTTTGAATAAGCTTAGCGATGACTTCGGCAGCCGGGACTTCGTTGGCAAAATTATGCAGCGAGCTATAAGATTTAGTATAGATTCTGTCCGGAAGTTTGGCAAGTTCGTTGGCCATTAGAAGTGGCGGTGAAACTAAAATCAGTTCCCGTAGATTATATTGCTCGCTATAATTATTAGCAAAGTTTGCCGCAATTAGGGCGCCCATCGAATGGCCAATAAGGACAATGGCACCGCGTGGCTTAAGACGCTTGATGGAGTTATTAAGTGCTTGGTTATAATCATCGGGACTATAGTCGAGCCAATCCGCTCGGAGTGATTTGCCAAAGCCGAGCAGATCAAAAGAAACTAAACGAAGATTTTGGAGCTCATGGTCTTTTTGGATTTGCTGGATAGTCGTGCGCCACGTAGACGATGTTGCACTAATACCATGTAAAAAGATTACTAAAACTTTTGCTTTTTTGTTGCCAAGGTCGTGAACACGGCCGAGTCGTAGCGGCCGCCTGAGAATGCGATACCAAATCCAAGTAACAAAATTATAGATTTTATGCGTCATGATTTTCTTGCGCTTCTACCTCGGCAAGTAATTGCGGTATAATTTTGACTACGTCAGCGATAATTTCCTCGTAACTAGTATCGTAAGTACGAAAGCCAGCAGCATAAGGATGCCCGCCGCCGCCAAAGTATCCGGCGATTTGCTCAGCAATAGGTTTACTAGTGCGTATTTTACCAGTCACTTTGCCATCTGGATAAGTTTTAATAGAAATCGCAACAATCACGCCTTCGACGAGTCGTAATTCTTCGAGGATGAGAACATTAGGATTATACTCATCGGAATATTCTTGAATTTCGTCAAACGGAATTAGAACAGTAGCGAGTTGGCCATCAAGCGAGTAGTCAATGCGTTTAATCAGGTCGGCTTTGTAATCGAGAATGCGCGGAGATTTTTTCATGTACTCACGACGCTCTTCTTCTAGACGAAAAGGATCGGCGCCAAGGTCAATCAAATCAGCCATTACGCGCATCGTGTCAGAAGTAACAGAGTTGCTGACCAAGCCTAAAGTATCCGAAGAAATAGCAAGATAAATTGCTTCGGCGGCAGGCTGTGAAATCGGCAGGTGGTTAGCCTGGGCGATTTTGTAAATTAAGTCAGCACAAGCTGGAAGCGGCTCGATAATAGATTCATGTGGGCAGTCAAGGTCGTCAGCGGTTTCATGATGGTCAATCACTAATACTGGCTTAGTATACAAACAATTGCGAATCGCCGTATCATTCAGTAAACGCGAGAGGAGAATCTTAGAAGCGGTATCAACAATAATATAGCCATCAGCCTTGTAGTCGAAATCAATCTCAACGCGTGACCAATCCTTAAAATAATGTAAATAACGCGGAATGTCGACTGGACAATATAAATATACATTCTTATCAGCTAGGATATAGTCAAGCGCAATTGCTGAGCCTAAAGAATCACCGTCAGGATTCTCAGCTTGGATAATACATAGGTTTTGCTTACCTTCTAAAAACTCACGGAATTGTTCGTACATATTATATATTATACACTATTCTTTCGAGCTGGCAAATTAGTTTTGCGGTTTTTGTCGCGTGGCGGTAGTTTTAGTAGAACTACGAGAGCGCCTTGTGATAGTCTTCTTTTTAGCTTCCATGGTCGGAAAAGCGTTGACCATGCGACGATTTAGCTTGCCCTTAATCTTACCCTTGTCACAGAGGATTTGGCGCACACGGCGCGTGATTTCGTCAGTAGCGTCAACTTCGGTAGTACCGACGGTAACGCGACAGACAATAATGAGCCAGAGCGCCACAGCGACGTCTAAAAGCATGATAATTAAGAACGTCACGGCAATACCAATACGCAAGGCTGGAGAAATGCTACTAATAGCGCTGAGCAATAATGGATTAACACCGCGAATCACTAAAACGCCCATAATGCCAAAAACTAAAAGATTCTCGGCGCAGATGCGGCCATGGAGGTTGAGCGGTTTCTCGCTATAGTCCCACCAACGTACACGGAAAAGCTTTTCCATAATGTAACTCGTAAGATATTCGAGTATCGCGCTGGCGACGATGGAGATAAAAAAGATAATGGGTATGTTAGTTACATTACGCAATAAAAAAGTCAATAAAAGTGCGCCCCAGCCATAAATGGGACAGACGGGACCAAGGAGAAAACCACGGTTAGTAATTTTGGAATACATAACAATACTGACTAGTTCTTCCATACACCAGCCAATGATGGAATAAACGATAAAGATGAGAAACCAAGTAGCAATATTGTCAGCTATACTCATGATGATTTAATCCTTAATTTAGCAATAGACTTGTCGCGGCCGCCAAGGAATGCGGCGGCGACCGTAAGAACCATAAAACCAAGCACAAGGATAGCATTCACATCAATGACGAATGCGCTCATTAATAAATTGGTTAGACCATGCAAGATCATACAGTAAAAGATAGAATGAGTTTTGCGATAAATACAAGCCAGCCAAAAGCTCAAAGCTAAACAAGAAAGTGCGAACCAGACAAAGGGAATATTTTGTTGCGCGCTACCGACAACAAACCAAAGCGGTACGTGCCAAATTGTCCAAATGGTGCCGACGAGTAAGGTAGAGAGAACAAATGAGGCGTAAGAGTTCTTAGTGAGTTTGGCGGCTAGCCGCTCGATTAACGGCTGCAGGATGCCACGCCAGCCTAGCTCTTCATTGCCTCCGCCAAAAAGTGTCGTGATAATGAAGACTATGGGTAATACATAATACGGCATATCTGGGTTAGCCCCTAAAGACGAGAGCCAAATAATGGCGACTTCGCAAACGGCGAAGGCCAGTAAATACCAAAAAGTATGTTTTTTGTGGCCAAAAATAAATTCACCTAAACGTTTGAGAGTAAGTTTACCTTCAATACAAATAATTGCCGAGAGTGTAGGGCCGAAACCGCCAATCGTAAACAGTACGACCCCAATCACGCTCATAAATTTAACTACTTGCAGGGCGGTCAGTAAGATTAAGATACCCCAGCTAATCCAGCTAATAAAAAACGTGAGTAGTAAATATTCTTGGACGCGCCATTCGTCTTTATAATCTTTGATTACGTGCATATGCTAAACCTCGATTTCTCCAATCATTTTTATACTATCATTTTCTGGTAAAGTTTCAACTGCTTTTAGCTTGCGTTCGATTTGACGAGAAGTAACTTCGGCATTGCCGATTTTATTGGCGGTCTCTTCGAGTTTCTTTTTAGTAGCAGCAAGGAGATCGCCAAATTTACCAAATTGAGTCTTGACGGCGCCGAGGGTCTGCCATACTTCAGAAGACCTTTTCTCGATAGCAACGCTACGGAAGCCCATGGTAAGACCAGACAGGATTACTGGAAGCGTAGATGGTGAACAAATCGTGACATTATGAGCACGGCGGATTTCTTCGCTCAGGCCAGGCACACGCAAAATCTCAGCATAGAGACTTTCTGTAGGTACAAACATTACCCCAAAATCCGTAGTCTGGGGCGGGTCGAGATATTTAGTAGAAATTTTCTTTGCTTGCGTCTTGACGTCTTCTTTTAATGCTTTGCGATAAGTTTCGATCTCGGATTTCTTACCAGAATCATAAGCGGCGATGAGACGAGCGTAGTTCTCGACAGGAAATTTAGAATCAATCGGTAGATAGACGGTAGTATCGTCTTTTCCGGGCATCTTAATAGCAAATTCAACACGATCATTGCTACCTTTTTTAGTAATAACATTTTCTTGATACTGTTCTTTAGCCATGCAATCGGCGATAATATTGCTGAGCTGAACTTCGCCATAAATCCCGCGAGTTTTGACACCTTCCATGACTTTCTTTAGATCGCCCACGCCGTTGGCGAGAGTTTTCATTTCGCCGAGACCCTGGTAAACTTGCGTCAGCTGGCCGGAAATCTGGCGGAAGCTTTGGTTAAATCTTTGCTCGACGGATTTTTGTAACTTTTCATCTACGGTCAGGCGCATTTCTTCAAGTTTTTTAGCATTATCTTCTTGCAAACTTTTGACACGCAAATCTAGCGTGCGCTGAATCATTTGCAAATTATCGGAAATTTCTTTGCGGTTAGCGCGGAACTCATTTTCGATTTTGGGAGCGAGCTTGTCTAGCTCAGCTTCGACGCGAATCAAACGTTCTTCAAGCTTCCTCGTGTCTATAGGTGCGCTAGCAGGGCGGCGCATTAAGACGGCTACTAATAATGCGATTACTACCAGCATGAGACCTATAAGCGTTAGTTCCATACTAATGATTATAGCACTAAAAACTAAAATGCTCCAGAGTTTTCGTCCGGAGCATTTTTGACTCAGTTTTTTAATTAACTGCGAGTTCCGCATAGGTCTCTAGCTCTTTCTTTAACGTTCGCCGGTGGAGCTCTCCTCATCTAAAGATATCGCTTCGCTCTCTGCGGGCGTCATCTCGGAAGAACGCAAATAAATTTGGTTCTTCTCTCGATTCCTATGCAGTTCGGACCCGCTCCAGCCGGGAAATGCTCACTTATAATGAAAGTGCTAGAGGCCTCATTGCCGATGTTCACGGATAATGTTGCGGCTGCAGAAATACGTTATTAGGAAATATCCGCCGTAAATCGCGAGGAGCAAGCCCGATACCCAAGGCAGGGAGCTAGCAATATTAATGCCGCCCAGTGATTCGAGGATAAAGTTGCAGAACATCAGGCCGAAGACGGAGTGTAGAATAGCGATAAGTAGTGGGAAGATAAAGAAGATAAAGATTTGCCAGAAGAGCGCGCTGTGGAGCAGATGTTCGCTCGTGCCGATTTTGCGGAGGACAGTGTATTTGTCGCGGTTGTCGCTGCTTTCGGAAAGTTCTTTTAATGCAAGGACAGCAGCACTAGAGATCAAGAAGACTAAACCGAGATACAGGCCGACAAAAGTTACTAAGGCTGAAGTGCCGACACTGTTATCGATTACAGATTGGCGAGTAGTAACATTGTAATAATAAATCTGATTATCGCTAGCATCATCATCGTCGCTGGGATAAATAGCACCTTCGGGCTCGTCGTCATCACCATTAAAGAAACGGTTACTCATAGTCATGAGTCGATTTTCTAATTCTTCCGCTCTGTTACCATCAACGTAATTGCCAAGAAGCACTTCGCGATACGATGTAGCATTATCGTCGAGCTTAACACTATCTGGAACAATAATGATGCCGCCATTGACAGAACCGGACTCTAGCTCGAGTGTACCGTCAATACATTTGTCCATTTTTGGATAGAATGTGCGGTTATTAATGTGAATAGGCGTATGCTTTGCTAGAGCTTGGTTGCGCAGTTCGATAATCTGTCGATAATTACCCACAATAGCATACTCATCATCTTTTAGGTCTAGGGTGGGGAGTTGGAAGAGCGGAGCAACGCGATTATAATCGCTCACCTTAATAAAGCGTTCGATAGTTTGACTACTTTGGACGGCACCGGTCTGGTCGAGCGTGGCGGTAATTTCGCCTAAGCTATCATCAAGCGAGAATGTTTCTAGATTATAAATATAGTAGCTAACAATATCCTTAAGAATGTCGTGAATATTCGTATTATCTTTTTTGTAGGCGGCTTCAATACTAATAGCTTTGTCGCCATGAGCTTCTACTTGTGCATCGACCGGCAAAGCGCGCTCGAGCGAGGCATGGAGCGTAGCATTAATCGACATGGCCGAGCCTAGTACGCAAATCGTCACAAATAGCATCAAACAAATAATACTCATAGACGCGACAGTAGTATTAATTTTGCTACTAAATTGGCGCAAGATAAAACTATTTAATTTATTATAATAAACTTTTTTGAAGCTCATAAAGATACGTAATAATAATCCGGAGAGCGACCAAAAAAGTAAGAAGGTTGCGACCACACCCATGATAATCGGAATCAGTAGAACTTCGGCACCATTGGCATCTTCCATTAGCGTACCTAAGCCGTCGGTTACAAGATAATAAGCGATGCCGAGAATTATGGCCGCGATAATAAAGACAATAGTACAAAGCCAAGGATTTTTCATTTTGATTTTTTCGTTGCGGCGGCTAGAAGAAAGCAAATTAATTAACTTTTGTCGACTAATAATAATGGTATTAAAAATCATCACAAAGACGTAAATAATACCAAAATAGACTAGAGTTTTAATAAAGGCGGAGGCAGAGAATACAAAACGGAAATGCGTAAGATTAGCATCAAACATGTTCGCTACAAAGACGCTAGTAACTTGCGATAAAGCAATGCCGAGTAGCAAGCCTACACCGAGTGAGAATAAGCCAATAAAGAAAGTCTCAATCAAAAGAATCAAAGAAATTTTGCGTTTACTCATGCCGAGCGTCATGTAAATTCCAAATTCTTTACCGCGACGTTTAATAAGAAAACGTGAAGCATAAATAATGAGCGCGCCTAAAATAATGGAAATGAATACACTAACAACACCCATGACAACGTTAATCAAGCTCAGCATAGCGCGCACGCGATCGGTAACGTCGAGCATAACTGATTGCGAACCCAGCGAGTTAAAAACATAAAAGATAGATACGCCTAGCACTAAGGTAAAAAAGTAAATAGCGTAGTCTTTGATACTGCGTTTAATGTTTTTGAGAGCCAATTTAGCAAACATGATAAACTTCTCCCGCAGAAATAATTAAATAATTTTTATTTAGCACCAAAAATAAGTTTGTGTATACAAAATTGATAGCTTGGCTGAAAAAATATTTTTTGTAAATTAAATTTTGTGAGTTCTGGAGGCTTTTTGGCGCTTTTCTTGTTTGAATAAATTTTTGTTTATTTTTTAATAATGTTTTTGGAAGGTTTTGGAGGTAAGAACTTTTTTTATAAATTAATTTTTGACTACAATGCATCGCTTAAATCTCCGCCTAACAAGGTAATGACATTAATAATTTCGTCGAAGAATTTTTTGCGTGTGTCTTTGCCCTTGCGGATCTCGTTAAAAATCTTACCATCTTTAATAAAAATTACGCGCGTAGCATAAGACGCCGCAAAAGCGTCGTGCGTAACCATGAGAATGGTGGCATTGAATTTTTCGTTGAGCATATCGAACTGCTCAAGAAGCATGCGTGAAGATTTAGAATCGAGCGCTCCGGTAGGCTCATCAGCAAGCACGAGACGTGGGTTAGTAATAATCGCACGAGCCGAGGCAACACGCTGTTTTTGGCCGCCGCTCATTTGATAAGGGAACTTTTCTAAGACGTTTTGAATGTTGAGTTCTTTAGCGACAGTCTTAATACGCTCGTCGATTTCGTGGGCGTCGACATTTTGGATAGATAAAGCTAGAGCAATATTCTCGTAAGCCGTGAGCGAATCAAGCAAATTAAAATCCTGAAAGATAAAACCAAGCTCTTCACGGCGGAAACGGTTAAGTTCTTCGCCACGCAAGCTAGTAATGTCTTCGCCATTCACATAAATATGACCGGAAGTAACTTTGTCGATGGTGGAAATAATGTTGAGTAAAGTAGTTTTGCCGGAGCCGCTCGATCCCATAATGGCAACGAATTCGCCCTCTTCTATGGTAAAGGAAATATTATCAATGGCTTTAGTGAGTGACGATTTATTGCCATAATATTTCTCGACTTTTTCTAATTCTAAAATCGTTTTCATATTTTCTCCTTGGTTTGATTATAGCTTTTGTGGGAAAATTTGTCGTAAGTATTAACTTACATTATTCTTACTTTTTTGTAAGTTTATTGCACGGCGGTGTAGTATTCGTGCTTAGCAAAACTAATTGAGGTCTTGGTGAATTTCTCGGGCTGCGACGTCGTTACGATGCGATGGCCAAGTTTATCGCAAAGAGTTTTGACAATATATAGCCCCATGCCAGTAGATTTATTGCCAGTGCGGCCATTGCTGCCGGTAAAAGATTTTTCGTAAATACGCGGTAAATCTTTCTCGTTAATACCGATGCCGTTATCTTTGATAGTTAAAATAATTTCTTTGCCATTATCCTCGGCAGTAACGTGAATTACAGTGCTGCCGTATTTAATGCTGTTATTAATAATTTGATTAATAATAAATTCACACCATTTAGCATCCGTATGCACGGCATGATTAAGTTCCTGAGGATTGGCGATAAAATCAATCTTCTTATTCAATAAGATTTCGCGATTGCGATTAGCGACATTACCGACCATCTCGTTAAGGTTAACTGCGCCGAGCAGATAATCATGTTCAGCGTTCTCGGCGCGCGCTAAGTAGAGAACTTGTTCAACTTGGTCATTAAGGCGGCGGACTTGCTCGCCGACTTTAGGATCTTGAGAAATTACCGATAATGTAGCTAGGGGTGTCTTTACTTCATGGATCCACATTTCGCAAAATTCTTTAAATTCGCGAGACTGATCTTGGTATTTTTTAACATTTTCAGCCATGGATTTATCGACTTGATATAGAACGTCATATAAAAAAGCTCCGTCATAAAAATGCGGTTCGTTAATCATCTCGGTTACTAAATAGGCACGGTCGAGATTTTGGAGATTTTCGGCTAAAGTGTGGTAAAAAGCTTTGCGGCGTAGATATTCAATAATAAAGCCTGTGAGTGCAACACCCCACCAAAAAATACTAATCAAAATAATCACGGGTAAATTAATTTTTAACGCAAAGCAAAATAAAGTTAGCAGTGCCCAGCCGCTCGTAGTCAAAAACCAACGATATTTTTGGTCGCAGAAATAGGCCCAAAGCGATAAGTTTTTGCTAAATTGCGAACGGGTTCTCATGATAAGACGTAGCCTAGGCCTTTGCGAGTTTCGATAGCATCTTCGGCGCCGAGAAGTTTAAGTTTGGCGCGGACACGACTAATATTGACAGTCAGTGCATTATCATTAATATATTCATGATTATTCCAAAGATCAGTCATGAGGGCATCGCGCGTGACGATTTCACCTTGATGGTTAAGAAGGTGTCCGAGAATAATCATCTCATTCTTAGTCAGGAGGATACGTTTTTGTTCGCTTTCGACGACGCCACGAGCGAGATCAATTTTGAGATTGCGAAATCGCAGGGGGCCACTGCTACCTTCTAAGCGTTTCAATACGGCGGCAATGCGTAAAAGCAGAATCTGGGGATTATAGGGTTTAGTAATATAATCATCGGCACCATAGCTCATGGAGAGAACCTCGTCCATCTCATTATTGCTGCTAGTTACCATAATAACTGGAGCGGTACACTTAGTTCGCAGAGCTTTAAGTAATAATTCCCCGTTGAGGTGGCCGAGGTTTATATCTAGCAAGATTAAGTTAGGTTTCAGCTCGGTGATTTTGTCGACGATGGCGGTGAGATTTGGCTCGGCATGTTCATCATGATACGGTTCATATGAGACTGCTTCGTAGCCAGAGCTGTTAAGCAGGTCCGCCAGGCCGCGGCGCATGACAGCTTCATCTTCGATAATTAAAATCTTTTGCATTTGTGCATATTATACCACAATTTTGTGGAATATGATAATGTTTTAGGTCCATGAATAAACAGAGTGGCGTAAATCATTTTTGTTTAGGGCTAGCTAGTACACTCATTAGCGGTTAAGTCTCTAGCATCTTTACTAACGTTCACCGGTGGAGCTCTCATCATTATGTTTCTAGCTTATGTTTATCCTTTACATTATGCACATAAATCGGATGTCGCAGCTACGCTGCTCTCTGCCTGTGTCGCTTAAGAAAGAAAGTAAAATTTTCTTTCTATTCGCTATCCTCGGCATTTCGACCTAGCCGGGAGACGCTCACTTATAGTGAAAGTACTGGAGACTTATATATGCAGATGATTATTGTGAGGCTCAGTATTCTTCTCTTTGCGAAGCCTAATGTCCTCTCCTCCTACTTAAGTATAGGAAAAGGTATAATTATCTAGCGACACAGCGGACGGAGAAGCCGAAGTAGCGACCGTTGCTGGCGGACGGGAGAACGTTACTACTATTGAAGTACAAGAGGTACGCGTTGGTGGCCGAGTCAGCCGTAGACGACCAGTAATAACCGCCGGAGCCAGCATTGCTTAGAGAGCTATTATTGACGTCCCCGCCATAGACGAAATAGTACGGAGAGGCAGTAATTTGAGCGGGAGTAGCGCTGCCTATTAATGTCCCATATGCACCGTTAGCGGGCAATCTCCACCCCTTCGGGCAGATACTACCTTCAGCACTACCAGATGATATCCCACTTCCCGTATTAGCTGTGGCAGCTAGCCAAGAGTAATAGTTGCCAGCAGCATCATGCCCGTCATTAACACTAGCAGTAAGGTCGCATCTAGAGGTAGTATTATTGGCGCAATATCTATCCCCCGGATCATACGATGGAACTACTTTAGCATCAGAAGCAAAATTGATGCCTCCCTTTTGCGTAGAACCAGTAGGCGTCCAATATTCTGTAACATCACTGGTGAATGGTGAGAGCTCTTTAGTAGTGTCTAAATCATAATCTAAGTTTTGCGTCATCCAACATTGACTATCGCCAAGCTTAGTAATCCAATAAGGTTTATTATCACGAACATCAATAAGCTTTTTGCTATCACCGATATTTGCACTCCAGCAAGCCGGACTGTTCATGTCCTGCATGTAAACCAGTTCATCCCAAGTAGCCACTGTCTCCTGCGCTCCCGCGGCGGGAGAAGTTGGAAACGAGTATTTTAAGATGATTATTAGACATTTAATGTAGAGCAACAATGAGGCAGTTGATAAAAAGAAAATTGCGATTTTTAACAAACTTGTGCTTGTTAGTTTTGTTTTATTTGTGTTACAATGCGAGATAGAGCACGGGTTTGGCTTGTTATTTTACAGTTTAGTAGGGTGTGGAGTTTTATGTTAGGGATAGAAGGGTTAAACTATGATCAATAAAATCAAAGCTTTAATAGCGTTAGTAGCAGAAGCATTTCAACGCAAGAAAGATTCTGCTACGAAACAAAATGTTACTGTTATCGGAGATAATAATATTACAATTATTATTAAAACCGATAGGCAGTAACATCTAAATATTCCAATTTAATTTTACTAAACTTATGCGTTTTATGCAAGCATGTTTTTTAAGAAAACAGCTGCGAGAGCAGGCCTGTGCTTTATTTTTTGAGGTTATTTGTCACTAAGTTAGTATATAGCTAAACTGTTTTTTATTGCCGATTCAGTGTAGTCTCGACATCATAAATTATTAGTTCATAAATTAGTCAAACAACGCACTGGTTTCCCGAGATAGGCTGAAGTGGAGCTGCTCTGACCGCCTCCTGGCTGGAATGAACCCGTGGAAGAAAAACCGTAACCAAATACGTTATCTCTTCCGCTTGTTCCACCATAGCCCGGCCAGTAAGTTGCGGAGGCCCCTAAACCGTTAATCTGCCCAGAATATACAGTACCTCCATAAACAAAGTTATACGGAGCGCTTGTTAATGTTATAGCACCCTCTGTATCATATGAAACATCTTTAAAAATACCAGCCGATAAATCTGCGCTCAGTGGTAGATGCCAGCTCTTAGGGCAAATGCTTGAAGGGGCCGTGGTATTATTAGCGGGGCAACTTCCAGCTGTTGCCGCACAAAATGAGTAATAGTATCCATATTCTTCATCATAGTTAGTCGTGCTAGATCCATCGTAATATTTTATAATAGTGCTCGTAGTATCACTCCACAATGCAGGCGCTCCTGTTGTAGACGGCCAATCCGCACTCACGTTAGAGTCAGTCGTAGTCAACGTTCGTCCATTTAGGTCGAGTGCTAAGTTCTGCGTCATCCAACAC
>CAYUCN010000004.1:0-46369 GCA_964443395.1 uncultured Candidatus Saccharibacteria bacterium | reverse complement strand
TACGCTCCCAGAATAAGTTGCGCCTAGTTGTTGCAGGAAAGGGGAGGTTGACACTGCCATCATTACTAAAGTCTAGTCCTAAGCCTAAATCCTTTACACATCCCGGATTAATACATATGATTCCTAGCAAAAGTAGGGCTAATGCACAGAAGATCGGAATACTATGTACTTTACTGCTAGATATACCTCTACCTAGCTTACCTTGATATTTTCTTTGGTTGTGCATTTAGCCCTCCTTTTGTTGTAAATATATTTATTCCCTGTGGTGCTTAGATTCTCATACTTAAAACAAAGTATCAAAAAAGATGGCATAAGTTATGCATTATATTATGGTGTAATTAGTGCAAATAGATTACTTTGGAATACTTTAGATAATTTTTTGCACTAGCTTATCTATAACTTATTGCCATCTTTATATATGATATTTAATCTTAGATACAAAAATGGCACCACAAGGGTGGATACAAGCCGAAGAGAACGAAAATCGCCCTAACCGAACTTGGCCCTACATGATGCCATGTTTGCATTCGGTTAGAAAACAGTTTGCGAACTGTCTTCTCTCAGCTTGTATCCACTTTTAGTGTAGCACGTTTAAGCAGTTTTGACTAGTTCTTCGTTTGGCGAGGCAACTTTTATATATTAGGTAACCATAGTACACTATCTTTGTTTAGAGGGTGTGGTTATGTAGAAGGAGTGGAGTAAGCTCCGCTTGAATGAAATAGTTAATTTCCTTGTATGGTACAAGAGAGGAGGTAGTGAACCTTGGCGCGGAGTTCGGTAAATGGTATATCGTTAATAGCTTTGCTATAGACTACGAAGAGGCAGTCCATCTTAGGCTTGTAGGATGGAAGTTCGAGACGGATGGCTTCGTAGACACGGCGGCGGATACGGTTGCGGCCAACGGCGGATTTGAGAACTTTCTTAGAAACCACTACCCCAAATCGCTGACGCCCGCGAGTATTGGGTGTAAAAATCAGGGCGAGAACTGGCGTACGGACAGTTTTGCCTTTTTGGTAGACGTAGTTGACGCCGCCACGAGAATGGAAACGGTATTTCTGAGATATCATAGTTATATTATAACATAAAAATACCTCTATGACGAGGTATTTTTGGTTTTTGATTAAGCGGTGAGGCGAGCGCGTCCTTTGATACGGCGACGCTTTAGAACTTGACGACCGTTCTTAGTACTGTTGCGTTTCATGAAACCATGCTCGACTTTGCGTTGGCGCTTGTGTGGCTGATAAGTCCTTTTTGGCATAAAAACTCCAATGATTACTCTTCTGCTTTAATATTTAACAATTACTTGTTCTAGTATACACCAGTTTTCCACTTTTATCAAGGAGTTTTCCACATATTAAACTAGGGGTTTGGAAGGACTTGTGGAAAAATCTATCTCTGTTAGGTTTTTGCATATTATAACATGCTAGAAAAAGTGGGAAAAACTGTGGAAAAGTCGGAGAAAGTTTGTTATAATGAAAGTACTAAAGAAGGAGGTCACAAGGGGTCATGCTTGACATGTGGAAAAAAGTGCTAGCAGAAGTCGAACAAGCGATTCCTAGTGAACAATTTTCTACTTGGTTTACGGGTACAGTGTTAGACTCGATAGATGATGGAATTATTATGATAGGAGTGCCGAATGTGTTTAAGCGGACACAACTACAGGCAAAGTATTCTAAGATTATCGAAGCGGCCTTCGTGCATAACGGCGTACAAGTAAAGACGATTAACTACATAATCATTACGAATGATAAGGGGCGCAATAGAGCAAAGATAAATCGACCAGATTCGGCAACTTTACAGAGCATTGGGCATGTAGCGACAAATAATTATCGGTCTTCTCAGCCAGTAAACGGATCCTTACAAACAGGGCTAAATCCACGGTACACATTAGATAATTTCGTGATTGGATCAAATAACGACCTAGCAGTAAGCGTGGCACGAAATGTGATTGATAACCCAGGGACGAGATATAATCCGTTTTTTCTCTATGGCGGGCCAGGTTTGGGTAAAACCCATCTAGTACAAGCGATTGGAAATGAAATCTTAAAGCGCGACTCAAGGCTAAAAGTACTGTATACGCCGATTTCTAGCTTTTATTCAGATTTTATTAAGTCGCTACAGAGTAAGAAAAGCGATGAGTTTAGGCAAAAGTTCCGGAAATTAGATGTGCTGATTATTGATGACTTTCAGATGATCATGAACAAGGATGCATCGCAGGCGGAGTTTTTTGATATTTTTAACGAGCTAACACAGCATGATAAGCAGATTATCGTAACTTCGGATCGCTTACCGGATCAGATTAAATCAGTAGACGAAAGGCTAGCTTCACGCCTATCTCAGGCGGGAGAGTTTGATCTGCAAATGCCGCAGTTTGAGGATCGTTGTGCGATATTAAGGTCAATGGCGGAGTTTAGAGGTGAAGAGATAGAAGATGAAGCAATTGAATATATCGCAGAAAACGTAAAGACAAACATTAGAGCATTAGAAGGTGAACTGACGCATATTTTGGCGGTGGCAGATTTTAAGAATATGACGCCACTAGAGGTAATAAACGAAGGATATGTAAACACTGTAAGCGCGACACGGGCAAAATCGGTGTCGCCAAAACAGGTGGTAGAGCGAGTAGCAAAATATTATCAATTGACCCCTAAAGAAATGTGTAGCAAGAGCAGAGTGGCGCATATTAAAAATGCACGACAGGTGGCAATGTATATTCTCTCAAAAGATTTAAATATGAGTACACCAAAGATTGCGCTAGAGGTAGGGGTGAAAGACCATACAACTGTAATGCATGGGATTAAAAAAATTGAGGGCGATTTGAAGCTGAACTTTAATCTGAGAGATCAGCTAAGTGCAATTAAGGATGCGATTTATGGATAAGGAAGGAGTTGTGGAGGTGTTATGGCGAGATATGTGGGGCACCGCTGAGAAAGTTTTAGTGGTTGTGGAAAAACTGTGGGAAAGTCTGTGGGATAGTTTGTGGGAAACATGTGGGAAAGTTTTGCACATGACAGTGAATTGTGAGTTTTGCACAAAAATTGTGGGAAAAGTGGAAGTTTTCCACGATTGTGTGGAAAAGTTTTGCTATGAGTTTTGCACAAAAAGTAACAGGGGTAAGATGACGGTTTTGCACAGTTTCCACAGCCCCTACTATTACTATTATTATTTATTTAATAAAGGCGAGTAAAAAGAGTTATGGAAATTAAAGTTTTACAGGAAAAGTTGGCGAAAGGATTAAACTCGGTGAGTAGGGTGGCAGCGGGAGGTAGAGTAACATTACCGATATTGAGTAATGTGCTAATAAGGGTAGATGATGGTAAAGTAAGCCTAACGACCACAAATTTAGATATGGCAGTAATGAGTGTCTTACAGGTAAACAGTAGTAAAAATGGAGTAATAACGGTACCAGCGCGCTTAATGGCGGAGTCTGTAAGTAACCTTCCTAAAGGTGTAGAGGTGGAGATAAAGGCGGAGGATACGAGAGTTGAAGTGAAAGCTGGGAGCTGTAGATCGTTGATAAATGGGGCAATGGCAGATGATTTCCCGGAGCTGCCGGAGCTAGAAGAAGAAAAGGTCGTAAAATTTACGATGAGTACAGAAGAGTTTAAGGCGGGGCTGTCTCAGGTAATGATGGCGGCGAGTAATGATATGACGCGGCCGGCGTTAACTGGGGTGTATTTTAATACATATGAGGGAGGGCTGTATGTGGCGGCGACGGATGGATATAGATTAGCGGAGCGAAAGATGGTAGATAAGATAGAGGCGGAAGTGACGGCGATTGTGCCGACTAATTCCCTGCAGGAAGTAATGCGCTCGCTAGATGATAGCCAAGAAGAAATTGAGATTTTGTTTGATGGAACGCAGGTGAAGTTCCGACTGGGTGGGATTGAGGTGACAAGTAAATTAGTAGATGGATCTTTTCCAGATTACCGGCAGTTGATTCCGAAGGAAACAGAAATAAGTGTAGAGTTGAAGAGGCCGGAATTGATTAGGGTGACGAAGTTGGCGGCACTGTTTGCGAGAGAAGTGGGCGGATCAGTGGTATGCGGGACGAATGTGGAAAAACAAGTATTTACGATTGCGTCAGTAGCGAATGAATTAGGCGAGAATAGCTCGGAGATTGAGACGGCGGTAGAGACGGATGGAAGAGTAACGCTGAACTCAAGGTTTTTATTAGATGCGCTGAATGCGTTAGGGGGTGATAAAGTAAGGATAGGGTTTGGGAACAGTTTGGGTCCGGTAGTGATAAAGGCGGATGGAGTTAATAATTATATTCATATAGTGATGCCACTTAAGAGCTAAATCTCGTGACTATTACTTAATATAAGATATGATTATTAAAAGTGTAAAGTTGGCAAATTTCCGGAGTCATGAAGGTTTTGTGCTGCAATGTAACGAGCGGACAACGACGATTATTGGTGAAAATGGGTGTGGAAAAACTTCGATATTAGAGGCGATTTACGAGGCGATGCGGGGGAAAAGTTTCCGGGCGGTGGATAAAGAGATTATGCGGCGGGGGGCGGAATTTTACCGAGTGGAATTGGAATATGAAGATGGTCGGAAAATAGTAGTAGTATACGATGGGCAGAAAAAAGAATTTTTAGCGGAAGATAAAAAAACGAGGCGTTTGCCAAAAAAATCGCAATATCCGATAGTGTTATTTGAGCCGGAAGATTTGCATTTAGTGGGGGCGAGCCCAACGAGTAGGCGCGGATATTTTGATATGATGTTTGGGCAGTTATCGGAGACTTATAGTGTGGCTCTAGCGAGATATAATAAGGCGTTGCGACAGAGGAATGAGCTATTGAAATCGGAGATGGTGCGGCCAGAAGATTTATTTTCTTGGGACATGTTGTTGGTGAGATATGGTATAGAGCTCATGGAAGTGCGGCGGCAGTTAGTGGAAAAAGTAAATGAGAATTTTACACGAGTGTATAGGTCGATTGCGGAGAATAGTGATGAGGTAGAGTTACGTTATACGAGCGAGGTAACGAGCGAGTCGGATTTTTTGGCGGAATTAGAACAGAGATTCCAGCGTGATTCCCTGCTGGGACATACGAGCTATGGAGTGCATCACGATAATTATGAGTTTGTGTTTAATGGAGCAAAGGCGGATGGGTCGGCGAGTAGAGGTGAAGTGAGATCTTCAGTATTGGCGTTAAAGTTTATTGAGGCGGATTTGATCTTAGAGGTGCTGGGTAAGCGACCAGTAGTGCTTTTGGATGATGTGTTCTCGGAATTGGACGATGTGCGGCAAAGATGTTTAGTGAAGAATTTCCAAGAGGAACAGATTGTGTTAACGAGTGTGGGAAGTGGAAAGTTGATTTGCGGGGGAGACGAGATAATTACCTGTGGATAAAATGGTGGAAAAGTGGAGGAAAAATGAAGATTTCCACCGTATGTGGAAAAGTAAATGAGTTTTCCACATATACGATATACATTGCTTTTGGTGGAATTGATGGTGTAATATATTAAGGGTTTTCCTCAGAGTGTGGAAAAATGCTGGCGGAGGGAGCTGGCATTTTTTGTGATTTTTGTAAAAATATGTTCGGGAGGTGATGCAGAGACTTTTCCTCATGGTGTGGAAAAGTATGTATGGAAGTAGGCTAGTAAAAAAATAATATGATGGTGTAATATGTTCGGCGAGTTCGGGTTTTGGCTGGTGATTTGATAGAGTGTCTTGTGTTCGGGAAATGGTGAAATTATGTTCGGGAGGGCTGTTGTTCGGGGAGGGTGTTCGGGTGAACTATGTTTGTGCATGATAAAGATAAGGGCTAGATCTATGCTATACGAATTTTATCTCACGCCATCTCCTGATAGCCCATCTGACCTACAATCAGATATCGCGGCGTTTACTCGGAAATGGAAGCAAGCTTCCGCTTCTCTCGTAAACTTGCGATTTCATACGCAGGATGTCCGGGAAAGATTGTCCTTATGGACAACTTTCTCGGTATCGTCTGGAATATAGGTGGTATCAGGAGAAGGTGATCTATGCTCGCTAAAATTGTATAGCATAAGTCTAGCCATACTTAAGCATTCACTTGTAGGGATTTGTATTTGAGTTTAAAATGGCCGTGAAACGTGCGTAGAAGGCCGAGAAGGCGGTTGAAATATAAAAGTGGTATAATGAATGCGTTCTGCAAAATTTGTTTAAAACAAAAATGAGGATGATTTTTTGGCCATCCCCATTTTCTAGCATTAAGTATTACCATGGGATGTCGTTTGGAGCGCGTCCGGGTTCGGAATCTGGATTATTACTTAGATCGTTATACTCTAGCGGGTATTGGTCGGCTTTGGAATCTAGTTCGCGTATTTTTTTCTTTGCGTTTTCTAAATTGCCGCCACTGTAATCGTCGATAATAAGTTTGATACTAATCTCATCTTCGGATGTTTCGTAAGTGATACGGTAATGCACATAGGTGCTGTAATTATTGAGATAATATGAGATATCCTGTGGAAGCTGGTCGATGATTGGATATTTATTGTATAATTGAGTAAGTTTATTTTGTTCGATTAAGCTTGTACAATTAAACTCTGGATAGATTAGTTGTTCTTTTGTAGGACATGTGAAAAGAATAGGATATCCTCCTAGGTTGGCTTCTGGGTCATCTGACCAGCTAACTTGGGCATAATATGACTGCTGGATGCTTTCGATGTCTACGATAAAAGTGTTGTAGTGGATATTGGCATTTTCTTGAAAATTGTCAACAAAAGATTGATCGCGAATCTTGGCGCCATTTGCTGGGATTTTATCTTTATCTAGGTTAAGCTGAACGGTATTATAGAGTGCAGTGAAAGTGGCGTCGCGAGTATCTATTGGTGAGTTTTTGATATATTGGTTATAATTATCAATTTTGAGTTCTGGGCCGTATGGGTTGTGATGAAAAACTCCAGCAATACCTAGGGCGCTTATAATTATAATGATAAAAATAAAAAGGATAAAAATTATAATGATGGGTTTGAGGCGATTTTTTGGATAAGGTGTTTGAATCATATGGATCTTCCTTAGTGGTTATTCATCCGTTGATTGTTTTAATACTTGATCAGTATAGGCGTATATATAGGAACCGTTGCGGTACTTATCTAGACTTTCGCGGATAACTGTTAGTCCCCAAGCTCTTGTATGGCTATAACCCATTTGTCCGACATAAATCTCTCCGTCTGCTTCGTTGACACCTAGAATGACGCCGGTATGGCCGCATAGTCGGTTACCGCAGGTTGTGGATCCGCTATTAGTGCTGAAGATAGCGTATGGTCTTGGTTCGGAACCTGTTGGAAGATTATAGTTGCTGGCAAGTCTGCTGACAACGTTACGTCCGTCTGGTAGTCCAACTTTACCAAGAGTTGTATATTTACCGAGGAAATAGGATGAGAAAGTGGAGCAGTTCCCTCCTGGCTCGACGCTATATATATCACACATGTCTGAATAGTTGTAGCATTCGGATGGGTCATCGACGTAAATTTTGACGAAATCATAGGCTTGTTCATATGTCATGCCGCCGGAGACTAAGCTGTCGCTACAGAATCCAGCTCCTCCTAAAGACTCATAGACGACGAAGGCTCCGAAAGATGTGGTGGTAGCGCTATCGCTCCAAACCCCATCCCCTATATACATACCTCTCCAGGCGTTATTCATGGAGGCTATGTTGGTCGGGTCACGTGCTGGGTCGTAGCGGTTCATTACGTAGACGGAACCATTACCATGTAAAGCTTCTTCCTGGGTATATCCCATATTTAAAGCTTTATCAACATATCGTTGAGAGGTACCATTATATCTAAAGAAGAGTAATTTGACATCTTCTGGATTGTTAAGGTCTAGGTTGTTGCCATAACTATCATGAATAAGTTGAGCCATAATATTGGTCTGCCGTTGGAATTCTTCGTCAGAGATTTCTCCTGCGGGGAGAAAAGCGTTGCTGTTAGTGCCGCCGTTAGTGTAAGAATAAAGTTGGTAAGCACCTTGACCATTTGATGGATTAGATCTAATTAAACTATGTTCTTTGTAATGGATGGCGGCTATAATTTGCCATGGAAAGCCATACTGGTTGGCGGCTGTTTCGTAGAAGGGTTGATTGGCACTAATGGCGTCTAACTGTGATTGAGTGAGGATTTCTGCACCGGAATAATTTTGGCTAGTTCCAGAAATACAACTCACGTTTGCGCCGGTTGGATTATAATAGTATGCTCCGATAATATTAAATTCGTCAAGTATGCCGTCGGATATGGCGGAGGTGGGGAGGCAAATAATGAGACTAAGGATGAAGCTAAGGATGGCTTCTAGGATGGGTTTAGCTTTATATGTTTTACGCATTAGGCGGCATAGCTCCGGTTACGGATGTTGTAGTAAACGACATATTTATTAGCGATAACTTTATCTTCGATGGGGTTGTGGACGTATTCTGGGGTGCTGAGGCGAGGATGACTTTGGTGGAATTCGGCAATAACTTCTTCCCCAGTTTTATATTCGGTAGTGTCGCCAGTCATGGCGATGCGGAGGCTGGGGTCGTAATTATCAATATAATTATAGTAAGTGACATAGGCAAGGACGGTTTCGGCATTCTCTAGAGTGAGGCCAGAGATGCGGGAGAGGTAGCCGACGTAAGTATTGGCTTCAGGATGTTCTTTGAGGTATTCGGCTTCAACCTTTTCTTCGTAGGCGGTAACGGGATTTTTGGAACCCTCGTAAGCGCCCATTTGCTCGAGAATGCGTTGGTCTTCGATGTAACGTTGATAGTATTTGCCCTGGCTTTCCCAGAATTCGCGGTTTTGGGCGGTATTACCGCAGCGCTCACCATTGGCCCAAGGGATAACTTGGCTGATATTAGCGGCGTCAAGAGCGGAAATAATGTCGCCAAGGATGGGTACGCTACTAAGGATGCTGCTATCGGTAATACCCTCTTTGCCGACAATATTTTGGTCGACAACGCCAAAAGGCGAATCACGGCCATCGCAGTAAGTAATGTAGCGGGCGAGGTTAGAATTATCTTGGACTTCGCAGTTGCCTTCATCGTCACATTTAAGGTTCTCGACGCCGGCAGGAGCCTTGGCAGAGACACTAAAACGTGGATTAGTGAGAACTTCGTTGTAGTAGGAGTCGTCGGGGCTGAGCTCAATCATTTCTGTGCTAGTGTCAGCAGAGATAATAGGATTACAATAGAGATCGCCAACGGCACCGATTTCGTCGAGGAGAGGACAGTCGCCGAAAGTGGTTTGGTAAGTAGTTCCTTCTCCTTCAGCGGAGACGCGACCAAACAAAGTGGCGAGTGAGGTACTGGCGGATCTGATAAATGAGGTGAGACCAGTGATATTGGTGGAGGTAATGGTAGGTAATAGGCTATAGGCGATACTACCGAAGAAGGTGTTAGGATTGCTAGTGTCGAAGGGGCTGTGAGTGAGGCGGTCTTGCTCGGCTTCCATAGCGAGAACGGTTTGAGTGCTTTTGTTAAACTCTTTGGCACTATCGGCATCAGAAGGAGATTGGCCACTGCCGGATCGACCTTCGCGGGAGTTGGCGGCGTTAGCACCCATCATGAGAAATTGTCCGGCAACAATACCTGTGGCGGTATCAAAGACGTTGGTAAAGAAGACTTTAGCTAGGGTGGGGACGAGAAAATTAAGGAAGCCAGCGACGAGGTTGGAAATTACGAGGTTGAAGATGAAATCGGAGAGGAAGCTGCCGGCGATTTTGACAATACCAGCGGGTGAGAGGGTGACGGCAAGAGAAACAACACTATTAAATAAGTCTATGCCGGCGCAAGTAGTAGCGGTGCCGGCACCGAAGAGGGCGGCACCACCAACGGCTTTAATAGTGCGCTCAAGGGAGTAGTTGGCAGTGCTTTCTTTAGTGGTGGGGGCGTCAGCAAGGACTTTTTGGAGGCCGCTGGCTTCGACGGGGGCGCCCTTCTCGGTTTTTTGAGGGATGTCATCTTCCCCAGTAGCAGGTACATCATCGCTAGCGGTAGTCCACGGAAGATTGATAGCGAAGCCGTTGTAATCTTCGACATTGGTTTCTTCGCTAGTAGTAAGAAAGTTCAGCAAAGGGTTGATAGCGGAAGCATCGCCGTATCCGGCCTTCATCTTGCTAATGCTTTCCATCTGGGTCATGAAATAAGTGATAGAATTGTACATTTCTTGGGCGGCAGCGGCGGTGGTAATCATACTAAAGATTTTAAGGGCGGTGCAAATACCGCTACCAACTTTGCCGACACTGCCAGCAATGTTTTGGATCATGGTGCGAGCGCTGGCTTTGGCGGTATCAATATCAGCGGCGGAGCCGGTGGTAGAGGAGCCATTAGACGAAAGGTCAACTGGATCTCTGACCGTAACTGGTTCACCGGTGTTTGGGTCGATGACTGGGCGACCATCAGCGTCATAGACTTGTCTAGGTTCAGATTCGCCAGAGGCGTTGGTATGAAGGTTAGTAGTGCTACCCTCGAATTTTGGTTCCATGGTGCTTTGGTAATTTCCTACGTCAGTGTCAAGGTCATTGGTTTGCTTGTAGTTACTAAAGATATTGCGAGGAAGACCAAGCTTCTGGTATAGCTTATTGGCGATATTGTCGAAGAAAGTGGCGACACGACCACGCTTGGCGCGAGTGTAGGCTTCGCGGAATTCGGCGTTGTCATTATACATGGTGATAAAACGGTTGGCGTCGATATCTTCTCCGTTCCACTTAAGGATGGTATTACTGCCGCTACCTTCAACTTCGATGTTATATTTGGCGAGGCGAGTTTTCATGTAATTGGGGATGCGGGAATATTTAACTTTACCGGTCCAGCCGGTGGTGACGGAGCCAGCACCAGTGCCGTCCATCATTCCTTTCATAATGTGCTTAGTGCGGAGAGAGTAGCTAGTAAAGCTAGTTTGGGTGTTGGCGGTAATGAGGGCACTGAGAGCGGGAGCAAGGAGTGAGTTGGAAACACCGAGGAAGGTGCCGCCACAGGCAATAATGATGATAATAGTAATGAGAGCGCCACGGCCACGATGACTCTTTTGTCCTTTAGCGGAGCCTTTGCGATTACGGAAGAAGCCTGGATTAGTGTTTTCTTGACTATCCTTGCCATGGCCAGTATAGTAAGATGGTTCGCGACCGGAAACGGCGCTATTCTCAGCGTTGCGTAAATCGTTGACGGCTTGTGATTGAGGTTGAGCAGACCTAGCGGTGGAGTCTTCGGGATGATCCCATGGATCGGTGTCTTTTTGTTTGTGTAGCCAAGGAGCCGGTTTGTCCGGTCTTTCCCATGGTTCGGGATTGTTCTGCCGTTCCCAAGGCTCGCGTTCGGCCATGATTAGCGTTTATCTCCTGGTCTAGTAGTGATAAGAGCTTCTTCGGTCTCGGAGGCGATAACTTGAATATGGACGTGGTTAGAGCCAGCAAAGAAGAGGCCGTGACCAACTGGAAAGTTGGCGAGACGTTTTTTCTCTTCATTAGTAAGTTTAAAGACATCGGATAGAATGTCGACAGCAGAGGCGGATTGTTTAAGTAGGAGCTGCATGGAAGAGTTGGCAACGATAGCACGACCCATTTTACTACTCATGAAATCTTCCACGTCTTGGGTAATAGTAGTAAGGCCAAGGTAGTACTTGCGAGCGCGCTTGGCGAGGCTAAAGAGAAAGTTGGCAGAATCGTCGTATTTCATGAGCTGCCAGGCCTCATCGACGATGAGGAGGCGGCGGCGTTGGTCGGCGCGAACAATATTCCAGATATGAGAAAGGATAATATACATGGCGACGGGGCGAAGTTCGTCTTCGAGATCACGGATGTTGAAGACGACCATTTGATTATTGATATCAATATTAGATTGTTGTGAGAAGATGCCAGCGAAAGTGCCGGTAGTATATTTACGCAAACGCTGGGCGAGTTGAGGACCGGATCCACCCATATGTAAGAGAGTATCATAGAGATTAATGATAGTAGGGGGCATGTTTTGGTGGGTGTTAGGATCGCTAGTGATACCGGCGCGGGCGTAAGTGTCAATAAGAGCTTGGTCAAGATCAGCTTCTTCATTGGCAGTGAGGGCGGGAACGATTTGGCCGTTGGGGCCGATTTGGTTACCACCGAGCATGAGACGAAAGAGGCCGTGTAGGGTGACGAGATTGGCGCGCAAAGCGTCATTGGCGTCTTCACTATCGACAACTTTTGGCAGGTCGAATGGGTTGATGCGAACGTCAGAGTTGAGCGATAAGCGAATATAGCTACCGCCGACGGCATCGCAGAGACGTTGATATTCGTTCTCAGGGTCGATGATGAGGATTTCTGAGCCAATCATCATGGAACGGAGAGCTTCGAGCTTGACAGCAAAGGATTTACCGGCACCGGATTTAGCAAAGACAACGAGATTGGCATTCTCAAGACTGAAACGATCAAAGATGACAAGGCCGTTATTATGCATATTAATGCCGTATAAGATTCCCTTCTCTTGGGTAAGATCAGCAGAAGTGAACGGGAAGCTGGTAGAGATGGCGCCAGTGTTCATATTGCGACGGATTTGGAGTTGATCAGTACATTGAGGCATGGTGCTGTTCATGCCTTGTTCTTGCTGAGAGCTGGCGACTTTAGAGAAGACCATTTGTTGACCAAGCATGGTTTCGATTTTGTGCTGGACGAAGTTGAGTTCGTCAAGAGAATCAGCCCAAAGAGTGATATAAAGGCCAAAGCGGAAGAACTTCTCGGCGCCGACTTGGAGTTTGTCGCGGAGTTCTTCGGCGTCGTTGATAGCGGCTTCGATTTCTGGGTCACGGACTTTGCCGCGTTCGGCGTTAACGTTGTAGCTAGCTTCAAGTTGAGTGACCTTTTTGCGAAGGTTTTTCATGACGATGGTAGTCTCGACGGGGTAGACATACATAGAGACATCGAGGACTTCATCGATGTTAATAAGGGGAGAAATCCAGCCAGTGTAAAGTGTGCGGGGGTAGCCATAAACGTAGATAGTGCGACCATATTTAGTGCCAAGGCGGAAATAGCCAGAGTGGATCTCGATAGAGCTAGGGGAAATGAGGTCACGTAAGGTAGTGATACCTTGTTCAAAGGCTTGTTGGATCTCGGCTTCTTCCATGGCCTGAGATTGCATGGCGATCTCGGCGGCGCTTAATTTGGCTTTTTTATCTTTCTTGCTCATTGGGCTTTTCTCCTTTACGTACGTAAGTAGTAGCGAGTTTAGTGAAGTCGACGAGAGGTTCGCGGACGGCGGTATCGGGATTATTAAAGTTGTAGTAAAGCTCGGCTAGTTCCCTGGTGTTGAGACGGACGGATTGGATGTTGATATGGAAAAGACCAGAAATAATAGTTTCAACACGATTATTAAGCTCGTCTACGGCTTTATTATAGGTGTCGCGATTAATACGGGTAACACTGGGCGCCTTTTTACTGAAGACCTTGAAGGCGTTTTTGGTTTGGTCCATAAGGCGTTCGGCGTCGGCGGAAGTGTAATATGGAACGACAATAAAGAAGGATTTGTCCATGATGTTAGCTTCGCGAGAGAGTGCGTCGATGAAGTTGATGTAATCATCCATGAGGACGCCTAGAAGCATGTTGTCGTTATTACGACGGATTTTGGTAAGGCGTTCTATGTAAGGGCCAATATCGACGCGTTGAGAGCGGACGAGGATTTGGATAGTAAAATTAAGGGAGTTGAGGAAGTTTTGATAGCTATATTCGACGCCTTCGCGCTCGGTTTCGGACATGAGATCAAAGTTGATGGATTGGCAGGCGATGACGGCGCGGAATGAGCCGTCTTTCATAATAACGAGGCCGTCGCGGAGCTCGGAAATCATGAGGGTAGACTGAGTGGAAATAGGATTCTCGATGACTTTGGGGGTGGTGTCTTGGGAACTAATGGCCTGTGGACCTTCGAGAGTAGGGGCGGTAACCATTTGTGGACCAGTAGTTTGCATAACGGTTTGGCGCTGAGCAAGCATTTGTTGCTGAGAGACGGGTTGTTGATTAAACTGAGACTGAGCCAGCTGAGGGTTGGTGCCTGGCTGCATGCCCATAGGCGGAAAAGGCTGAGCTTGCTCGGGCTGAGGCATGGCTTGCGGAGGCATAGGCATTGGCCCAGGCTGCATGTTTGGCTGCATGCCGTTTTGATTAAAATTGTTTTGTGGATCCATTACTTACTCCCTTTAATGCAATGATACATAAACTTCGCTTTCGTTCTCGCGGCGGATGCGATCGGCTTCTTCTTGGACATTCTCTAACGGACGAACGTTGTTCTGGGCGAGAGTGTTCATTTGTTCTTGAGTGGCGAGGGGGTCATCTAAACTATCAAGATGAGGTTCGGTGTTGGTAGGTGGAAGGACGGTGGGTTGGAAGACAGCAGGTGACTCAAAACCAGAAATAGTGCCGGGGGCGCCTGAAGCGGTAAAATCATTGCCTGCACCGCCATAGCCAGAGCGAGGTTGGATGATTCTCTGCCCTGGGAGTTGGGCTGGGCCTTGATTAGCAAGACGAGCTTCAATATTGTAATCAGACTGAGCGATGGCGTTGCGCATTTGGTCGACTACGGCAGCACGGCGTTGATCTTGTGGCTGGGCCATCATATTACTAAGGTTGAAATTGTCGTTACGATCAAACATGTCGGTAGTATTGTAAGCTTCAGCGTAGAATTCATCTTTCATGGGGGTGGTGGCGTTTTTGATGGCTTGACCTTCGCTATCGACGATATCGGCTAGGAAAGAGAGACGGTGTCCGGCTTCGTCCGAGGAAAGATTGCGGGCGCGAGGGGCCTCGACTTTTTTGGGGGCGGTGATTAAAATGGTAGACTCGCTCTGCCCTGGCATCCAATAGCGTTTGTTAGGCTTGGTATAGAATGACCAAAGTGCGCCAAGGTAAGTCTCCATAGGCTGGTCTTTTTTGATAGGTAGAGCGAGTACGCCAAAGAAGAGTGCGAAAGGCACTGGAATGACTGCTAGAATTGGATAGATCTGAAATAAACCCACCGCTAGCATAACTAAACCAAATACCACCATTAAGTAGATAAACTGGCGAAAGGTAAATGGTCCCAATAACTTATCGTCCGCCTCAACGTCCTGCGGAACTTTGTATGTTGCCATACTTATATTATAACATTATTAAATGAGTTGGCTAGGACTTTTTGTTAGAAAATAAGAAATTCTTAAACAATTAGAAAGTGTTGGCAGAGTCGATGAGATCGATGATGCCTTCATAAAGATCATCGATACGTCCCATTTCGAGTTCGTCGGTATGAGTGGAGTCGTAGATAGCGGAGTCAAGGGAGCCGGCACGGTCGCCATAACGGTGTTCGTCAATAAGGTCTTTGAGCTCTTGGAGATGTGGTTTGAGAACTTCGGTTTCGGAGAAGTAGTTGAGCATGTCTTGGGCGACTTGGTCATAGCTGCTAGGGTAGGCGAAGTAGCCGTCAATGATATTGCGGATAGTTTCGTAGCTGTTGCGTTCGCGATATTGCTCTTGATTGGTGTTATAGCGGGCTTTGCGCTGTTCGAGCTGGCGGATACCGTCGCGCTTATAAGGGTTTGATTGCGGAGTGGTCTTAGGATTGGAACTGTCATAGATGTCAACACGAGGACGATGGCTGGTAGAACTGCTGCCTCTGCTATTATTTCGACCACTATTATTGCTGCTATTGCCGCCGTTATTAGGGGGATTTCCTCCGTTGTCGTGAGGTGGAGTATCATTATTGTCGTTGCCATCATTATTATCGGGTGGGGTGTGGTTTTTGAGAATGTCATCAAGTTGTCTTTTAACATCGCGGACTTTGCGCTGAATAGTGTTAGGATCTTCACTATCGAAGATGTTAATTTCGTTATCGATGGAGGGTTCGTTAGAAAGAGCTTTGGCAGTGGCTTGGTCAATAGCGACTTTGCTGAGATCAGCAAAGAGTTGATTGAGACCTTCGAGGCCATCCTTCTTCATATCTTCGAGGACGGAAGGGCTCATTTTGCGGTCGAGAGAGTTAATGACCTTAGCAGCGCCTTTGGGCAGGATCTTATAGCGGAGGAGGTTCTTTTTGTCCTCGAGGGTAATGTTTGGATCGTTATGGTTGATGTCTTGCCAGTATTTAGTACCGTCGTCCCGAGTCATGAGGCGCCAACCATCTAGAGGAATACCATTGACGTCGCGATAGTTAGCAATGGATTTATCTGGGAAATAGTAGGCGAAAGCAGTGTCGTCGTTCATGGCGGCGAGGTGAGCGCCTAATTCACGAAGGATTTTGCCGTCGTTACGCTGGAGCATACCGGCTTTACCGGAAGCGGTGAAACTCTGAATCTCGGCGATATTGAGCTGACCTTTGTCGGTAATGAAGCCACGATCGAGCTGAGCGGCAAGCATGGAGGTGAAGCCGGCGGCGTGCTCGCGATAACGAGACTCAACAATGGCGGCAGAGATAGTGCTGTGATAACGACGGAGAGCGCCGGTAGATTCATCATCGGTGTGAGCGAGGCCGGTAGTAGTGCCGTAGCGGCGATTAATAGGATCACCGATGTTGATGTCGTTACGGAGGAGGACCTTCATATAGCCGGCGTCAGTTTCGTAAACGCGCTGAATAGGGTCTTGATTATCATCGAGTATTTCGTAATAACGAACTTTGTTGTAATCGCGGCGAGCTTCATCAGAGAGAGCGTCGTACTCTTCTTTAGTGATTTCTGCGTCAGTAGTTTTGTGAACGCCAATATATTGTGGCCATTTGCGGCGTTGATACTTTTGACCGGTCTTGGGGTCAATTTTGAGCTGATATTCGCTGTCTTCGATTTCAATGCCATCTTCGTTGGTTTCGTAACCATTATCGCTAATGCTAGCCATGTCGTAGGTCATAGCACGGAATTTGCCTTTGTCTACGCTAAACTTGGTAGAGATGATAGTGGCTTCACGTTTGCGGCGATCCTCGATCATGGCGCTATTGGCAATGACTTGTCCCATGATGGATGCTTCGCCATCATGACCGAGACCGCCGGCAGCACCATGTACGAGGCGATTGAACATATAAGGATTACGATAACGGTTTTTGGAAGCGATGAAGTATTGGTCAAGAAGGGCTTTTTGATCAGCTTCGGCTTCGTTGACGGCGAGGTATTGCTGAGCCATAGACTCAAGGAAGGCATCGCCGTGCTGAGCGGCAAGATGTTGCGATGTAGGATCTTTGAAATGGCGGCCATAAGCAGTGAGAGTGTTTTGCTGGGCGAGACGGGCGGCGCTAGCGAGAGTGTTATAATAGGAGGCGGCTTTGGCGGTTTGCGTAGAAGTATTGGGGCGTGATTCCCAAGTAGTGTTTCCTTGTTCGTCGCGGCCGGTAATAGAGGAAGATTTAAGAAGGGCGTTAGTGAGAGCGCGGTTACGGCGAGCCATCATGGCGTTGCGAGTGTCGTTGAGGCGGAGTTCGCGACGAGTATCAAGATATTGGCGGAGATGGGAGCCGGCGGAATTGGAGTGAAGCCAGTAAGTTTGGCGACTGCGTTCGGCGTGTTCGGTGGCCCAGCCGGTAGCAGTGCGACGGATAGGGTTGGCGAGATTGCGGAGACCGTTGTTGACAGTGCTGAGGAAAGTGCCGGACATTTTCATGAGAGAGATGGAGAAGAAGATGGGGAAAATCTGGACAGCGAGGCCGAGTAAGATGCCAAAACCATTAGTAGCGGAGGCGATGAGAGCCCAGCCGGCAAGTTGAGAAGCGCCGAAGAGGAAGCTAAACATAGGGTAAAAGACGAGCATACGAGTGAGGAGATCTTTCCATTTAGTAAACCATTTTTCGGTATTGGGCAAGAGATAGGCGACAAAGGCAAGCGGAGCGATCATAACGAGGAGGGTGACGACGGCTTGGCGGGCAGCAATAGTAACAAGACCAGCGGCAACAGAAATAACACCACCGATAAGAACTGGGATAAGCATCCAAAAGATGCCAGCGCCGCCAACTGCGCCGAGGGTGATGCCAACGATGGTGCCACCGCTGAGGATGGCGGTGACAACAGAGGCAACAGAGAGCTCTAGGACATCGCCAGGAACAACGCCTGCGGCGATGATTCCCTCTTGAATAGACTGGAAGAAATTACGCAATTGATAACCGACGATATTGCTAACGTCGACGGCAAGCATACAGATAATATAGCTGAGGTTAACAAGGATAATGGCAATAATAAGGCGAGGTAAAGTGCGCTTAACGCCGTAATTGTTAATACCTAGGCCGGTGATTTGCGAATAAATAATGATGAGGAGGAAAATGACAAAAACGATATTAGTGAGTTGGCGCATGTACTGCCAGACGAGATAAATAGGTGAATCTGCTTCGCTAGAGAGCGCGGGGACGACTAGAAAATCATTGATGAGGCCATAAATACCGTCGATAGCCTTAGAGATGAAGTTGACGGCGGGGCAGACGAAATAAGAGAGGACGCCAGATTCACTAGTGCAGAGGTTAGTAGTATCATCATCGGAAGAGGGGGTGGTAGATTCTTCCCCGCTGGGAGTGGTGCTAGGGTCGGAACCTTCAGCTTCGCCCTCGGCGCTTGCTTCACCTTCTTCACCTTCGGTAGGAGTAGTTTCGGGGTGAGTGGGGCCAAAAACCCAACCTTCTTCCCCTTCGGCGGGGTTGGTACTTGGGGCGGTCTCTGACTCTGATTCGTTTTCGATGGCATAGGCGGGCTGGGTAGTAAGTGATGAGTTTGGAAAAATGCTATGGCCAAAAAAGAGGCCAAACACGAGCAGGCTAATGGTAGTCATTCGCGTAATAAAATTTTTCATAACAAAAACTCTCAAATTACCTCACAATGAGGATATATAAGCATTATACCACATCTATGTAGAATTGGCAACTAGATTTAGCTATTTTTATGCGGAATTTTTGGCTTATTAGAGTGAAAAATGTGTTATAGTTTTTATGCTTTATTATTTGAAGAAATAATGGTAAGATGGGGGTATGAAAGAGAAGATTTTGGGAGTTTTGGGGGCGATAATAATTGGTGGCGCCTTGATCGGGCAGCCGGTGTTGGCGGTGGGTGAAGGTGGCGGGGGTGGAACTTGTTCGGAAGGGTTCTTAGGTTTTAAGCCATGGTATGATGGGTGGTGCGAAGGTGGTCAGATTAAGGAAGTGTCGAATGAGGACGAAGTAAGAGATTTGATTTGGCGGGTGGTACTAAATGTATTGTTTGATTTGACGCTGGCGATTGGATATTTGGCAGTGGGGTTTGTGATTTGGAGCGGATATCAATATATTATGTCGCAAGGTGATCCGGGTAAGATGACAAAGGCAAAGAAATCGTTGACGACGGCGATTACGGGTACGATTATTGGGGCGGGGGCGACGGTGATTGTGAATACGCTAATGAGTATCTTAGACATTAACCGGTCGGGCGGCTGGGAGCAAGGTGAAGTGACGCAAGAACGAGTGCAGAATATCTTTGGTTGGGCATATTCGATGGCGGGCTTAGTTGCGGTCATTTTTATCATTAAGAGTGGAATTGATTATATGACATCAGCTGGAGATGCTGGTAAGGCGAAGAGGGCGACGCAAGGATTGATAGTTTCGATAGTGGGGTTGATTATAGTAATTTTGGCGGCGGCGATTACGAGCTTAGTAACTGGCGCGATGGGAGGAGCATAGGATGAGAAAGATACTAGTAAGCTTATTAGCAGCAATAGCTATAGTGGCGAGCTTAGGGGTGAGTAGCCCGGTGATGGCGGAGGGTGATATTTGTTCGAGCGATATGCCGGATCATTTGAAGGAGGCAGCGGGGTGCAATACGACAGAAAAGGCAGATACGATTATAAATAATGTGATAAAAGTAGTGCTGTCGGCGATGGGGATTTTGGCGGTGGGGGTGATGATATTTGGGGGGATTACCTTTATGACGAGTAATGGCGATGCTGGGAAGGTGCAGAAAGGCAAGAATATAATTATATATGGATTGGTGGGGCTCGTGATATCGATGCTGGCGTATGCGATTGTGATGTTTGTGAGTGGGGCGATTTCTGAATAATGTCATAAAAATTGCTAGACACCGTGTGTAGAATGATGTATGATAGTAAGTAAGAGTAACAAATACGTTAAGGGAGTTTGTAAATATGAAAAAGCTATTATTAAATGTAGTAGCGGCATTACTCACGGTATGTGGGATGAGTGCAGTGGCTGCGATGTCTCCAGCAGCATATGCGGATGGTGGATTGGTGTACTGTCCATCAACGGGAGATTTTGTGGCAGATCTAGCATCATGTGAGGATTATGCAGGGCAGATTAATGATAATAATTTGATGGGGACAGTGAATACCATCATCAATGTAATCATTGGTATGGTAGGCTTTATTGCAGTAGTAATGATGATTATTGGTGGTATTAGCTTTATTACCTCCCAAGGTGATACCAATAAAGTTACTAAAGCACGCAATACCATCCTCTATGGTGTAGTAGGTTTGGTAGTAGCATTACTTGCATTTGCGATTGTGAACTTCGTGCTTGCGAATGTATTTAAGGGGAATGGGGCGTAGGAGATAGCAAATGAAGAAGAGCTTAATGATGTTGGGGGCGTTGGTATTGACGGGGGTGATGGGGGTGATGTTCTTGCAGGAGCCGGTGGGGGCGGTGGTGAAGTGCCCAAAGGACTCTTTGCGGGGTGAGAATGCTACGGTGAATAGTTTGGCGGAGTGTAATATTCCCGCGGAAGAATCGGGTGGAGGTTCTAAAGTGATGCAAGTGGTGCAAACGGCGATTAACGTAGTGCTGAGCTTGGTGGGGATTATCTGTGTGGTGATGATTGTGGTGGCTGGGATTAGTTTTATTACGTCCCAAGGCGATGCCAGTAAGGTAACGAAAGCGCGGAATACGATTCTTTACAGTGTAGTAGGCTTAGTGATTGCGCTGCTGGCGTTTGCGATTGTGAACTTTGTATTGGCAAATGTATTTAATGGATCTGGCGCTGGCGGTGAAGGCGGGGGTGAGGTCTAGAGCCATAAGCTAATTTAGATTTGGAAGATGCCCTGCGGGAGTGGGGCGTCTTTTGGTAAGCATAGTTCCCTGCTTGTATGTTAACATATGGGTACCCATATTTATCTAGGAAGTATTTATATATAAGTCTCTAGTACTTTCACTAACGTTCACCGGTGGAGCTCTCTCATATACCATAGGGCTAGACCTACACTACACGAATTTCTCTCAGCGCCATCTTTGTTCGCAATGTCATACACAGGATATCCGGGAAAGATTGCCTTATCAGGCAACTTTCTCGGTATCGTCTGGAATATACATTACTCTCAAAGAAGGTGGTCTATGCTTCGCTAAATTGTGTAGTGCAGGTCTAGTTCGATGCTTATTAACTTAGCCGGGAGACGTTCATTTATAGTGAAAGTACTAGAGAATCAAATGTTATAAGTGCTAATTTGGTAAATTAACAATATTTTTTGACGCATTAGCTCTAAAAATGTCTAGATAATATTTTATGCAACTGGGGGTTGTTTTTATGCTTTTTGGGATGGGTAGAAAAACGAAAAACTTGATCTGGAGATCAGGTTTTTCGATGGCGGAACAGGGGTGGCGTAGTGCCAAAACTTGATCTTGAGATCAAGTTTTGGGTATAAGCGGGATGAGAGGTAAAACATGCAAATTGGCACAATTTTAGAGATTTTTAAAGAAAGTATTGCGGAAAGAGATCTATTTCCTTTTTTGCCTAATTTCTATAATTACCTGGCGACACAGCGAATAGAGGTTCCGATATAGCGGCTGCCGTTGGCATTGGAGGGGCGAATGCGATTATCTTTGAAATCCATACTATATGCGCGCATATAGCTAGAGTATGTTGAAGACCAAAAATTTCCGCTAGTGCCGGCATTGATTTTTTGTCCACCGTTACCTAAATAACCGCTATATGTAAAGTAATATGGTTCTGTTAGCAAAACCGTGCCATTAGTCGTATCTAAATTACTTAGTAATAAGCCGAAGGAACCTTCTTCAGTAGTATTGCCTATTGGGAGGCTCCATCCTGATGGGCATATACTGCCAGAGGCATTGCCAGTTGTTTGGGTGTTGTTTCCGGTTCCGTTAGTTGCTGCATACCAATTATAGTAGTTGCCAATTGCATCGTGGCCGTTGTTGCGGCTGCTCGTTAATGTACATTGTTCTGTGGTATTATTAGAACAATATAGAGATCCTGGGTCATAGTATTTGCCGGTTTGATCGCCGGCTACGAAATCAAAATCTTCGCCTTCTTGCGTTCCGCCGCCATTATAATCTAAGTTCTGAGTCATCCAACATAAACCATCTTTAAGCTTTGCTACCCAATACCACTTATCATCACGAGTATCCTTTAGCCTACCTTCAGTACCTATAGGGATAGCAGAGCTATCGCATTTAGTCTTAGTGATTTCTTGCATAGTAGTATAGTCTGCAAATGAATTGGGTAATGTATTGGGCTCTACTACTACACTCACTCCCACACTAGCCCGGTAACTACCGGCGGGTTTATCATCAGCTATATTAGCAGCAAAGGCGATAGTGAAGGCTTGGTTGTTTAAGGCAGTGACATTGTCAGTTAGTCCTATATCACTACTAGCAGCTGAGGGTACGGCTTTATAAGTTAAGTTAGATAAGTTATCTGTAGTAGTGACTTCCCCAATGGTAATAGCATAGCCCCATTGACTAGTAGTAGAAGAAGTTAGATCTTTACCTACTATACCGTTAGCATCACTAATACTATCAATGCTATAACCATTGGGGATATTATACTCTGAGTTAGTATAGCCAGTGAGTTTATTACCATTAGTACCATTAGCTGTGTCAGCGATATTAGCGAGGATTTGATACTTCTTAATGTTTTCTGCAGTTACTCTAAACCTATTATATCTATATAGTACTTCACTATTACTTCCCGTAATAGTTTGATAATCGCTATCGCGATTATCCCACTCGAGGACTACACCATCTTCGGTGAGGTCGTAGGTAGTTATATTATTGTCATTATTATTTGTACTGATACTACTGTTTAAATTATTATCTACATTATAACTTGTATTATATACTATATAATTATCTTCTGCGTGAGCTTTGTTTGTGCTGGTGCTGGGGTTGATGGTTAAGAATCCTAAGATGATTAGTAAACTTATGCAACTGATGGGCATAATATTATATAGTAATAAGTTTTGATGTTTAGGTTTTATGTGCATAGCCCTCCTTTAAGTAAAATCTTTTATCAAGAAGGCACGGATCTTCTAGGATTTGATGGTAACAAAAATAGCGCCATAACTTAGCCTCTCTGCTAACTTATCTTTTGCGCGAGTTACCCATTATCGCTAAAAATAGTGCCATCATGGGGTTCGTCCTCGCGCAGTAATTACTTAAACGAGGGCCATGATGGCACTAGTTATAATTACTGCATTATTTTTTGTTTACATTGCTGTAAACACGAACCACTTTTATTATCTCATGCAATTGCACTTTTGCCTAGTCTGAAATGTTGATAAATGAATTGCTGATTTAGCGGGGCAATGATGTGTTGGCGTGATTCCCTTCTCCTCCTACTTAAGTATAGGAAAAGGTATAATTATCTAGCGACACAGCGGACGGAGAAGCCGCGGTAGCGACCGTTATCGTTGGATGGGTAAACATTACTGCTACTGAAGAGCAAGGCGTAGGCGTCGGTAGCTGAGTTAGTGGTAGAAGACCAACAATAACCATAGGAGTTGGCAACGTTTAGAGAGCTATTGAAGATATATCCGCCATAGACGAAATTAAGTGGAGCTTGAGTTAATTTACTACCATTATTACCTACACTATAAGTAGTGGTTAATCCGCCAAAGGACTTTAATGCAGTGCTGGTATTACCACTCGTAGGCAGTTGCCAACCTTTAGGACAAATACTGCTTGGAGCATTTTGTCCTCGTGTGGTTATATTTGCATCCCCAGTCCCTGCCGTAGCAGTATACCAGTTATAATAAGTTCCATTGGTACTATCTCCAGCATAATGTACTAATGAAGAGTATTGATCGTTACTGGTAAAATACTTAGGATCGTCTTTATCTTTATCTATTGCCGTAGATGGTGGTAGGTAATAATCTGCTTGTACATTACTATCTGCTGGAGTGAGTAAACTATCTACTATCCTTAAATTTTGCGTCATCCAACAGTTACCATCAGCTAGTTTACTAATCGTATACTTATTACCATCTCTACTATCCGTAAGAGTCTTAGTAGGTGCAGTAGTAGCACTAGCGGCTGGTGTAGTTTGACTACTACATGCTGATGGGTTCATGTCTTGCATATATACCAGCTGATCCCAAGTCTTAGCGGTCTCCTGCGCTCCCGCGGTGACGGAAATATTATATATGTGTTCGGGATGAGATTGGTGAAATGCGGAAATTTGAGGCTTGCGAGAAATGAATAAAAGTTGTGTGCAAGGAAGAAAAATAGTATGTGCGAGAATGCAAAACGGCAAAATAGGATTTGGCGGTGAGCGAGTAAATATGTTATAATGAGTAAAAGAGTTAACCAAAATGTGGAGTGAGCATGAGTAGTGTTTTTACAAAAATTGTACAAGGCGAGCTGCCGAGTTACAAAATTTATGAGGATGAGCGGACGTTGGCATTTTTAGACATTGAGCCGGAAGCGCCGGGACATGTGTTGGTGATCCCGAAGGTGGAGGTGGACAAGGTATATGAGCTGAGTGACGAAGATTATGCGGCGGTGATGGCGACGGTGAAGAAACTGGCACAGCATATGGAGAAAGTGCTAGGTGAAAGGATTATGATTAAAATTGTGGGGACTGATGTTCCCCACGCGCATGTACACCTGCTGCCGGTGAATGAGAATTGGGCGGGAGAGCGGCAGATGAAGCCGACGGCGGAAGAGTTTGAAGAAATGCGGAAGAGGCTGGAATATAAAAAGGTGTAGATACTGAAGAATTGCGGGGAGAATGTGTGGTATAATGGGCAAAAGGGTTAATTTTTGGAGTTATTTTGATGAGTTTTACGAAGAGCTACGAGCCGGGGGAGTTTGAGCCGAATATTTATGCTTTGTGGGAGAGGACGGGGGCTTTCCAGCCGAAAGAGCCGGTGTATGAGAGTGACGAGAGTGATACGGATAACTGTTATTCCCTAGTGATGCCGCCACCAAATGCGAATGGTAATCTGCATATTGGGCATGGATTGACGATTGCGATTGAGGATTCTCTGGCGCGGTATTATCGGCTACGGGGGAAGTCGACTTGGTATATTCCGGGGGCGGATCATGCGGGGTTTGAGACGTGGGTGGTGTATGAGCGGGCGCTAGAGGCGCAAGGGCATACACGGTTTGAGTTATCTAGAGATGATTTATATGCGAGGGTATGGAACTTTGTAGAAGAGCAGCGCGGCAATATGGAGTTGCAGGTGCGGGCGCTGGGGGCGAGCTGTGCGTGGCCGGATTTGACTTTTACCTTGGACGAGAATGTAGTAGATAGAGTCTACAAGACGTTTAAGAAGATGTGGAATGATGGTATGGTGTATCGGGGGGAGAAATTGGTGAACTTTTGTCCAAAACATCAGACGGCGTTCGCGGATATTGAGGTGGAACATGTTGACGAGAAAGGTAAACTATGGAATATAGCTTATAAAGTTGTCAGCGTGCCAGAAGGTAAAAAGACCGATCTAACGGAGATGATTGTTTCTACTACTCGTCCGGAGACTTTGTTTGGCGATATGGCAGTGGCGGTGAATCCAGAGGATGCGCGGTACCAGGACGTGATTGGGGGGCTAGTAGAACTGCCGTTGACAGGGCGAGTGATTCCGGTGATTGCGGATGAACATGCAGATATGACTTATGGTACGGGGGCGGTAAAGATTACGCCGGCGCATGATTTTGATGATTTTGAGGTGGGGGAGCGGCATAATTTAGAGCGGGTTCAGGTGATTGGCGAAGACGGCAGGATGCTAGTGGTGGCAGGCGAACGTTATGTGGGGCTGACGACTGAGGAATGCCGGGAGAAAGTGCTGAAAGATCTAGAAGAAGCTGGTTTGTTAAGGGGAGAGAAAGAGATTGTGCATTCGGTGGCGCATTGTTATAAGTGCGGTACGGTGATAGAGCCGATGCTGAAGGCGCAGTGGTTTGTAGATGTGAAGAAGCTGGCAGCGGAGGCGATTAAACACCTTGAGAAGAATGAGATTAAATTTACGCCGGCGAGTAAGAAGAAGGTATTGATTAATTACTTGGAGAATTTGAAAGATTGGAACATTAGTCGGCAAATCCCCTGGGGAATTCCAATACCAATGTTTAGACAGACGGAGACGTCAAGTGCGCCGGAGTGGGTTTTTGATACGCGGACAAATTTGAAGAAGATTGAAGTGGGTGGGGTGACGTATATCCGGGATGATGACACCTTTGATACGTGGTTTTCTTCGTCCCATTGGCCTATTGTGTGCACTGATTGGACCGAGAAATCGGATCTGTTTAGTGAGAGAATCGCTGATAATGGGCAGACTTCGTTGTCAGGAGATGCGTTACAACGCGACAAGTCGCTGCCATCCGGGCGTCGTCTCACTAAAGAAAGAGAGCTTTCTTTAGGTTCGACTCCTACGGTTGACACTCGCCGTATGTCAAATACGGCTCGTTCCGCTTCTCCTTCTTCCTTGAATTCTACCCATTCTAAGCGATTGGATGAGACATTGAAGAAAGGAAGGGATAATCCATATTATCCGTTGAATGTGATGGAGACGGGGGCGGATATTCTGTTTGCGTGGGTGGCGCGGATGATTATGATGGGGGTATATGTGACGGGTGAAGTTCCCTTCCGAGAGGTGTATTTGCACGGTTTAGTGCTGGATGAGCATGGGCAGAAGATGTCTAAATCTAAGGGGAATGTGATTAATCCGTTGGAGCTAGTGACAAAATATGGATCGGATGCGTTTAGGCTAGGAATCTTGAGGGGGAGGAGCGCGGGGATGAACCAAGCTTTCTCAGAGAATAGTGTAATAGCTGGTCGTAATTTATGTAATAAATTATGGAATTTGTCTAGATTTGTGCAAGATATGGTAGATAAGGCGCATGGTGACGATGTGGTGGCGGCGGAGATTGCACAAGTAGAGGCGAGTGCGGAAATTGTGAATGAGGGTGCGGTGCAAGCGGGGGCGGAGCTTCCCTATTCGACGGATAACATGGGGGAGGATTGGATTTGTCGAGAGTTGACACGTTGCAAAGACGAGATTGAGGATGATTTTAAGGAATATCGGTTTGCGGAGGCGGTGGAGACGCTGACGAGTACGATTTGGGATAAATATGCGGCGTGGTTTATTGAGAGTCAGAAGATTTATAAAAACGTGCCGCTACTGAAAATGAGTTTAGAGATGATCTTGAAGATGCTGCATCCGTTTGCGCCATTTGTGACGGAGGCGATTTGGCAGAGTTTAAGCTGGACGGAAGGGATGCTGATTGTGCAGAAGTGGCCGTCAAGGCTGGAGTTTGACCCGATATCGGCGAAGAATTTTGAGAGTTTAATAGAGGTGGTAGTAGAAACGCGGCGGGTGATGCAGGGCTTGGCGGAGATATTAAAGGGGCAAAAACCGGCATTATTATATGGTGACGATTCCCTGGTGGATGATAATCAGCTCTTGGTAGCGAAGCTTGCGGGGGTGTCGAGTGTGATTAGCTGTGAGGGACAGCCGAGGGGGTTGCGTTTGGCTTTGGCGAACCATGAAGTTTATCTGGATGTTTCGGCGGAGGTGGTGAAAGCTTATAGAGATGCGCTAGAGGCGAGGATTTTGGCGGTGGGGAGAGAGTTGGATGCTCTAAATGCGCGGATGATGAATCCTAACTATGTAGATAAGGCGCCGGTACACTTGGTAAGAGAGACGCAGGACGGGATTAAAGAGAAGAGTGCGCTAATTGAACGGTTGAAACAAGAGTTGACAGTAATTTAGCGGTAGTAAAAAATGGAGGCTGATTGGCGGTTGGTATCAGGTAGTTCCCTGGTGCGAACCGCTGATTGGTTTTATGGTGGGGTGGTGTTGTTGTAAGAAAAACATGATTTTGGGGTGATAGTTCCCTGTTATATAGAAAAAGTGACAAAAAGTAGGCATAAGCGTCTTGACGCGGGTGGCAGTGTGTGCTATTCTAAAATAGAATAGTTATATCTTGTGGAATGGTGGATTCATGAGATGCAGGAGGTGAGCGACAGGTACGTTGCTTGAGGTGATGAATAACCTGGTTGACGATTTTTTGTGCCGAGCTTTTGTTCGGTTTTTCTTTTTTTAGCGTAAACTTTGGTCTCAAGGGATTTCACATGAGTGTTAATACCGAGATTTTATTGTGAGCGGGGAAGTGAGTTGCGGGTGTATTTCGTTTATGGTGTTGTAGTGGACAAGAGGCGGACGAGGGAAGGACAAGCGATACGGCTGCGCGATGACAAGTACCCCGAAAAACGTGGAAATTGCTCGCTAAAAATATATTTTTGTGACATAGTATATTGGGTATCTCCGAACATTTTTAGGCTATTTTGGCAAATATTGCGAAAATAACAGGGAAGGAGTAAGAGGTGTGCGAGGAAGAACTTAGAAGTGAGATAGTATTAGCTAATATAGAGGTTAGAGATGTCAAGATAGGAGGAGTGGGGAACTGAGACGGCGGAGAAGGGGCTAAACATAAGTATTGCGGGGTGTTTTAGATTAATGTTAAGATATCAGCATCAACCGTTTTTCTAAGAGACCCGTTCCAGCGCCCGTCTTCACGGGGTCGTCAGGCCGACGCGATTTGACAATCGCTATCAGCCGGGCGTCGTCTCGGAAGACTAAACTAGTTTAGTCTTCTCTCATCTCCTACGGCTGGACGCGTCGAGTTTCGGCGCTCTTTTAGTCTCTTAGAAAAAGGTTTCTGCTGATATCTTAACTTTCTTGCTTACTAAAATTGTATAGTATAGATCTAGCGCATCCTCTCCTCCTACTTAAGTATAGGAAAAGGTATAATTATCTAGCGACACAGCGGACGGAGAGGCCGACGTAGCGATCGAGGTTGTTGGACGGGATAACGTTACTACTATAGAAGTACAAGTTGTACGCGCTGGAGGCCGAGTCAGCCGTAGATGACCAGTAATAACCGTCGGAGCCAGCATCGTTTAGAGAGCTATTACTGACGCGCCCGCCATAGACGAAATAAAGTGGGGCTGATCGTAACTTTGTGCTGCCGGCTGCATTGTTGCCAATACTGTAAGCTGTAGTTAATCCTCCAAATGACCCTATTTCCGTGCTAGAATTCCTACTAGTAGGTAAACTCCAGCCAGTAGGACATACACTACCAGTAGCATTTCCACTAGTCATAGAACTAGTGCCAGTACCGTTGGTGGCTGCATACCAGTTATAATAGTTTCCAGCAGCATAATGAGCAATGGTCTGCATGGCAGAATAGTAATAAATATGACATTGTGAATAAGGAGAGTTTATATCACCCAGATAACTACCGGCTTTTTTGTTACAGATGGTTTGATTATCGGTACCTAGATAACTAGTAGCACTAACGAAACTGTCATTATAAGTGGCTGACCAGCTGCTAGGAACGTTTAGGTTAGTAATCCAGCTGTTATTAGTACAACTGGCTAGGCCGGTACTAGAATTAGCGCATCCATCGCTATCTGAGCCAGTATAATAGTATTCTCCTGGATCGTAGTACTTACCAGTAGTATCACTAGAAGTAAAGTTGCCGCTAAGATTAGTGACTTTAGTCCCACCACCATCATAATCTAGGTTCTGAGTCATCCAACACAGCCCATCATTTAACTTAGCTACCCAGTACCATTTATTGTCGCGAGTATCCTTTAGCCTGCCTTCCGTGCCATTAGCTATATTATTACATTTAGTCTTAGTGATTTCTTGCATAGTAGTATAGCCTGCAAATGAAGTAGGTAGAGTGACTGTCTCCTGCGCTCCCGCGGCAACGGGGTGAGGGGTTGGCAGGGACTTAATGATGACGAGTGAAGGTGGGACAGGAGGAAAATGGCGCTGATGGCTGATGGTGGGGCAGAGCTGGAGAGGTGCATAGGTGAAAGTGTGTAGGGAACAAAAAACTGGGCTTACGGGTGTAAGTCCAGTTTTTATATGTTAATGAATTAACTAATTTTATTTAACGATACAACGTACGGTAAATCCATATTGTTTAGTTTGGCCGCCGTATGCGCCTATGGCTTCAGTAATGTCGTAGTGGACATCGCCGGCATAATCGGCAGTCTGAGAATATTCACCCCAATATCCTCCGACTTTTCCAGCATCTTGTAAAGCTTTTGTAGATATAAAACCGCTATTTGTGAAGTAGAATGGCGATTTAGTAACGTATAACCCTATATTAGTACCTGAACCGTTTGTTATTCCATAGGCTTGTGTTAGTTTATAAAAGTCGCCTGATGTATTGCTCGTGAAGTATGGTAGTTTCCAGTTAGACGGGCATATACTGTTAGGGGCGCTTGCGTTGGTTAAGGATGTACCACTGTTGAGTGTGGCGGCATTCCAGGAATAGTAGTTACCAACAGAATAGTGTTCATATGCATATTGATAAGCATAGTAATATACACCACATTCGGAGTAGCTGGAAACGCTACCAAGCATACTGCCAGCCGTTTTAGTACAAGTGGTCTTGCCATCTAAGCTGGGATAGCTGCTTGATACAACAAAATTCCAATCATATGTAGGCACCCAGTTAACTCCTATTTGCGCTAAGCCTCCAATATTTGAATTATTTGTTTCTTCTTTTAATTTCCAGCCATTTGACGTGCATTGGGAGAGACTTGTTGGCCATTTACTACTGGGGTAGCATTGATTTGCTATTGTTGGGGTGGTTAGTATGTAGTCTCCTGGATCGTAATATTGGGTGCTAGTGGTGGAGTTTGACCAACTGTTAGTAGTGGTGAGTTTAGTGCCACCACCATCATAATCTAGATTCTGTGTCATCCAACATTTACCGTCGTTTAGTTTACCTACCCAATAGACTTTTTTGTCGCGATTGTCGATGAGGCGGCCTTCAGCGCCTATCGGTATAGTGTTACATGCGGTGGAGTTTAAGTCTTGCATGTAAGTATACCCAGCAAAGCCCACTCCGTAATTGTTGATTTCTTCTGCTCCGGCGACGGCGGACAGGAGAACGTTGGCGCGGTAATGGTCGGCGGTGGTGTTGGTGCCGAATTTGGCGGCAAAGTTGATGGAATAGTTACCATTGATGTTGCCAGTGCCTTGCATGTCGGGGGCAATTACGCTACCGCTAGCGGGGACTGGTTTGTAGGTGAGGGTGGTAGCATCGGCTCCGCTGGCTCCGATGGCATAGCCCCACTCGTTATCACTAATAGCACTATAGGCTTTGTTGGCGGTGATACTGGGGATTTTGGTTTTGCTGCTGGTGCCAGTAAGACTACTGTCGGCGCCGTCGGCGGTCTGTACGGTAACGCTATACTCTGATAAACCACTGCTAGTAATGCTAAAGTTGCGAGATACGGAAGTGGTTTTGCCGGTTTCGGCATTTGCCGTTAGATTAGTGTCACCGGAAAGAGTTAGGGAAATAGTGCTGCCGTTGGCGTATGGTGTGGGTTCGTCGGCGTAGGCGGAGCGGGTGGTATTAGGGTTGAGAGTGAGGACACTGAGAGCGGCGAGGGTTAGGAGGCTAAAAGCGGGAATAGCTTTAGGGGTGGCAGTATGCCAAAGGCTGTGGTGAGAGTTGAGACAGAGTGATGGTGAGCCGTCACGGCATCGTTGTCGATGTTTGTTATGATTATGGTTGGTTAAGGTGTGTTTTTGCATCATGATGTGCAAACCCTCCTGTGTTATTGTTGGAAATAAATATATTTATGGTCCGTAGGAGGTGCTATTAGTATTTTGAGCATCAAAAAGCAGGACATGCAAGCTATGTGTATTCCTTACAAAGTTAGCGAGAATGGCTAGAGCGAGAGTTAAACTGATTTGGAAATACTATGAAGAATAGCTCCTGACTAGTTGCTCTGGCTAACGATGCTCTTTGGCTAGATGTCTTGCTTTTACATTGATACTCAACATAAAAACAGCACCGCTTCCGGTGCACAGAGTGTCAATTGAGAGTAGCAAATTGCATAATCATCGCTTAACAGCTCAAGGAAACGGTGCTGTTCTCAGCGACGATATATGCGGACACTAGTGAATGTCTTTGTATATCTCTCAATTTACTCTGTGCAGTTCTATTGTAACATGCTTGAGGCGGTGGGGCTAGACTTGAAAATCTACCAAATTGTGATGATAAGAAAGAATTCCGATTGGGCGACGGGATTCTTTGGCGGATGAGGTAGGAGGTTGATAAGGTGGCGGGGTTTGAGTAAAGAGGCGGAGAAGTTTAATGTGTAGAAAATATGGGGTGGAATGATGATTTGGTAGCGACGGGCTTTGATAGACGGCTATGAGGTAGCGGAGCGGGACGGGAGGGATTGGAGGAGTTCGGTGGCAACTTTGACATCTTCAAACTCGTGGGGACCATCGGCACGGAGGATGGTCTTCTCATGGCCTTTGCCGAGGAGGAGGACGAGGTCACCGGGCTGGGCGAGCTGGAGGGCGTGTGTGATGGCTTGACGGCGGTCGGGGTCGTAGAAGAGGTTTTGGTTAAGGGTTTTGCCGGATTTTTCGGCACCAGCAATAAAATCGTCGGCGATTTTGGCGGGGTTTTCGTCGCGCGAATCATCTTCAGTAATAATGACGATATCGCTGTGCTGGCCGAGGATTTCTCCGCGGATTTCGCGGGTGGATTCATCGCGGCGACCGGCACCGCCGTGGACGGAGATGATACGATGAGATTTGCCGACGGATTCAAAGACTTTTTCTAGGGCGTCGGGAGTGTGGGCGTAGTCGACGATAACTTCAAAATCTTGGCCGGCGGAGATGCGATGCATGCGGCCTTCGACAGAGGTGAGGGAGGCGATGCCTTGAGCGATTTGAGCGTCGGTGAGGCCGAGTTTTTTGCCAACGGCGAGGGCGGCGAGGGAATTATAAACATTAAATTTGCCGGGGATTTGGGTAGTTACTTTTATATCACCACATGAATATTCTACGCCGGCAGGATTGAGCTTGATACCGGTAGCACGGTAATCTCCACTCCAAATACCGTAGGTAGATACGTCACTGGATGAATATTTATTGGTAAAGAATTCGGCGTTTTTGTCGTCAGCATTGATGACGCCGTATTTGGATTTCTGGAAGAGTTTGAGTTTGGCTTTGCGGTAATTGGCGAAAGTTTTGTGGTAGTCGAGATGCTCGTGGGTGAGGTTAGTGAAAACAGCAATATCGATGGGGATGCCGAGGGTACGGAATTGGGAGAGGGCGTGGGAGGTGACTTCTAGAACGAGATATTCTGCGCCGTGTGCAGCGATTTGCTGGATGCGCTCGTTGAGGATTCCGACCTTTTCTGTAGTCATATGCTCGACTTGTTTTTGGAGCGGAAGAAACGACGCGCTCTCTTTGTGAGCTACTTTGTCAGCAGCTGCGCTGCGCAGTCGCCGTACCTCTGAGTACGTCTCCTTGTGCTGCTCACTGCTTTCGCGTATCTCATCAAAGATAGCTGCGTCGCTAGACTCATCAGAAGGCTGGCTGGAGCTGGTGTGTGAATTACTAGTAGGTTGAGGATTGATGGTGGTTGAATCGTCAATCCCCCAGCCTACTGTAGTGAGGAGGCCGGTGCGGTAGCCGGTGTGGTTGAGCATCTTCCAGATCATGAAGCAGGTGGTGGTTTTGCCGTTGGTGCCAGTGACGCCGATAACTTTGAGATGTTTAGCGGGCCAATGGTATTTGGTGCCGGCGGCGAAAGCTTGGAGCCAATGCCAAGGCAAAACTAGTTGATTATAGCCGGGGAGTTGCTCCACGGTGCGTTTGATGCTCATATTTACTCTCCAATTGAACTATTACAATTATAACGCATTTTGGTGGGTGGGGAGGAAAAGTAGGGAGATTGGGTTGAATTTTGGCCTGTATAGCGTTTAGGGACGTGAGATGGGATTATATTCGACTTGCGACAGAAAAGTGCAAATAGGCTCGAATTTTGGCGAAATACGGCAGGTTTTCCGGGGAGGGTTAGGCGAGGAGCTTGGCAGTAGGGGATTGCTTGGCGAGGGCTTGGTCAAAAGTCCAGAGAGGCTCGGATTCGTTGAGGGCGGCGTAAACAGAGAGGCAGCAATCATTAAATGAGAGCTGAGGGTGCTCGAGATACATGGGGAAGACTTGGTTGAAGAGGACAAAGTTGGCTTTGACATTGGGCAGCTCGAAAACATGTTGGAGCTTAGTGACGATTTCTGGGCGAGTGTAAGCTCGCTGGAGATTGTAGACGGTCTCGGTGATGGCTAGATCGGAGATGTGATAGCTATAGCCTTGGCGCATGAAGAGATTGAGGATTTTCTCGCATTGCTCGGGGGCATCTTGGAGGATGATGCGCATGATGATGTTTGTATCAAGGGACTCGGAGGTTTTAAAGGCCATATTTTTCCTTTCTATGGGTGATAGTTTCTGGCAATTTGTCGATGTATTCGCGATATTGATTGGCGGTCCAGCCGCGAGTCATTTCGTCAAAGGCTTTTTGCTCAGGGGTGCGATGTTTACGCCGTTCAGCTTGGAGCTGGTCAAGTTCGCGGAAGATGCGTTTGACGGCTTCTTCTTGAGTTTCGGCTTTGGCGTAGGTGCGGCGTTCGGTGTCGAAAACGAGGCCGTCGCCAGGGGTGAGGCCGAGAGCTTTACGGATGGCGCTAGGAACGGTGATTTGATTACCCTGAGAGAGGGTAGCGGTAATGAGCATATGGTACTCCTTTGTATAAAATAATTACTTTAATTGTAATAGAGGGCTTGGTGAATGTCAAGGACTTTGTGAAGGGTTTTTGTTTGGTGATGGTGGAGTGGTTTGAGAGGGAAGATATATCTTGTAAGATATGAGGTGCTTGATGCGTAAATAGTGCTTAGGGAAATGAGGGTGGAGAGGTAAATACTTGGCACTAGGCTCTGGACTTTGCGGAGTGGTAAGTGCTTGGCGGGTTGGTTAGGACTGCATGATCTTAGGGTACTGGAACGATTTTTGGGATGGTTTCGCTGGGATTTGAAAGCCAATAGACAAAGAAAAGCCTCCCTACTAAGGTAGGGAGGCAGGGGCTTAGACGATTTGGTGGGTGAGAGTGGCTTTAGAAAGAAAGTCTAGGCAGTTTTATAGGCGAGGATAACTCTTAGGCGGTTTTATAGGTGAGGATAGCTTCGGCGAAGGGGGCGGCGACGTCGGGAGGAAGGAGATTAGTGCTGTTGTGGATAACAGAGATAAGCCAGATACGGAAGTAGTCAGGGTGAGTGCGGAGGTAAGCCAGTTCATTGGGTTTGAGGAGGAAGGGGTTGGCGTAGTAGATATTAGTAGAGTAGCCGTCGTGGAGAAGAGGGCTGGAGTGGACGGTGGGAGTGGTGCAGACGAGGGGGTAAGGTTGGGCGACGGCAATAAAGCGGATGAGAGGGAACATGTCATTGGCGGTGCTGTGAATGTAGCCGGCGATAAACTTGCCGCGGACTTCAGGACGGAAGATGGTGGAGGCGGGATCGACATAATAGAGGATGGGCTCGCCAGCAGTGAAGTGAGAGCCGGTGCGGCAGGAGGGGAAGAGAGGCTTACTCTCGCTGGCGTTGATGGCGTGCGTGAGGATTCTGATAATGCTGATGATCTGATTACGCTGGGCGAGGAAGGAATTTTTGCGTAGGCGCAGAATGTTGACGAGATGATTAAGCTCAAGCTGATCCATCTCTGTAATGAAACAGGGAGTGAGGAAGAAATTGGAGGAACCGGCATCATAATTGGCGTTAGTGAGTTTGCAGCAGGGGTCGATAGCGTAGTCACAGCGGCAGTTCATGCGCCAGGCGTACTGGCACCAGCCGCAGAAATTGAGGGTGGTGGCATTACGGCCGCGATGGATGGAGGCTTCGTCGGTGGGCTCGGGATGGGTGTCGCTGTCATCAATATTGGGGAAATCAGGGCATTCATAGCGGCTGGCGATCTCGCGGACTTCTTGGGGAGATTTGCCGTTGAAAGTCTTGATGGCTTCGGCGAGGAACTTGATCTCTCGAGTGAGAGCTTGCTCTTGGCTGCGCCATTGGGCGCGGACGTAGGTGAGATTTTCCTGGCCGAGGTCGCGGAGCTGCTGCTGGGTGAGGACATAGACGCCAGAGATGTAATCACTGATGCAGTCTTGCAGGAGGAAATCGCGAGAAGGGTTGGTGATAGATGTAGACATAAGACAATCTCCTTTGAAAGAATTTGCGCCTCAGGCTAGTCCAGCCCGTAGAACGCATGAGATTAGGCTGCTTTGCAGCGCGAAGGGTACAAGCATTATATGTAGTACTTTGTACCTTTGGCGCTACAAAGCAGTTTCTGAATACAAAGGAATGGATGTTTGCTTTGGTATTCTCGGAAGGTCTAAGCATGGAAAAGAACGTGAGATATACTCATATTATAATTGTAGCATATGAATGGAGATTTGTCAATGGTGGATAGGTGACAGTAATTCCATATTTGTGGAACAAGGTCGGTGACAGTAATTCTATGTTTATGTAATAAAGTTGAAATTATATAGATTAAGGGCATTATCCTGATGAGTAAAATAGGGGTGGGGCTTAAAATTTGTTATAATTTTGGCACTCTACTATTGCAAGTGCTAAAAATGTGTGCTATGATGAAGATACGAAAGGAGTTAAACTATGCAACTAAAACCTCTAGGCGATAGAGTGGTGGCAAAGAAAGAAGAGCCGCAGACTATGACGAAATCGGGGATTTTGCTAGGTGATGCGAAAGAGAAGCCGTCGTATGCGGTAGTGGAGGCAGTGGGGCCGGATGTAAAGGACGTTAAGAAGGGCGACAAGATCGTTTATAAGCAGTATTCTACGACGGAAGTGGAGCTGGATGAGCAGGAATATATCATCTTAAAAGCAGAAGATGTATTAGCTGTGCTGCAATAGATAGCTTTTGCGAATAGCACCCTACTACTTCGTTAAAGCCTGCGGTTGCTCCTTCGCCGTATGTCAAATACGGCTCAGTCCGCTACTCGGCTTTGCCTTGTATTAGGGTACTCTACGCAAAAGGTTTGTACATTAGGAAAATAATTAATTGATTGGTGGGAAGAAAGGAACGAAATGGCAAAGAAGATTTTCTATGCCGCTGAGGCTAGGGAAAAGATCCTCTCGGGTGCAAAACAATTATATGATGCTGTCAAAGTAACATTTGGTCCGAAGGGGCAAAATGTAGTAATTGAGAAGTCTTATGGTGCACCTACCATCACACATGATGGTGTGACAGTAGCTGAAGCAGTAGATCTTGGCGCGACGGACGAGAATCTTGGCGAGCAGGTTGGCGCGAAGCTAATCAAGACAGCTGCTCAAAAGCTGAATAAGGTGGCGGGAGATGGCACGACTACGGTTACGGTGCTTACTTATAACATTCTTAATGAGGCGAGCAAGTTAATTGCTGCTGGGGTGAATCCGATGGAGTTGCGCAAGGGCATAGAGAAAGCTGGCGCAGAGGTCATCGCGGAAATAGAAAAATCAGCCGAAAAAATCGAAGGTGATAGCAAAAAGGTGGCGGAAGTGGCTTCGATTTCGGCGGGGGATGCAGAGATTGGCCAACTGATTGCGGATGTGATTAGTAAGATTGGCAAGGACGGTGTAGTGACCGTAGAGCAAGGCCAAGGCCTAGAGATGGAACAGGAGATCGTCGAAGGGTTTACCTATGATAAGGGTTGGAGTTCGCCGTTCTTTGTGACGGATGTGAATCGCCAAGAAGCGGTGTTTGAGAAGCCGTTAGTATTAGTAACGGATAAGAAGATTTCTAGTGCGCAGGAGCTGATTCCGCTATTAGAGCAATGTGCGCAGTCGGGCCGCAAGGATTTGGTAATTATTGCGGAAGAGGTGGAAGGCGAAGCATTATCGGTATTAGTGCTGAATAAGCTGAAGGGGGTGTTTAATACGCTAGTACTGAAGGCGCCGTCTTTTGGGGATCGCCGTAAAGAAATCATGGAAGATATTGCAATCTTGACGGATGCGACGGTGGTTTCGGCAGATAAAGGCATGAAGCTGGAAGAAGTAGGCATGGAAGTGCTTGGTACCTGCGGTAAGGTGATTGCGACGAAAGACGAAACTACGATTATCAAAGGTGCGGGGAATAAAAAAGCGGTAGAAGAGCGGATCAGCTTGATACAGTCGCAGGCGAAATTGGAGAAATCTGACTACGCGCGGGAGGAGTTAGAGAAACGCGCAGCAGCACTCCTCGGTAAGGTAGCGGTAATCAAAGTAGGGGGCGCAAGCGAAACCGAGATTGACGAGAAGAAGTTCCGCGTGGATGATGCGGTGGCGGCGACAAAAGCAGCGTTAGCGGAAGGGATCGTGACTGGTGGTGGCGTGACCCTAGTAGAGCTGTCGGAGAAGATTAAAGATCAGAGCGATGGGGCAAAGATTGTAAAACGAGCTTTGAAGGCACCATTTGTACACATCATGGAGAATGCGGGTTTGAACGCACAGGCGCTATTGGCTGAGGTAGAGAAGGCGAAGCCTGGCTATGGTGTGAACGTAATGGAGCCGGAGGCTGGTCTAGTAGACTTGAAGAAGGTGGGTGTAATTGACCCAGCGAAGGTGACGAAGGAAGCGGTGCAAAGTGCCACAAGTATCGCGGCAACAGCAATTACAATGGGGGCGCTAATCGTGGATATACCAGAAAAGGCGACTCCGGCGGCACAGGATATGGGGGGAATGTATTAGAGATATTTGAGCTCTGCAAGAAGTATTGCGTAGTGTGATAAAGCTTGCTGGTTGACAGCAAATGTGGTATAATGGTCCTACAGGATAATCCTGTAGGACCTTTTAAAATTTGAAGAATACGAGAAAAGGAGGGCATGATACATGCCTAGAAAACTGCGTGCGGTAGGGGAAACAATCAGCTGGTGCAATAATTCATCAAGAGATTTATTGCTCTATAGGGATCGCGGTAGGTTGATAAGGGCGTTAATGAAGGCCGTGGTGGTCGTAATGCTAATTTGGGCTATAGCGACTATGGCAGATATGCACAAAGGTTATCAGATAAAGATAGCAGGTAAGGATGCTTACCGGATTAGCGTGACGGTTTCACGTAAGCAGGCTTGGCAATATTATGAGAAAGCAGTTAAGGCGCAAGGTTATGCGGTATTGCGGGATGTAAGGCTGCCGAATGGTTTTTTGGCAACCTCGGCAATAGATATGGCAGATCTTGTGGAGTTTTTGCAGGGTGATGCGGAACGAATGATAGTAGTGTCGGATTGGAGGCGAGTGGATTATCCGGAAATGCAAGTGCTGGAAGCGGATAATGCGGTAACAGTGAATGTTGAATTGTCCTATGTGGAGTTGCAGCAGGCGCAGAGAATGGCGAAGCAAGAAAACACGGATAGTTACGTGATACGCTGGGGAGTTAAAATGCCGGATGGGCACGATGCTTGCTGTATGTTAACGGTGGCACAGATGGAAGATTATTGTCGTAGAATGCATGTGGTGGGGGCGGATAAGATGATAGCACCGTTTTATTTCCCGCTGGATGTGACGAAGCCGATGATGAATGCGCCGCGAGTGGTGATGTAATACGTTGCTCTAGAATTTAGTTAGTATTCTTCTTGATTATCCCCCCTCGGAAGAGGGGGGATTTTGTGCATTAATACAAGAAGAGCGACATGAATCATCTTTGTCGCGCGGTTATTACATAACCGCTATCAGCCGGGCGTCGTTTCACGTATTTTAAGTAAATAGCACCGCAAACCATCTTTCCTCAGGCCGCGTCCCTCGCTCCCGTCGTTACGGGGCTCGGGCGCTCGACCTCGGCCGTTGCCTCCGGAGTCCTTCGGAAAGAGATTTGTGGTGCTATTTACCTTAATAAGGGTGACTCCTCGGATTGCAAAAAATTGTCTTGCCTTTCTCCTCCTACTTAAGTATAGGAAAAGGTATAATTATCTAGCGACACAGCGGACGGAGTTGCCGACGTAGCGATTGTAGCCGTCGGACGGGTTAACGCTACTACTATTGAAGCCCAAGCTGCACGCGCTGGTGGCCGAGTTAGCCGTAGAGGACCAGTAATAACCGCGGGAGCCAGCATTGCCCAGAGAGCTAATATTGACGAACCCGCCATAGACGAAATAAAATGGGGCTGCTCTGAGTGTGGCGCTACCAGCTGCATCGTTATTTATATTGTAAACTGTAGTTAAGCCACCGAAGGATTTTTGAATGGCGTCAGTATTATTACTAGTAGGCAGTTGCCAGCCTTTGGGGCAAATACTCTCATTAGCATCACCACTAGCGCGTGTATCGCCTGCGGTGGCAGCTACCCAAGAATAATAGTTACCTTGCGCGTCATGTCCATTATTAGCACTAGTAGTTAAATTACAGTTACTTGTATTACAATACTTTTCTCCTGGATCATAATATTTTGCTACATTACCATCACTACTAGTCCAAAGAGCCGAAACTCCAGTATTAGAAGTCCAGTTACTAATTACATCAGAATCGTTAGGAGTTAAAGTTCTCCCAGCATTATTTACATACAAATCTAAATCTAAATTTTGCGTCATCCAGCAGTTACCATCGCGTAACTTAGCTACCCAATAAACTTTATTATCTCTAGTATCTTGTAAGCGCCCTTCAGTCTCATATTGAGCACTATGGCAAACTCCTGCAGCCATTTCTTGCATAGTAGTAATACCGTTGAATCCTAAAGTTGTCTCCTGCGCTCCCGCGGCGGGGAGATTTGAGATTTGGAACTTGAAACCAGCATTATAGGGGGGATAGGCTTGCTAATTCCCAAAAGTTGTGAAAAATGAAAGTTTTGGGAATTGGAGTGTTGTATTATCATCTATGGTTATGATAAAATATAGGTAAAGATAGCAAAAAGAGTGACGATATGATAGAACGCAAAGAATATATGGAAAAATTAAGGATGCTGCGGGGTGAGCATATTATTAAGGTGGTGACGGGAATTCGGCGTTCGGGGAAATCGACGTTACTGGAGATGTTTCGGCAGGAGCTATTGGATACTGGGGTGGAGCCGCAAAGGGTGATAGCGATTAATTTTGAGGATGAACGGTTTGCGGATTTGCGGGATAGCCGGGCGCTGTATGAATATTTGATGAAACGGGTGGATATGTCGCAGATGAACTATATCTTTTTGGATGAAGTGCAGAATGTGGCGGAGTTTGAGCGAGTGGTGGATAGCTTTTTTATATATAAAAATATGGATATCTACATTACTGGGTCTAATGCGTATCTATTATCTTCGGAATTGGCGACGCTTTTGACGGGGCGGTATATAGAGATAAGCATTTTGCCGTTTTCTTTTAGTGAATATGCGGAATCATTTCCGGAGCGAAAAGATTATGGATTGCTTTTAGGCGAGTATATGCATGCGAGTACGTTTCCGTATGCGGTGGAATTAGAGCATAAAAGTGTGGAATTGGTGACGGAATATTTGCGTGGTGTGTATGAAAGTGTTTATGTGAACGATATTTTGACGCGAAGGAAGATAAAAAATGAGCGGGCGTTTGAGAACGTGCTAAAGTTTGCGTATGGTAATATTGGGAATAGCACTTCGCCGGGGAGTATTGCGGGAACGTTAGCGGTAGGTGATAAAGAGATTGATCGGAAAACGGTAGAAAGTTATTTGAATTTGATGACGAAATCGTTTTTGCTGTATAAAGTGGAGAGGTTTGATGTGCGGGGGAAGCAGCAATTAACTACGCAAGAGAAATATTATGTAGTGGATTTGGGGTTGAGACGGATTTTCTTGGGGAGGGAAAGAGATGCGGATAGAGGACATTTATTAGAAAATGTGATATATCTGGAGCTGTTGCGAAGAGGGGGGCGGGTGTTTGTGGGGAAGGTGGGGGCAAAAGAGGTGGACTTTGTAGTGCAAGATGGTAGGGGTGAGATTGCGTATTATCAGGTAGCATATACGGCTAAAGAGGAAGCAACGCTGGCTAGAGAATTAGCGCCGTTGCAGGCGGTGAAGGATAACTACCCAAAATACTTAATTACAACGGATGAGTATGAGTATGATGTAGAGGGGATAAAAGTGCTGAATGCGGCGAAGTGGTTACTAGATAAGTAGGTGGGGTTTCGTGATGGGCGAATATAATTACCCTTTAACTATAACTAGTAATACATGATATAGGTGCTTAGCCTTCTTACTCCCTCAACCGACACGTAATTAAGTCTATACTAAATCATAATAACTTATTGGTTTACTATGCGGTTCTTTTAGTCGGTTTCGGAAGTAAGAAGACTAAGCACCTATATTCTCTCCTCCTACTTAAGTATAGGAAAAGGTATAATTATCTAGCGACACAGCGGACGGAGACGCCGAGGAAGCGAAGGTTGCTGCTGGACGGGCTAACGCTACTACTATAGAAGCCCAAGCTGTACGCGTCGGCGTCCGAGCAAGCTGTAGATGACCAATAGAGCCCGCTGGAGCCAGCAGTGCTCAGAGAGCTACCGCCGACGAACCCGCCATAGACGAAGTTATATGGAGTACCTTGCATAGTAGTACTTCCTGCGCTACCACTAAGTCCACTTAGCAATTTACCATAAGACTTGTCCGTGGTAGTACTACCATTTACGGGTAATTGCCATCCCTTAGGACAAATACTAGATGTGGCATTTTGATTAGCTGGTACTATAGTAGTATTAGCTACATTCCCAGCGTTCCCAGCATTACCACTATTAGGAATAATATCTACATATGCTCCTTGTAAACATGTTCCTGCCGTAGCAACACACCATGAATAATATGCGCCGTATTTATTAGTATCAGGGTTAGCAGCATTTCTTACTTGTTGATTAGCATAAGTAGAAATACCATTTTTATCATTTACTCGCGCATTACTGAATTCGCTCGTAGTAGCAACTGGCAAAGTGTAGGTACGCCACTCATTAATATAGACATTAGGATCTAAATCACTATCTTCTATAGTAAGCGTGGTGCCACCTTCTAAGGCTAAATTATCCGTCATCCAGCAATTACCGTCTTTAAGCTTAGCAATGGTATAGGTCTTTTTATCACGAATGTCTATCAGCGTCTTAGTAGGAACGCTAGTCTCGCCAGCTGCCGGAGTAGGCTGGCTAGCACAAGCAGCATGGGTCATTTCTTGCATGTAAACCATATCATCCCAAGAGGTAACTGTCTCCTGCGCTCCCGCGGCGACGGTATGTAAGATTTGCGTTATAGAGAGATAGTTTTGCTAATTCCCAAAAGTTGTGAAAAATGAAAGTTTTGGGAATTGATTTTGATGTTTGTTGAGTGCTTTTGAAATCTTATCGAAGTATTTTTTTGGAAGTTGTTGAGGGGTCGGTGAAAGTGGGGCTAGGCAAGGGCGGGGGAAGTTGTTATAATGAGAATGTACATCTTCTGCTTTTGCAGTTGTAAAATAAAGCCGAAATTGAAACTAGTGCCGCCATGGCCTCGTTCAGATAATTTCGGCGCGAGGATGTACCCATGGAGGCACTATTTTTGGTGTTGTGGGTGACTCGCGCGTGAGCAAGCTAGCGATAGCTGTGGCGTGTTTTTTGTTGCCTGGAGATAAAAGTGGTGCCTGTTGTAAAAATATAACAGGAGGGCAAAATGTTAAAACGAGATAACACTAGGTATAAGGCGGGCGTGGGGATGGTGCATAAAACTAGGCGAAGGATATGCGCGGGGATGATGTTGGCTGGAGTAGTGGGTGCGGCGGCCGGGGGATTGGTGTATTTGCACTATACTCCAGAATATGCCAAGGCAGAAGAAACGGCGGCATTCTATAAAATTACGTACATGCAGGAGATGACGCCGGACATATGCAATAGCGTACCGACGCCAGCGACGAACACGGCGAGCAACCCAACTACGACTTTGCGAGATTATAGAGTAAAGAATGAAGGCGAGCCGGGGTATAGCTATACGGTGACGAAGTTTGCGGATGGGAATTGCTGGATGACGGATAACTTGGCTTTGTCGGGAGGAACGACGTTAACTATTAACGATAGTGATTTAGATACGAGTGTGTTTACGGACGAGAGTAAGACTTATACTTTACCAGCGGCTACCACGGGAGGGTTTAGTAATGCACAAGTAAATGATAAAAATGATACAGCTACTTATCCTAATCAACAAGTGAGAAATGCTGCTAATCCTGATACTAATAAATACGGCGCATATTATTCATGGTGTGTTGCTACGGCAGGAACATGTTTACAAGGAATATACGCGGATATTATTCCTAATAGTAATAATATAGGTAATGCTGGTAATATAGGCAGTACTACCGTAGTACCTAATAATCAAAATGCCACGTCTAGCATTTGCCCCAAGGGTTGGCAATTACCAGTGGTAGTATATGGTAGTACGCCTGATAAATCCTATAGAAAGTTGCTTAATATTTCTAGTAGTCCTGCAAATAGCATTGTTATTAGGCAAGCTCCTTACAATTTTGTATACGGGGGAATCTTCCATAACTCTCTATATAATAGTGGGTCCTATGGTTATTATTGGTCTTCTACGGTTTATGAGCAGTCTAGCGCATACAATACGTACATCAATGACAATGGTTTTGTCATTGATGCTATTAATAATGAGTATTATACTGGCCAATCCGTGCGCTGCGTGAATAGTGATACTCGTTATGGCTGGGAGTTGCCGCTAGGTCCTAACCAAGCTTATGGCGATATAAACGTCACCATTCCTACAATATTAACCGGAGAAGCCGCAAGTAATATAGATCCTAACATAACTCCTAATAATATTACTAATGGTACGATTACTGCTACAGTAAGTAGTAATACAGAATACAATATATTCTTAAGTGCTGATCAACCAAATTTGATTAATAGCAAAGATTCAGAAGGTATAAATATTCCCGCTAGCATTAACGTATCTCCAAACACTAATGCTTGGGCTATCAAGAATGATAGTACTGATAATACTTATAAAGCCATCAAAACCACTACCGACACCTTCTATAACACCAAAACTACTGATACCCTAGGTAATGACATCCATACCTATAACCTCGGCATCTCCATAGCTCCGTCCCTACCTGTGGGGACTTATAGTACGGATGTGACGGTGACTGTGTCGACGAAATAGATTGAACTGCTAAGAGGTGGAAAGTAATTCCCAAAACTGGCGATTTTGGTGAGTTTTGGGAATTGGGGCGGGGTTGAGATACCAAAAAGAGCTCCTTGGGCAGGAGTTCTTTTTGGTATCTATATTTATTTAGATGTTTATTATAAGCTCATCTCGTCGATGGAGTTGATGAGGTAAAGTAAAGAGTCGGCGCGGACTTTGTCGTCGCGGATCTGGCGAGCGGCTTCGTAGGCAGGAGCAATGACGGCTTTGTCGCGCATGGTAGTGAGCATTTCCTGATAGAGGAGGAAGCGCTTCTCTGGCTCAACTTCGACGCGATCCATGATAGGGAAGAGTTCCTTGAGGGCGGCTTCCTTAACTTTAGAAATGTCGGCGCCATAGCCCATAGGACGGCTGTAGCCAGTAGACATGCTAGGCATGGCTGGCATGCTCATCTGAGGAGCAGGAGTTGGCATCTTCATGGCTGGCTGTGCAGCTGGTTGGCTCATTGGGGCTGGAGCGGCTGGCTTGGGAGCGCCGCCGTTAGCACCACCCTTTTGGGTGATCTCGTCGATTGCGCGTTGCAAATCGTTGTCTTTGTTGCGGTTTTGGTTCATATTTTGTTACCCACCTTATTAAATTATTATTAACATCATTATATATTATCTATTATACCACAAATTTTAAATTCGCAAGAACTTTATAATTTTATCAAGGAAATCAAGTTTAACTTCGGTCATGGGGAGACGTTCGCCGAAGGTATCGACGATTTCTTCGCCTTGGGAGGCAGGAAAATAGATAAGCATACGAGGAGAAAAACGTTTTACCGGAGTGAGGGCGATGGCGTAATGATTGCCTTCTTGAAGGATACCAAAAGACTTGAACTGAGTATAGCTGTAGAGCTTATCGCCTTCACTGATGCCTTTATTACTGAGGGAATAGCGGATAATACGGGGTGGACGGAGTGAGTAGATGATTAAGGCGATAACGCTGAGAATAATAACAACAAGAAAACTCCACCATTGCAGCCAAACTGAGATGCCGCTGAGGATCAACCCGACAGCGATGAGACCAACGTACCACCAGTTGGTTTTGTCGCGGAGGAGATATTCTTCGGCTTCCCATGTGATAATGTCGGTTTTTGCAGCTTTTGAACTCTTTGCCATGTATATATTGTATCATAAAATAGTATGAAATGTAAAATATTTTTGGTAAAACTTGAGATTGTTGCCACATGAGAAGTGGTCTGTTAAGCCAAAAATCTTTGATTTTTGGGAATAGTGTGCTATAATGAAGGACATTGGAGGGTTACCCAAGTGGCTGAAGGGGACGGTTTGCTAAATCGTTAGTCT
>CAYUCN010000003.1:0-51280 GCA_964443395.1 uncultured Candidatus Saccharibacteria bacterium | reverse complement strand
TATTTTACTTTATCATAGATTAACCTATATGTTGATTATAAGGGGAGGGGGACACAGCAGTGATGATGATAGTAATGGCTATGGTACTAATAAGGCTTATGCGGCAGATGGTAGCAGTATAGCACGTAGTAGTACAGTTAATCCAAGCTTAAGTATGGTAATAGACAATAATACCACCATGAATCCTACCTATGTAGAACCTGGCGTAGTAGCTTATCGTAGCCATATAGTAAAAGTCAGTGCTTCTGATATTATGAACTACACACTACAACTTACGGCAGCTAGTGGTGCTACTACTACGCTCAATAACGGCAGTACTACCATAGCAGGTACTAGTAGCATAGTAGGCAAAGATATGTCTACTAACACCTGGGGTTGGAGCTGGAGTGAGGTAACTAGTGATAATAGTGAGCAAACCTACTACGCTCTACCTGCTTATGGTAGTACTGGCGCTAATATTAGTACCGGACTGCTAGAATCAGGACAAGCTAGTGATACTAACACGGCAGAGTTTACCAAGAAACTGACCTTTGCGACTAACCTAGGTACTGATTCTCCTAGTGGACATTATACTACTACGGCTATGCTAAGCTTAGCTGCTACACCTAAACAACTAGTCTTTGATGGTATAGAAACTATGCAGGAAATGACATCTACTATCTGTGCTAATGCTGCAGAAAACGATACTACTAGACTCCGTGACAGTAGAGATGGTAAATACTACTGGGTAGCTAAACTCAAAGACGGTAATTGCTGGATGACGCAGAACCTAGCCTTAGACCTCACCGACATCACTCTCACTCCCGAGGATTCTGATGTGGTGGAGAGTTGGACGCCGAACTTAACATCGGAGTTGTGGGATTCAGCTACAGGGCCTGAAGATGAGAATGGGGGTTTAACCGTTACGGAAGCAGATGAAAAGGCGGTGCATTATTATAATCCGGGCCTCGTGTTATGGTCTAATCCTATCTTATCAAAGAACATGGGGGATTACTGTCCTGATAGTGGCGGCGAATTATATCAGTGTGCTAAGAACACTTGGACCAACATTACAAATCAAGATCTACAAGCTAGCAATGTCTTGGTTGATACAGCTCACATATTAGACGTCGCGAACAAAACTTATGACGCTCACTATTTGTCAGGAAGTTATTACAACTGGAGGGCGGCAACAGCAAACTCACAAGATTTTACGAGCAGTTCTGTAAAAGCATCGTCTAGCATTTGTCCGTTGCATTGGTCCCTAATTGATTCTAATCGGAATTCAGGCTTTTTGTTAAGCGCGCTTGTTGCAGCATATAGCTTTACTAATATGACTCAATTCACAGTATCTCCGTTATTCTTGGTTTTTGCGGGCAGTCTATCTAGCAGTGCTGGGCTTTATGGCGGAGATTTATTATTTGGTTTCTGGACGAGTACCGCTGCAGGGGGTACGGAAGACCCAACGGCCTACATTACGCAGGCTATATCAGTAGCCGGAGGAGCGACTGCGACTACTCAAAAAATTGGTGCCACTAGCGGTTATAGTGTGCGGTGTGTGGCGAGGTAATTATACTTTTGTATAATTTCAGATCAAAAAGGTTATAGCCTGCCCTACTCAGAACAGTTCCACCGCCATCTGTGCTCGGTCCAGATCATCCTGTTCTATCCCCAGATATCGTTGGGTCACCGTGAAGCTACTGTGATTATAAATACGCATAATGACAGCTGAGAGTACTGCGCCACTTCTACAGGCGTGGTACCCCCAGGTTTTGCGTAAGCTATGGCAAGCTACTTTCCCCGTGATGCCTACAGCCACAACGGCTGCGTGGATAATCCGCCAAGCCTGTACCCGGCTGGTTGCCTTAGCGTCCTTGCGGTTAGTAATGACGAGACGGCGCCTGTGCGGTGCGTGGCAAGGTAAGTAAATGGAGGCTTAAGATTAGAAAGATTAAGATTGCGGTATGCCTGTGTTACGGCGTCTGATGAATCAAAAACGGTTGATCTTTGGGCAAAATAAAACTACTATCTAAGGTATGCCTCTATATGCTGAGAGGTATACCTCTTATGCTGCAATTAAACTGCGAGGCACGGTTCCATGATACGCAAGCTAATGAGATTCTGGTCAGAATCATAGGTCCACTGGCAGAGCTTGGCAGCGGTGATGCCGTCATTGGTAAGTAAACGATGAGTTTTAAGGAGCTTAGTAACGCCGCCGAGATAATTCCTATCTCTATTAATACTTAGCTCATATTGCTCGTCACCGTTAACGACAACATTGGCAGTGGCTTGGTCTTCACTAATTTGTGACATAATAGCAGCTGGAATAGAAATAATGCGGGCGCGAATGTCGTTTTTAGTAATGAGTTTCTCTATAACAGGTTGATCTTCTTCTGGTGCCGGCGTTTGATTGGAATTATTAAGCAGCAGATCCATCCGTTCCCTGCTAAAGACCGGCTGGAGAGAAAAACCAATATTATGATCTATGCAGCTAGCTACAAGCATGTTTCCGTCGATTAGCACTACGGGTTTAGACGGGTCAGATTTGGCTTCGGCACGAGCTTTGGCAGTGAAGCTGGAAGTAGTAATAAATATACCTTTGGCACCAAGCGGCATGGCGTCTTTTAACTCTTGGATGTTGGTGGCGGTGATTTTGTATTTTAGCTTATCCTTGCTACCGCGGATGTAATATTGAGTAGCATCAACGTCACTGAAACCACCGATACCAGCACGTATGGCCGTAAAATCAACGGTGCCATGTTGGAGCCGTTGCGCGACCGTAACTTCGTCTAGGCTCATTTTATGAAGGTAATATTTAATAAACTCCTCAAAAGTGCGATTATTCCTAAAATATTGAAATAAACTCTCTTGAGCTGCTAATTTTTCTTGGTCGGTTAGGAGTGAGTTGATATGCATGGTCTTTCCTTATATTTTTACGTTGATTTGTTATGATAATGATGCAAAACATTCAATGTAGAGCTACGAGCTAACTAGCTTCAAGAGCTGCGCGTATGAGTTGCATACACCATAAATGCATTCTCCGTCATTTATTTTAGCAAAATGTTTCCTGGCGCATTCGATTTTGGCTTTTTCTATCCCCTTGACACCAACGTCAAGCTGACCGTCCGTCACGCCTTTAGTTTCGGCAACGAAGTAAATATGCTTTATTCCGACATCATCATGAAAGGCAATCGCCCAGTCTGGATTATAATGCCCCATCGGAGTATTAATGTAAAATTGTTTAGGAAGCTTGGCGAAAACTTCTACAGCCTCTTGCTTCTCAAGCTCCTCGGCAAATTCTCGTTCAACATTGGAGTCATAACGCAACTTATCATATAAATGATGTCTTGGGGTATCGATTAAATTCTGATCATATGTTCCAGTAATTTCGCCATTAATAAAGATTTCTCCGCCATCCCATTTTTCATTTAATTTATCGTATTGGATATGTTCTACAACTACGGATGCTTTTACGCTATTGATTAACCCCTTAGCATTATGGATAAATTCTTCTGGATTATTCTTGAATTTAGCAAAAGTTTCTGCGTTGATGCCATCAATAATCTTACCAATAGTCTTGCGAGTTAAGCTAGTCCCGCCGTCATTCTGAGATTTGGCAAGTTCGCCAATTAGGTCATATTGCACATTGCTGGATACGAGGTCGGAGGTCTCTACCGGTAAGCCGATTTTATCGCGATACATTTCTAATTTGCCTTTGCCAAGAGTTTTTAAGTACCCCTCTGTGATAACAATTTCAGTTTTCGTAACACGCAAATTATGATTTAAGGCGTCTATACACTTATTTACCAATTCTTCTTCGTCGAAGTTTACCGTATAGTAAGTTTTGCCATTAATCTTATCCCAAAGTTCGCGGAAGGCCTTCGAAGCATACCTTTCTTGATTGAGATTCAAAGTCTCATTTCTGCGGGTATTGACAATAGGTATGCCCTGCTTCGGGTCATAAACGCTAGATAGAATCTTCTGAATGCCGTCAGCGTATGGCTTGAGGTCTTCATCTAAGGCGTTGCGGACGAATTCTACTTTCTGTTCTGGGGAAAGTGCGCGATAATCTGGCGTAAGTTGCCGATCAGCTCCGATCAGGCCGGCATTCTTGAGTTCGGTATAGATATCAGAGGCAACACCGTCATTAATGGATAACTCCTTGGCTCCACTTTGGTCTACAACAGCTTTATTATAGAATAGAGTACTGGTAACCTCCTTTGGCCGATTTGCAATAAGTTCATCGAATTCACTCTGCAAGCTGTTAGCAAACTTCTCATAACTTTCGTTAGCGATAACCGTCAGAATGTTTGTATCGTGAACTAGATTGGCGCCTAAGGTTTCAGCATCCATACGATTACCATCTTTGTCGACACATAGACGTAGCCCGCGGCCAATCTCTTGACGTTTTTTAATCTCCGCGTCAGATTCACGCAGAGTACAAATCTGAAAAACATTTGGATTATCCCAACCTTCACGCAAGGCAGAGTGCGAGAAAATGAAACGCACTGGTTCATCAAAGCTCAGTAGCCGCTCTTTGTCTTTCATGATTAAATCATAGGCAGATACATCATCAGATTCAGATTCTCCGCGTTTCTTTTGACTATCAACAAAACGACCTTTTTTATCTTTAGAGAAGTAACCTGCGTGAATCTCTGATGGATTAAACTTTTCTAAATATTCTCTGAACTCTTTATCTTCTTCAAAAGGCAACTGTTGCTCAAGATAAATCTTAACTGCTTTTTCAAATTCTTCTTCAAAAACTCTAGCGTAGAGACCTTTTTCCTCACTATCTTCCGTATACGTGCGATACTTATCTACTTTGCCGATGAAAAAGAGGGAGAGAACTTTAATACCTTTCTTATATAACTTATGCTCGGTTTCCAAGTGAGTCATGATAGTTTCACGAATCTGGATGCGCCGGACATCCTCTTCATTAGTTTTACCAATGACCTCACCCTCGTGAATACGCAAAGTGTTTTTGAAATCTACATAACCGCCGAGATCATCGCCTCGGGCGTTAATTTCGACGATTTGATATCCGTCGTGATACTCTTCCAACTCGCCAGAATGAGTATAGATGTCGTCGCCCAGGACTAGCGTTTTGGTTTTACGGCGAATGCCAGTGCCGGTCTTAGCTTCGAACTCGAAGACGACGGTCGCGGTCGGTTTACGATTGGGGCTAGTATTAATCTTTTGAAGGTAAAGGTAGCCGCTAGTAGCCGTACCACCACGAACATTGATGCCTTTGACGGCAATCTTTTTTACTAACTGCTGCTGATAAGCATCAATGGCATCTAGCCGATAAACTTTATTAAAATTCTCGCGATGTGTGGCAGAATAATTTAAGAAGAATAGTGGATTAAAATCTTTAATAGATTCCCTGGTGGCATTTGATTTCTTATCAGTACCCAGAACACTCTGTGGCTCATCCACAATGATAATCGGCTTCGTAGCGGCAATTACGTCAATAGGGCGACGCGAGCGGAACGAGTCCAGTTTCATGCGAATACGCTTATTATCTGCGCCGCGAGAGTTGAAGGCTTGTGTATTAATAATCATTACATTAATATTTGAATCACTTGCAAACTGTTCCAATTCATTAAGCCGGGCGGAATTATAGATGAAAAACCGAATTCGTTTGCCATATTCCTCGGCAAAATGCTCCGCTGTGGTCTGGAAAGTTTTGTAAACACCTTCACGAATGGCCACACTTGGAACTACGACAATAAATTTACACCAACCGTAACGAGCATTCAGCTCATACATAGTTTTAATATAAGTGTAAGTTTTACCAGTGCCGGTTTCCATTTCAATGGTAAAAACCGGTTTATTGCCAAGTCGTTCAACTTTTGTATTCAATTCTAGGTTTTGCTGACGCTGAATTTCGTGCAGGTTTTTCAAAAGTTCAGCTTCGTGTAAAATAATGTCAGCGTTGCCAAAACCAACTTCTTCGAGCCTGGTGAGCATTGTATCATCATTACCGCGGTCAACGGAGAAACGATGCGTATTATTAATCTGCCCAGTGAAAACATCGCAAGTGGCTCGAACGGCATCTTCTTGGAATTTTTGGTGTTTAAATCTAAGTTTCATTTAATACCTCCGCGAGTAAGATTACTTTTTTGTGCTGACCCGTCGCTCAGGTTTTTGCCTCCTGCTAGCCGCGCGGATAGTATGCCATCATTGCTTAATTGCGCGACACTACGATTTTTGCTGAGTAGTTCGAGTTGTTTCCTGGCGGCATTGTTTAATCGAACCAGCCTCTCTGATTGAGGTAGACCCTCTTTAATTAACTCAGCGTTAATGTTCTCTAAGTTGTTCAAAATAATCAGCTGCAATAAGTTAGCATTATCTCGTATATTACCGTGCTGAGCCAAATCCGGATTATCTTTTCTCCATTCTTTAGCGGTCTTACCAAAAAGAGCAACATTCAGTAAATCAGCTTCCTGCGCATAAGCATAATGTTTCTGAGATTCTGACAAGGTTGGAATAATATTCTCTTTGATAGCGTCCGTATGTACCACATAGCCAGCCTTAGCAATCATACGATTTGCTTGCCAGTCGAGCTTATATTGATATGCTTCGTTGGACTTGAGGCGCTCAAACTCTTTAATTAAATACAGTTTGAATTCCGGACTAAGCCAGCTAGCAAATTCGAACGCAATATCTGGATGCGCATAAGTGCCACTACTATATTTTCCACTGCTGGGAATAATGCCGATTGCGTTAAAGTCGCGTTTCCAGCGCGATGGAGTCATTGTAAAGCGATTATACGGCGCTTCAGTGGTTTTAATTCTGTGGAATTCCACGGAATTAAAGTTCTCATTATTCAACTCCTCCCAGAGCCCATAAAATTCGAAAGAGTTCTTATTGGACATCCAGTTACGGATAACTCCAGACGGATCATCAATATTGGCATATTTGGCTAAATCTGTGATAGAGATATAGTCGACATTACCGACGCGCATAACTCCTACCGCGTTGCCAATTACAGTAATTTCTGCTTTAACTTTCTTCATCGCTAAATTACCTTTACCTTAGTGTCGACAGAAAGGATGTGGAAGTGCTCGGACAAATTAATCTTGGCAGCAGAATCGGCAAAGGAAGAGTCTTTGAAAACAGCGGCGATTGGTTTCAGCTTGGCGATTTCTTTGATGGTGTCGTCAGAAATATTATCATCGAAGCAGGCCACTAGGCCAGAGCTCTCACCCAGATAGCCATACAAGTAAACCGTATTATCGCCAATCTTTCTGGTTTCTAAATGGAGATCAAACGGCAGGGCCGAAGCGTAGATGACGCCGAAGAGCAAGTCAAGCGGGGTGCGATCAGACTTGAGGCTATCTACCATATCGAGCATTGATTCTTGAGCGTATTCCTCAAGCGGCTTACGAATATTCTTGTTCTCATTGGAATCGTCGATATGGAAGACGCGGAAGCCAGTATCAACCTTTGCCTCAGGATGCTCTTTTTGGACTTTTTCGCCAACACGACGGAGGCGTTCGGCAGTGATTTGGTCAATGGTTTCGTAGCCGGCTTTGCGGGCTTCAGATTTTTCATTAGTTGCTTCGGGCCATTGGACGAGAATATATCGACGATTGCCGCCATCCTCGGCATTAAGGTCCATAACGGCATGACCAGTAGTGCCGGAGCCGGCGAAGAAGTCGAGGATGAGAGAATTGGGATTTGTGTGTGCTAACATTAATAACCGTTTTAACAGCCTCACTGGCTTTGGCCCGTCAAAAACGCCCGCATCTAAAATTTTCGCAACTTCTTGCGCACCTTCTTGGCTGTGTCCCACCTCCCGGTAGAATAGAAGCGACGTAGGTGCCATACCTTCATTTTTTAGCTCAATCAAAAACCTTTTTATTCTAGGAACCCCGTTCCCATCGCTACCAAACCAAATCCTTTTTTCGGCCACAAATTTCTCATAAGTAGCCTTATTTATTCTCCAGCAACGTCCACTTGGTGGTTCAACAATTCTCCCAGAGGGAGTCTTAATGGGATAATCACATGACGATGTATACGTTTTTACCACCATATTATCAGACATCCATTCCCCTCTTGGGTCGTCATCGGGATTAGAGTAACGCGAATTAGCCTCCTCGGTTCTCGGCAATCTACCAATTTTAAAATCGTCTATATTTTTGGCATAGAACAAAACGTAGTCGTGACTATTTGAAACATATTTAGCATCATTTTTTGGCGAATATGCTCTCTCCCAAATTAAACTGGCTACAAAATTTTCTTCTCCAAATACTTCATCGCAAACTTTCTTCAGATTTGCTTGTTCATTATCATCGATCGAGATAAAAATTACACCATCATCGGAAAGGAGATTACGGGCGAGTTTTAAGCGCGGATAAATCATGCTAAGCCAATCACTATGGAAGCGACCGTTGGACTTGGAGTTTTCAATAAATTCATCCTCGGAAATAATCCTTTCACCATCTTCACTTATGGAACTATCATCGTAATCATCTTTCTTGGTCGTAAAATTGTCATGATAAACAAAATCGTGGCCGGTATTATATGGCGGATCGATATAGATCATTTTCACTTGGCCAAGGTATGATTCCTGGAGGAGCTTCAATGCATCAAGATTGTCACCGACGATGAGCATATTTTTGGTATTGTCAAAATCTTTGGAGGTCTCAACGTCTGGGCGCAAGGTTTTATTAATTGGCGCGCCGGCCTCGATAATGCTTTTGCGCTTCCCCGCCCAGGTAAAATCATAAGATTCATTATGATCATCTAGTTTTTCCAACTCATCCTTCAGGGAGTCAAAAAACTCTTTGCTGCTTTGCCAGTCAACTTTTTCTAAATCAATTTTCTCAATATTGTCCACGGGTACCTCCAGATTATATCCATATTATATCATAGTTAAACCTATCCGATCATCTTTAGATGGTGGTACTTATCATTTTCCCTAATCGCATTAATTAAGGTCTTTGCTGCATCATGAATCTCTTTTGGTTCCTTAGGATGATTGTTGGCTTTATGTGACAGAATATTACAAACACTTAATAATAGGCCCAGTTTCTGCTTTTTACTATTAGAAAGCTTTGCTATCTCCTCACCGTACAATGCTTTTGATATGTCTCCGCTTTTTGCAGCAGTCGCAAAATCAACATGCTTTTGATATGTCTCCGCTTTTTGCAGCAGTCGCAAAATCAACATTCAATTTAAACTTAGCATATTCTTCAAGGACTCTACGAATCGTATTCGGCATATGTATACTTTGCTCCGATGAGATACTCTCCGGCGCGGTTTCCGCAAAGTTATTTACTTCTTTATATAGCCTTTTGTACGGCGGCTCGGCTGCTCCTTTCGGTAAGTCAACTATACTACTAATTCTATTCCTCTTGACGACCTCAAAACAATTGACATTATCATTTTCTGATATGCCATAAGCTAAGTCGCAATAGCCGGACCAATAGTGGGTCAAAATAAATAGCTGTATTGTTTTTTCTCTCATTAATTCTTTCATAAGCTCAGTGATATAAAAGTAGTTCTCACTGTCTGGGCTAGATGATGGATCATCAATAATGACAAGTTTTACCTTTTCTTTTAATTCTCCGGAAGCGTTTTCTAGCATTTCGAAGTAAAAATATATCAGTGCTAATAGATTCTTTTCACCTTCGCTTATATCAGCCACGGTAATGTGTTGCCCATCAGAGTGCTTAAGAACATAATATTTCTTTTCCACTTCAAGATGGAAATCAATGCCCATTTCCGATAATATAGTATTAAGATATATTGCAAAATCAGATAAATCCGATTTTTGAGCTTTTAGCTTATCAACCTCTTCTTGGTTTGCTCTTCGTTTGCCTTCTAAGGCTAACCCTTCCTGCTCTAGCTTGTCAATCTCGGCAAGAATATTACTGAGAGTCTGGCTGTTTTGGACCTCATGCCCAATTGCGCCCTTAAGTAATATTTCTAGTTTGTTAATTTTTTTATTAATTTCATCGCTCTTCCTATTCTTACAGGCTAAGACTAGATTAAGATTCTTTCTTAGGTCATCCAGACATCGCTTAAGATCTTCTTGAATATTAAACCCTTGTGACATATCATTCAATTTTTTTCAAAATATTCCTGAAGAATTTGTTCAATCGCAGCAGAGCTATTACGCGCTCCGTCCATGATAACGTCATCAACTTCTAGTAACTCGCGCGCATCCTGGTCGGCAATAAAGATGTCAATACTATGTTTCATGGCTACGAGCTTATCGCGATATTCGACAATTATAGTTTCTCCTTGATGTTTTTTATCTTCCTTATATTGTGATACTTTCTCTTTAATCGCCGGTAGATTCAATTGGGAGCCACAAAACTTGCACCTATGTTCGTGTTCGTGGATTATTACACCTTCCTCTAGCCAGGCTATGATTGTACTGCTCGGTACATCCAAGTCTTGGAATGTTTCTTGAAATGCTGCGTAAAGTGCCTTCGTAGGTTCTAGCCCCGTGCCCCATTCCGGTATCCTGGTATTATTAACCTTATCGTAGTCCTTTGTATAGTCCTTGTCGCCCGTTACTGCGGCAAAGTCTTCATCTGGGAATTGCTTGATTGCCTTATCGTAGTCATCCACCCATAAGTCGTATACCTCCTGTGGGGTCTTAGATGTAGGCTTATTCTTAATGTGCGGGTTACCGCCTTTTCTTCTCTCGAAGATTTCTTCTAGCATTAGCTTCGCATTCTGTCGTGCGCTGGAATATTTCTCTCTATTTTTATTATACTCGTCGTTTATTTTTTCATCTTCTTTTTCGATGATGCGGATTTTTTGTTCTAGAGCAATGTCTTGTTCTCCAAAATGTGAAACTACTCCATTGATACCTGTCTGATCCTCCACTAGTAATACGCGACTAACGTAATTTTTATCATATAGGCGCAAGCTTGACGGGTCGCCATCATAGACATTCGATAAGATCTGCGCCAGCGAGCTCTTACCTGCTCCGTTTTTCCCATACCCTAAATTTATAGTCTTAAAAGCTACCCCTGAAAGGTTTGATTCTTGTTTCCATGCTTTGTATGGCTCAAACTCGTCTATTCTTTCTATTGCAAGTCGTGACGTTGTCTTTTCTACCATTTCTTTGCCTCCTTGTGATATGGCTTCGTGGCGAGCATGGCGCCGAGGCCTCGGCCAGCCAGTGCTAGAGCTTTCATTTTTTCAACCGCCGCCTTGCCTGTCACTGTATAGTTATACATATAACATCTTCCGCCGCCAAATTGGACGGTGATATAATCCGGGCCAATTTCATAGGCCTTAACATTTGAATTTCCGCCTAAGTTTTTATATGAACGCATCTTTTTTAAACCTCCAGTCGCTACTAATAATTATTGCTATAATATCACAAGAATTTTGTAAAATCAACAACTCCATGTTTTAGTATAAGCGAGATGGGGCGTTACAACTACTTTAAAAGTTTATAATACTTCTTCTTCACTAATCTTTATATCTTACTAAGAATAGACTCCGATTCGATGCGGCAATTGAGAGTAGTGTCTTTTTGGAACTTTGTCACGCCCCTTCATTTGTTCGATTTCATTTTTTGACATCACGTTTTTTCACCGTCGTTGTAATATTTACTGTTTAAGTTATCTTGGCTATTATTCTGGCTTATATCATCACCGAACGCGCCATTTAATCGCTTGTCCACTATCTGGCGAATCAAATTATCAAGCACAATATCGGTAATACTATCAAGTGCAGAGTCACCTATTTCAGTCTTTAAAAAGACGTCAACTTTGACGGCTTCAGATTAGAGGCAACTAGACAGTTGAGAAGACGTGATGGATGGGCAATAGACGGGCGATAGATTTGATGTTTTATTAGAGGTGTGCTATAATGAGTTTATCGGGGCTTAGCGCAGTGGTAGCGCGTACGTCTGGGGGACGTGAGGTCGCCAGTTCGATCCTGGTAGCCCCGACCATGATCTGGACTAGCTAGTGAGGTGAGGGCTTGTTTTTTGTTTTATATCTCACCAATACCAAGCTCTTTCAGATAATTATAAACTCCGTCATAGTACTCGCACTTACGGCTATGGTCGTTATCATCTCCTTTTGGTATGAAGATTGCCATGCCTTGTCGAGCGCGCGTCAATAGTACGCGATAGGCATTTTTTAGATATAGTTGACGCTCGTCAGAACTAATTTTGTTCCAACGATTGCCGACAAAATTATTATACGTCCAAGCACCGTTGACGTAGCGTAGGTCAGCATCCCATGCTACGATAGCATAGTCAAGTTCAAGCCCCTGAATGTCAAATTCAGTAACTACATCTTCAAGCATGTAACTAGAGCGAACGTCATCCTTGTTATTCAAAAACCAATTAGCCACAGAAATACTATTTTTAACAAAGATTCCTTTGGGCTTTAGACGCAATGCGCCACTGCTAGCAAGTAGTCCATAACGAGTAGTACCCTGGCAGTGACTGCGTACCCATGCCTTCGCCTTGCTTAAATCTCGTGTAATTACGATCGGATATTGTTGCTTAATACGCTGATAAATGCCCTTTGCCATATCTATATCTATGTCTAATACTGCTTTAATGAAAGCAGCTAAGTCCGGTGTTCTAAAGGAACGCGTAGATGTAGATAAATGCAGATCCTTGCATTCAAAAACTCGTAGCCGTTCGAGCATGCTACCCCAACTCCTATTACGACGGTATTCATTATCATTGAGCTGCGGGGTAATATAAACATCCCAGTCGGAGAAAGAACGCCGCAAGGAGTCAAACCATTCAGGCAATCCAGCTTCGCCAGTGTTAATTTCCTGTCCTCCGCCTACCAAGCAGATAATTACAGCCCAGTCCTGATGACGGTCCATGGTACTAATTAAGAACTCGGGCTCGCTATATGGGAATGATGGCACAGCCTTTTTAGTTGCCATGAACTTTGCGATCATATCCTGCGTCCAAGCACGCTGTGCTTCATCAAAAATAACAATACGTTCTGGAGGTATATTATTGTTGCCCACAAAAGAATCACGATATTTATGAATAATCTGGATAAAGGCGGATGTACTGCGTAATGCGTCGGCCTTAGAAATACGTATGCCACGCTGCTTCTCTTGTTCTACTTTGTCGCGTGCAAGCGCCTCCTGCAAAACTGTGACTAGCGGGTAATTACCAGATAGAAAAACGGCGTGCTCACCTTGCGTAACATTAGAACGTTGAACTGCAATATTTAGACCAACCAACGTTTTACCGGCGCCAGGCACGCCCGTTATAAAACAGATTGACTTTCGATGGTTAATTTTACTGTATTCAATGATATTATTGATTTCGGCGGTCGTTATGGTTAGATTTTGTGCACCTGCATCACTGCGCGTAATCTCGTGAACATTATGACCACGATATAAAGCCTGTGCAGCCTCAATAATCGTGGGAGTAGGCAGATATTCGGAATTTTCCCAAGCTACGTAATCAAATGAAGGCTCGACATAACGCTCAGCTATAGTATTGATTGCACTAGCTATATTGTGCGCATTGCAGCGTAATGGCTCAATGATTCGTTTGCGCTCGCAAATAGAGCAGTCGAGCGCTGGAGCTTCGGTTGACACAATAATTGGAACCAGGAGCTTATCATGACTTTCTTTTTGGAAATTTTGCAAGTCTAAAGCATAGTCATAAACTTGATCGTATGTAGACTGCCGATATTCAGTATCTCCGCATTTAAATTCTAAAAGAAAAACAATATTTCGATGAAGTACTACGACATCCACACGCTTGCCCATTCTAGGGATAGTGTATTCAAAAATGATTCTACCCTCCGAAAATTGGCATAATTGTTCTTTAAGAATTTTGATTTCGGCAACCCAGGCGTTATTTTGCTGAATAATAACTTCTGCTGAGGTACTATTAGCATGAATAATGCCAAGAGTTTCACCATCTGGCTGTTGCAGGAAATTTTTTATCGTTGCGGAATAATAAGCTCTTAGATTACGCATAGATAGTTGTCCTTGCTTATATTATAACACATTTTCGTGCTTTGTGTATAGATACCAGAAGTTAGCGCCAATTTCTTGCTTCGCTCCGGGAATTTTATTGTTGCTGAGCGCGCCATGTCTGATGGTTACTAATACATCTAGTGACCTGTTTTTGCTAGTTCGTTGAGTCGTTAGAGGGACTAGTAATTAAGGGAATATAAAAAATCGACAATTCTAGAAAATACTATTGACTTTTTGGCTAATGTGTGCTATAATGTAATCATAAGTAGTAAGATACTAGCTCTTTACACAAAAATGAAAGGTGGAAGCTACTATGAAACAGAGGCTTCAGTATTACTTCTTATTCATTGTTCTAAGGATTGTATTCAAATTGCCTCAATATCGCGCTTACGCGTATCTGACCAACGAGTCTGTTCAATCTTTGCAGACTAAGAAGGACCAGATCGCTGAGCTGCGGCGGCTGGATAGGCACTACAGCGATTGCTTTACTCAGCTAGACTTTTTGGTGTCACCGGTCTTCTTCCTGGCCACGAGGAAGCGATGATAGAAAAGTTGATAAAGCCGGCCTTCATCGTGAAAGAAGAGCTGAAAAAGACTGGAATCGAGGAAGATATTATTGAGATATTACTCTATTATTATCAGCTCAAAGACACTTTCAGTCATTAATTCCACCAAGCCCCATCCGCAAGGATGGGGCTTTGCATATTATACTTAAACTAGGTTTTGTTGCATAATTATCATTTTATCTCTACAAGCTAATGTTGTTTTTATTTTTTGGGTTTATCCGTTAAGAATAGGTTACGCAACAAGGCTACTAACTTGCGCTTCTAAAAGCAAATCTTCGCGTCTTTAAATCGATTCTAAAATGAGTAAGTCTGGAATTATGCGGCGGCGGATTTATGAAATCTATTGGGCGATGCAGCGGATGGAATAACCGAATTGACGATTACCATAGCTACACCGCCCCTCGTCAGCCCTTTGGATGACGAAGCTAATAGCATTGATATTATAAGCGTTGCTTAGAGTGTTAGTCCAGAAAGATGGTGTGCCCGAGTACCAGTAGTCTCCGTCGTCGCAACTGCCGGCACGACCGCTGTTGAGAAAGTTGTATGGCGTATTACCAAGAGCAGAACCGCTAACACCATTAATCGCAGTATTAAACTCAGTAGGAGTAGGCATTCTCCAACCTTTAGGGCAGACACTAGTGCTTACACTACCGCTAGTCACAGCAGATGTACCAGCGCCCGCTGTTGCAGCTAACCAAGAATAATATACACCGTAATCAGTGTGACTATGGTCGGTCACCGAAACAACTGTATATTGATTAGTATCCGCAAAACCGTTAACACTGGTATTAATGGTCGAGACTAAAGTGCTATTAGCCGGCGTCCAGTTGGAAGTGATATTAGTATCATTAGGCGTAAGTGTTTTACTAGTGTTCAACTCTAAACCTAGGTTTTGTGTGATCCAGCATTTATTATCCTTAAGTTTAGCCACAGAATAGCTTTTACTATCACGGCTATCAGTAAGAGTAATCGTCGAGTTAATCGGTACGCTACTATTATTGCAGACCGAACTAGTCATTTCCTGAAGATTGTTAATACCGGAATCAACACCGTTACTCCAGATAGCAGTTGTGACTGCCTTTGGCTGTATAGCAAAGGACAAAAGAGCATTGGTACTATAGCTACCAGCTGTAGCACCCTCACCAAAGTTTGCAGCAAAGACAATCTTACCATTCACATTAGCAGAACTAGCAGTAGCGGATTTAATGACAGAATCTGATGTTTGCATAGGACGATAAGTCATATCACCATTGGCTGTACTAGTATTATCACTCCATCCCCAGCCCCAAGTATTACTAGTCATACTCTTACCTTGTACGCCAGTACTAGCAACTGGGTTAATGGTAGTAGCGCCAGCCGTACTATTCTTGAGACTAGTACTACCATCCGTATATTTAATACTTAGGCTATAGCTTTCTATATTACTGGCTGTCGCTACTACATTATATGCTATATAGTTAGTTTGATTAGTTACTGCATTTAGGCTCTTACTATAACTATCATTACTACTATTACCATCAATACTAAGAGAAATGCCAGAGCCAGTATCTTCACAGTCTACTCCCAGCTCACAATCGGCGGCGTAAACTTCTGGCGCCTTGTAGTGAGATTGAGGATTAATGAGAACTAAGTTAAAGGCTAGTAGCGTAAATATACAGAGGATAGGAATACTATGTACGATGCCTTTTGCGTTAAAGTTGCTACGTTTGAGATGGTGCATGAGCCCTCCTTGGTTTAAATTAGATCTAAGAGGTGTCGTTAAAGTATCAAAAACAGTCTTCAGGAGGAAGCTATATGGGGGCGGAGTTGGCCGGCAAAATTTTAGAAGATGTACATAAAAGGAATACTATGATTATGTAGATGGTCTAAAATACCGTGGCACACTGCCCATATCTAAATCTTCTCGAAGTCGTTTTATAAGTAATAGAGCAATACTATAAAAAACGACACCTCAAGGGTGTTCAGACCAATCAATTGCTAAGAGTATAATCATTAACTAATTGACTTGAGGTGTCGTTAATTAAGTTAATGATTAAAGCTTTTGCATAGAAAAACTCTTGGCATAAATTGATCTGAACATTTTTATTGTAACATAGTTTTGTAGTTTTGTGTAAAAAATAGAAGTTATAATGCGATTTTACCTAAGCATAACGTTATCGTAATAAACCATTATAGTTTTGTGCAAGTTTGTCGTTTTTAAACCTTCTTACTTTGTGATGTAATTATTTTGCGATCGCCAAAATATTGCGTGAGAGTTAAAACTAGGGCGCTGCAAGCAAAGATTTCTTCATGATGGCTTTCTTTTCCAAATTAAATATCTAGATTTGCGTTGCTAAGCTGTGGTTGATTCCATTATAACATTTTGAGCGGCTTGAGCTAGGCGATGACAATTATTTACTACGTTCTCCGTCGACACCTAGAAAGCTGAGGGCGCGGCAGACGTCATGTAACAGCTTTTTACGAAAATCCATAACGCACACGCGATAGCCAAAAACAGACTCGATCATATCATTAAGGTCCCAGAGGTTAGTGTTAAGAATTAGGACGGTGTCACTACGGATAAGAGGCCTAGGAAAGTTGACTTTTACGCGATAGGCTGCTTCCGGGTCAGGGGCGACTGGACTGATCTCGCCTTGACGGAGCGAGTCGAGAATGTTTTGTTGCTCGGCTTTTTTGGCAGCCTTCTCGGCAGCTTTCTCGGCGGCTAGCTCTCGACAAGTTTTGGGTTTTAGTTCAAAATATTTTTCTAAATCTGAACGGAGAACGAGCGCGGTTAAGTCGCCTGTATTAGCTAAATCTTCCCAACCCGAAGAATCTGGTATAGCAATAGTGGAATACGGTAAATTATTTCTCAAAAGTTGACAAAATTGCGTACTAATTAAAGAATTATTCATTAAGGCCGTCACATTAATCGGATAATTTTTAGTTTTGAGAACGCGATAAAAGTTCACTCCTACGGCGACGAACTTTTGCGACGGGTATCTCGTCTCTAGATGACTGAGAGCTAGCGCTACGGTATACCCGCCGAGAACAATTAGGTCGGCTTTACCGATATAACTGCGGACGTGACGCTCGGTAAGGCGAACGATCTCTGCGATGTCGCGGTCTTCATAAGGAGCGTTGCTCCAATCAACAATACTAATTACCTCGACCACTTTAAGTTCTTCCGCGAGGAATTTTGCTACTATTTCGCCACCACAACCACCGTCAAAAACTACAATTCTTCTCATATTACTCCTTATGGGTTGTGCTATACTATAACATAAAATTGCGAGTTGTGCGGGACGATTTGGTCAGTAACTTTATATTTTATAAAGTTAGTAGCAAAATTGGCTGAATTTTTGGTGGATTTTGGCGGTTTTTGGATGAAGGATGAGATTTTGCTGATTTTATTAAAAACATAGGGATTTGTTTTGGTTAACAGAGGTTCCGATTTTTAGCAAAAATAGGGCTTACATTTTCTTAAGAGTATGGTATAATGAAGGTGTTGGTTCTGTAGCTCAGTTGGTAGAGCAGAGGCCTGAAGAGCCTTGTGTCACTGGTTCAAGTCCAGTCGGAACCACCATTCAAGACATTTCCAAATTTAACGAGGTCTTTTAGCTCCGTTTTACAGAGGTAAGAGACCTCTTTTTGTGCCCCAATTCGTAGGTTCAAGAGCCATATTCTGGCGATAGCGTCCTTTTCGGCAAAAGTGCCGTTTTTGAGCTTTTCAGCAGAGGTGGAGAGCAGGTTCAAGAAATCTTCCTTTGTCATCTTGATAGAGTTCGGGTCGTTCAGGGTTTTGTCGATTTCGGCAATATCATCAGCGATGTCGTTCATAGCCGTCTCAGCGGCATCAATACGAGCACGACAAGCCTCAAGCGTAGCCTCTGGAGTCTTGAGTTTAGAGTCAGACAAACGAGTGAAGTCATCATTGGCAAGGTCTAAGTCCCGTTTATGCTGATTTTTGAGGCCAACAAGAGCTTTGCGCTCCTTCTTCAGAGTATCTAATTCAAGCTGAATGTTCTCATCGAGCTCTTTCTCGTATGCTGCATAGGTCGCATCTGAGTCTAGCTCCATCGCCTTAAGCGTTTCATAGAAATCATCAAAAATGTATTTTGCTCGCACTCCCTTTGGCTTGCGTGTACACTTCTTATTTTGACAAGTATAGTAAACGAATTTCTTTCCCGGCAAGCGCCCCTTACTTGCTCCTGGATACATTTTACTGCCACAAACATCGCAATATACCATACCCTTGAGCGGTAGCTCTATGGAAGAACCGTCAGCGTGCTTGATGTGTATTTGATACCCATCGGCACGTTTTTTCTGGACTAGGTTAAACTGCTCCTCTGTTATCATTGGCACAAAATCCGGCTGGACTTCACGTAAATCCACCGTTTCTCCGCCTTGTTCCAGAACACCGTAATAAATGGTATCCTTGAATACTTCCGAGAGGATTTGCTTAGTCGGCTTAATGAGCTTTCCAGATTTGGTCTGTCTTCTAATTCTATTTTTTACTAGCCATCTCAGAACATCAGCTTGATTTTTACCCTCCAGGAGCATCTCCCAACCTCTTTTGATGGCATCGAATATAGGACTGGGGCTATAGTGGCCAGAAAATTCATCACGAAGATAACCCCATTTTGGAGTACCAGATGATGCACCTCTCTTAAGATTCCTCTGATGCCCCAGAGCGACACGCTCGGATAGTTGTTCGGAATACTGTGTGGCAAGAGAGAACATTACGGCAAGTGATAAACGTCCTCCTGGGTCATTACCGAAAGTAGCGCTGGGAAACACAAGGTCCTTCAGGAGAATTGAGCCTCGTTCTTTTGTTGGCGTAAGCATATCTATGATTTCACCAGCTTCAAGCATATTGCGAGATAATCGGTCTGGGGCATAAGCGATAATTGCGTCATAATTGCCGTCCCTAATGCCCTGGAGCATCCTTCTGAATTCTGGTCGACTGTGGGAGTACTTTGCTGATTTACGCTCTCTTATGGTGTCCACGATATTGATGTCACCGGCAGCTTCAGCATATTCTCTACAGGCCGCAATTTGGTCCTCAATAGAATGAACTTGCTTTGTGTCTTCTTCGGTTGATTTGCGAGCATAGAGGACGAACTTCAAGTCTCTTCTAGCAATACTGCCTGACTGTTCTTGCTGTGGTCGCTTTCGCATATTCCGCCCCACTAGCCATAATATGATTTGTCCGTAAAGTCATTATCTAAGATAATTTCAGTGCCATCACTCGTAGTCTCCCTATCGCAAGGTTCGCCTCGGTCCGGAATGTCACGTAGTGTTTTTGCGGCATCCGCCAGTGGGCAGCCCATCTCGTCATAATCATCCATTAAAACTTCTCCCTTTAATTACCCTAATTATAGCACAATTACCCCTGTTATTCAAGATAGTTTGACTGCTTGAGCTTTGGGTTAGTTGTGATATAATTAGAATGCGAAACTATAATTCAGTAATTCACCATAATCGGACTGGAAAAGCAGCCGCTTACCATTCGCCGATTGTGGTTGAATTATAGTTTCGCAACTAGTGTAAGCGGCTGCAATCCTGTATATTGCCAGGTTAGCAACCGAATATAACGAAAGGTTGCGAAACTATGGCGAATACATCATTAGATAAGGCTAAGAAAGCCAAAGATAACGAGTTCTATACTCGCTATGACGACATACAAGCAGAATTGAATCATTACCGAGACCAATTTCGAGGAAAAGTTGTGTATTGCAACTGTGATGACCCAGCCGAAAGTGCGTTCTCGGACTTTTTTAAGCTCAATTTCGACCATTACGGCTTAAAGAAACTAATTTGCACTCGTTATGTAAAGTCTGACCTCTTTACTCAGGCGTGGCTAGACCCAATGCACCGGGTGGGTTATCGCATCGAGATTACGGGCAAAGACAAATGTGAAAAGATTGACCTTCAAGAAGGTGGAGATTTTCGGAGTGCAGAGTGCATCGAGCTATTGAAAGAGGCTGACATTGTGTGCACTAACCCACCATTTTCGCTATTTCGTGAATACATTCAGCAACTGGTGCAATATCAGAAGAAGTTTCTCATTATTGGAAACAAGAACGCCATCACTTACAAAGAGGTGTTTCCTCTTCTGGCCAATAACAAAGTGTGGCTAGGCTATACTGTGCCAAATAAGTTTGTTAGACCAGATGGCACTGAGACCACTAATATGTCAGGCCTTTGCCGTTGGTGGACCAACCTCGACACAACTAAACGCCATGAAGATATGATTTTGTATGAAGAATACAACCCCGAGAAGTTTCCGCATTATGACAATTACGATGCTATCGAGGTCAATAAAGTGAAATCTATCCCTAAAGATTATTTTGGCGTGATGGGCGTGCCTATCACATTTCTTGATAGCTACAACCCAGAGCAGTTTGAAATCATTGGGTCTAGTTTATATCTTGCCGAACCGATACAAAATTGCATACCAGCCACCGACACTTATGAAAAGGGAGGGCCTTGTTTTTATCTTACCGATGAAACGAAACACCATCATAAGCGTATGTACCATCGCATAGCAATCAAACGAAAGGAGAACGAGTGAAAACCACTAGGCAGAAAATCACTGTTAGGCAATTGTTTGATGGCTACCAAGACCACGACTGGGATGGCGTTGTTGGTTTTGGTGGCAAGCTTGATATTCGGCCAAAATACCAGCGTGAGTTTATCTATGACGATGAACGCCAGCGCAAGGTGATTGACACGGTAGTCCACGAACGACCTCTCAATATTATGTATTGGGTTATCAATGGTGACCATTTCGACCTTCTTGATGGGCAACAGCGCACCCTCTCCGTTTGTCGCTATCTTGACCATAAGTTTGCTATCATCAACCAGAATGGCGAGAAAATGTATTTTGACACTTTGCCAGAAGACGAGCAGGAACAAATCCTTAACTACCCACTAGAAGTCTGTATCTGCGACGGTACAGAAAATGAAATCTATGACTGGTTTCGCACTATCAATATCAATGGGTTAGCTCTCAACGAGCAGGAGATGCTCAATGCCACCTATACAGGTGAATGGCTGACTGATGCGCGTCGACATTTTAGTAAACCAAATTGCGCCGCTTACGGTTTAGGCAAGGATTATATGAAAGGCTCAGTCGAGCGTCAGGACTACCTAGCCAAGATGCTAAAATGGATTAGCAAAGGTGATGTAAAAGAGTATATGGCGGAACACCGGCGAGATGCTAATGCTGGCGAACTCTGGCAGTACTTCGAAAACATTATCGCTTGGGTACGGTCGGTGTTTCCCGTCTATCGCTCCGAGATGAAAGGGCTAGATTGGGGCAAGTTCTATGATGATTTTAAAGGGCAGGATTTTGACGCTAATAGCTTAGAGGAGCAAGTAAAAACCCTGATGGCGGACGATGAAGTCCAGTCAAAGACTGGCATCTACGAGTATGTCCTATACGGTCAAGAAAAATCCCTTAGTTTACGAACTTTCGATAATGCTACAAAGCGCACGATTTATGAACGGCAAAATGGTCATTGCCCTTATTGCGACCAAGAGCAAGATGGAGAGCATATAGGCGAAAAATATGAGATTACAGAGATGGAGGCCGACCATATAGTGCCTTGGAGCAAAGGTGGTAAGACTACCCTAGAAAATTGTCAGATGCTCTGTAAGCGACACAACAACCTCAAATCAAATCACTTGATGTAAAATAGGAACAAGATGTCAAACAACTCTCCCTTCGACCCATACTGGCTCTACGAGATAGGCAAAGACGCCGTCAAGAACCCTAAACGAGAAGTTAGTAATAGGGCTTTTGCTGTGGTTGTGATTTGCTTTATTATCTCGCTTATATTGGTAGGTGGCGTAATTGCTCTCTTTGTCTGGCTTATCACCTCGTAGTTCTAGCTCTCGCTAGCTCCTCCCATTTTTCCAAACTGCAACGGTGTAGTATTGGTCTTCCATACATTTCTCGCTCTACCCACTCTACTTTGTTATTCGTGGGGTTATAATAAGGCGCACAGCATGCTAACTCGCCAAAATCATTGGTTGGCGGCTCGTTGCGCTCTTCGAGCCGAGTTTGAGCACCAAAGCTTACAACGTCTGCTCGACTAGTGGAATACTCCCCAGACGCATTTAGAGCCGTTTCTTGGGCGTTTTCTGTGTCGAGACGAGTGTTTGACCGTCTTTTGCCCGTAGTTTGATTTTGAGTGTGTTTTATGCGCCTCGTATAGCGTCGGTATTCACTAGTTCTCACCAAACCAAGGCTACTCCAACATTGAGCCTTGGTCGCCTCCTGCACGAGCTTAGCAAACTCAGGCTTCTCCCTACGCCAACGGCAAAACGTGTCTTCGCTAATCCCTACGCCGTAGCAGCAATCACGCACAGTTAATCCGTCGGAGATATACTGACGGATGCGCCTGATGAGTTCTTTGGCGTATTTGGTAGGTCTAGCCATAGTGCTTACCACTATATCACCAAAAACCAAAAGTGTTTTTAGCAAACCTAGACTTACCAAACCACTGACCCAGCCGAATCCCCGTTCAACCCACGCACCCCTATACTTATATTGCGAATTGGCAAAGAGGTTTTTCCTAGCCAGGAACCCCAAAAGCTTAAGAAAACGTGGCAAAACTCTACTTTAGGAGGGTCTTAAGGAGTGCGTCAACGCTAGAGCTATCACTCCCAGCACCTTCCTTACGAGTTATGAACCCGCTTTCCGGTTCAGAAAATGCAGTAGTTGCACCAATCACAAGAAGTCTATTTCGTTCGTCTTCATTACTAACTACATTATATACGGCGTGCAATGACCTCAAAACATTGCGGCGATGAATATTTGCTTGCTCCAGATGCCTTTCAGCGTAATAGTTCTTTTTTAAGAAAAGAGGGATTTGAGCATAAGCAGCAATGATACCACCCTTGATTGCTAGTGCGACAATCCTAGGAACTTCAAGCTTCTCTTTGAACTCATCAGCAATAATCTGATTTAGTACGGCAAAATCTGAAAGTTGTATACATAACAACAGAGCAGTCAACACGACTAAACCTATGATGGACACTATAAGCCATCCAAGCCAATTACGAGCCTTCTTTTCGTGCTCTTTTGCTTCCTCATCAAAGTCCTTAGCATAGACTTCAAGCATTTCCGTTCCAGTCAGGATACCTGAAGTTTTTTCAATATTCTGAATGCTGCCCTCTGCAATCTCTATGCGTTTTTCAACTTCACGGACACGTTGGCTAGCTCTACCTACGCCCACTTTATTCCTATCTAGCCTATATAGAACATATAGGGCGTGGATGTCATACAAAAATCCAGAATATCCTCTTATATTATACGCTGAGATTTGGTGATTTTGCTGTCTAAAGCGCTCCTCTACTTGAGCTATTTCATTCCCGTTATCTAGTGTTTTGAAAAGCTCCAAAAAATCATTATCCAAAAAAGCTTCCGCTAAATCTAAATAAGCTTGCGCTACATTTTGATTGTCGCATTCGCTGGCATATGCTCGAAGCGCCCGTGAAATCTCTTCCATACGTACATTTTACTATAAAACAACCATTTTGTCTAGTTGTCAATTAGTTTATGCTATTTTAATGTAGCGTAAACTTGTCAAACCCTTCATTCGCCAAAAAGTAAGCTTAACAAAAGCTAAATCTTTTGGCACAGCGTAAAAACAAGAACTTAGAGTGGTCATTGAAATATAGGAGAGGGGGTATTAGTTTGGGCCAACCAAGCCCTCGAGCCTTGCCGACTCCCTTTTCATTTTAGCGGCTCGATTTTCCCTTTAGTAAGTCGAAAGGTTGAGTAGATTAACGTTTATGGTTCACTACTAAATGGGCACAGTGAAGAGCAATCTGCGGCAAATCAGTGTTGCCATAATTTCCAATGTTGATTATGGGTATCGCGCCGACATCCGCAATGGCGAATCTGTCAAGCGGAGTAAAAGGTCTCCTGTCTACACGAACCATCCACTGCCAGCCGCCTGGCATCATGCAGCGATAGTAGTTTATCCTTATGCCGTCGCCAATTCCACATCTTGTTTTGGCGGGTATAATGGCGATTTCATTTAAGACCGTCTTCTCCTCACTAAATCTACCGAAGGAGACTGGATACTCTGAGAAATTAACTATCTTTCCAGCTCTTAAGATATCGGCTATCCGTTCCTCGTGTTTATTACCCAGTGATATCCGAGCGTAGAGGTCGAAACTACAAATCGAGCTGCGGAACAGGTCAGCCAAACAGGCAAGGACTATATATTCAGCATTAAATCCCCTAGAAACTAAAATAGGCTGAGCGTCTTGGTCTCCCTGAAAAACGGTAGCCGATGATTGAAGGAACTTCTGACGCTCATCCTCCCATCTGCCAATCTTCCCGTCACAACTTCGACACAATAGGTTTTGCTCCCGTACCTGTTTCATTGCATCTACTACTTTGCCATTGCCAGATACAGCATACTCTTGCCCACCAACCAGATATGAACTCTTAGTCAAGATATGCGACTTAACTCTATTGCTGACAATGATTTCTGCTCCACAAAGGCGACATATTTTTTCTGACATTTTCAACCTCCTATATAATCACAATTATACATCACCCCTTAACAATAGCGTAGTTTTTTCAGCTAAGATTTATTGTGTCAAAGAGCACTGTTTTTTGTTGAACTCTGGACTCGTTTTTTACGCTCTATTACTAGGGTTCTAGAAAAATGTGGTAGATTACTCATAAGATATACTCGTATTCGTCATTCAGCTCTGGAGCATCTGTCGTCCTGATGGTTGGGAGTCTAAAAATTCTGCCATACTTGCGTTCTACGAGGAGTTTTGCTACAATAGGAGCAGGTTCAAGAAGTGTCCCTTCTGGACCACCATTTTTTGTAAGGTGAACTTCTGAGCAGAGGCCTGAAGAGCCTTGTGTCACTGGTACCGAAAATCTAAAGATTTTCGGAGCAGGCAGCGATTACTCGGAAGACAGAAAAGCAAGCTTTCGTCTTCGCTCGTAATCTAGCCTTTACAAGTCCAGTCGGAACCACCATTTTTTATAGATGTATATGAAAAGAGCTAACCGAAGACAAACATGCAAAATAATACTTACTCTTGGAGTGATCATTTGTGTTTTGACGTGTTTAGGATGGGGCTTACGATTACTATGGCTATATAAAGCTGCGGAACCTTTTGCTAGCTGTGATGGCGCTTATACTATATGGCGTAGGGATCCGAGCGCTTTTTTAAGTTATGTATATGAGATCCGTGACGGATCGTTGTTGGTTGAGACCGGGCTGCATACCCACCATTTAAAAGACATTCTAGATAAGTATAATTGTCATCTTCTGGACAATATCCCGCAGGGCGGCTAGTAGATTGGAGATAAATTTAGTCTTGAAGCTTGAGATGCATCATTACCAGTGAGGGCACGAGCAAAAGCTTGGTCATGAGTAGCGAAGAGAATTGCTCCGCGGTAATTGATTAAAGCTTTCTCGATATTTTCTCTAGCTCTGATGTCTAAGTGATTGGTAGGCTCATCTAAAATCAGCAGATCAACAGGCGAGAGAATAATCTTAAGGAAAGCCATTTTGGTTAATTGACCACGAGAAAGCTGGCTGAGATTTTTCTTTAAATCATGCTGTTCTAAATCCATAGTTGCGGCGGCCATAAAGATTTCGGTAGTAGGCGCGTCGGCCTGACTAAGGAAATTCTGAGTAAGTTCTAATCCGTAAATATCCTGGGCGATGTAGCCAATGCTGAGATTATTGGCAAGCCGAATAGTACCGTGATCGGGCTCGAGCTCGTGCATGATAATGCGAAATAACGTAGTCTTACCGGAGCCGTTATTGCCAGTGATCTGCAATCTTTCCCCTGCATATAGCTCTAGGCTAAGATTTTGGAAGAGGATTTTATTACCATAACTTTTGGCGAGGTCACTAATGGTGAGGATGCGACCTTTTTTGAGCTGAGCTGCAGAGATATTAGCTTGGTAAATTTTACGATTTACTGGCTTGTTGACTTGGTTAAGTTTGGCGATTTGGGTGTTGGCAGTGCGGATAAGTTTACCCGCTACAGCTTCGGCATGATTACGCTTAAGTTTAAAGGCCATGGGATTCTCGTCTTTGATTTTATCGAAGTGCCGGCTCTTATTGCGAATGCGGGTTTTAGCATTTGTAATCTGGGCTTTAAGAGCGGCTTTGGTCTTGGTGGCTTTTTGATAAGCGGCGAGGGTTTGAGATTCGGATTGCTGCTGACGGTATAAAAAATCAGAGTAGTTGCCTGGGTATTCAGATAGATTACCGTCTTTAAGCTCAATCGTACGCTCAGCAACTTGGTTCATAAAATCTCGGTCATGACTGGCTATGAGAGCCAGCCCATGATACTGATACAGGTAAGAAATAAGCCAATCAATACCGTCTGAGTCGAGATTATTAGTCGGCTCATCCAAGAGCAACACATCATAATTAGAAGCAAAAAGCCGTGCTAGAGCATTGCGAGTGCGTTCGCCGCCAGATAGATTAGTGGCGTTTGGTAGTTGCGACAAGAGACCGACACTACCGTCGACCTTAATACTACCGTTATCTGGGCGCAAATGTCCAGCAATTAACTGCAATAATGTGCTTTTACCGGCGCCATTGTCGCCGATAATGGCAACTTTTCCCTGATTAGGTAACGTGAGATTGACTTGCGTGAAGACGTCTTGGTTTTGATAAGAAAAGCTAAGATTAGAAATTTTTAGCATAAAAATACCTCGTTTACAACTTGATATGTTAGTGGTATTTTAGCTTCTCATGGTTAGAGTATAACATATGGTGAGAGCTTTGGCAATTATGTCATATTAGATAAAAATAAAATGTTGCCAAAAACAGTTGGTCATAGATTTGCTAGTAAACTTGATCCTAAAAACCGCTTTTGCTGATATAATAGAGAAAAGGACGGAGAGTAGATATGATTTAACACCTGCCAAACGATTGAGCAAAACACAGCAAATATAGCATAAGACAGAATAATTATGGAGGTATAAGAGATGCAAGCACGGAGAGATGAGGTTTTTGCAATTATTGAGCAGGAGAAGCAACGACAAAGTGATGGCTTAGAGCTAATCCCGAGTGAGAACTATGTTTCCCCCGAGGTATTAGAAGCAATGGGATCAGTCTTGACAAATAAATATAGCGAGGGTTACCCAAAGCGGCGCTATTATGGCGGTAATGAGAACATAGATAAGATAGAGCAGTTAGCAATCGACCGAGCAAAACAACTGTTTAAAGCAGACCATGCTAACGTGCAGCCGCACTCGGGTGCGAATGCGAACGAAGCAGTGTATTTTGCATGGTGTAAGCCAGGGGATACAATATTGGCAATGTCTTTGCCGGCAGGTGGACATCTAACGCATGGGTCGCCAGTGACGCGTAGTGCGAAGATTTATAACTTTGTGGGCTATGGAGTGACGGAAGAGGGCGATATCGACTATGAGGAGCTGGAACGGTTAGCCGAAGAACATCAGCCAAAGTTGATTTTAGTAGGATATTCGGCCTTTATGAAGATTCCCGATTTTGCGCGAGTGGCGGAGATAGCGAAAAAAGTCTCGGAGCAGAGCGGACAGGAGATACTGCTAATGGCAGATATGGCGCATGTGGCGGGGTTGATTGCGGGTGGCGTGCATCCGAATCCGTTAGAATATGGATTTAACGTGATGACGACAACTACACATAAGACACTACGAGGGCCGCGGGGCGGGCTAATAGTGTCGATGGGAAAGGTGAAAAATCCGCTGAGGAAACCCGAGCATAAATTAGAAAATATCCCGACATTGATTGATAGAGCAGTATTCCCTGGTACGCAAGGCGGCCCGCTAGAACACGTGATTGCGGCGAAGGCGGTGGCTTTTGGCGAGGATTTACAGCCGGAGTTTCGGGAATATGCTGAGCAGATTGTCAAAAATGCTAAGGCGCTAGCGGAAGAGCTGAAGAAGCTTGGGTTTAAGCTGCAAGGTGATGGGACGGAGAATCATTTGATTCTAGTAGATGTTAAAAATAGCCTAGGTATAGATGGAAAAACTTATGAGACGGCGCTGGATAAGGTGGGCTTAACGCTGAATGCTAATTCCCTGCCGAGTGACAAGGGCGGGTCATTCCGGCCGTCGGGGGTGAGGTTAGGTACACCAGCCATGACCACGCGCGGACTGAAAGAAGCGGAGATGAAACAGGTGGCTAAATGGATGAAGCAGGTGGCAGATATCTGCGTAAAGGCTGGGAATGAGGCTGGTTTACAGGAATACGAGGAGGAATTAGGCAAAATACGTAGCGAAGTGCGGGAGTTTGCAAGAAAATATCCGGTGCTAGGAGTGTAGGGATATTCTACCATAACAATAAGAGGCTTAGCGTTTTTGCGGAGGAAAGCTTAGTTTTGTAGGCGGCGGATTTTGTAGATGTTGATAGAGATAATTCACGCGTTGACAGGGTTGATTACTGCGCTGCGTTGATGATGGTGGTCGCTACAGATATTGACAAAAATGCTAATGTATGCTATGCTGAAGGTAAGCCTAATTGAGGCTTGGTTTGTGGTGTGCTTTACGCTAGAACCAAGATAGTAGGTTTTTGTACTTTAAAAGTAATATTCTAGAAGCAGTCTATGCTTCCTAGGCGGCAGCGAATCTATCTAAAGGGTAGCTTGACTGCTGCTTAGGAGGCGGCAAGTGCTGGGGGTAACTCCAAATCATGCGCATTCGGTAAAGCCGAAGAAGGGACTGTATATGAGAAGGTTTGTGAACAAGAAGGAAGCAGGAGAAATCCTGACAAATTTTACGGGCATCGATGTGGCAGTGGAAGACTGTCCGGATACCTCTGCAGTGCGTTACCAGTGCACACTGGATGATGCGAGATTCCCGAGGATGAAGCTGGCAATGCGGAGCCAGTGGATGCTAGACGAGGCGCATCAACCGCTTAGTCCGCTAAACACACTGCGGGCGCCAAGCTTGATCGAGAAGATCCTGGGCAAGACAGACATTGCCCCGGAGCAAGCATTTATCTTAGCGGGGCATTTGCTCTTTACCACGGATGACAATTACATCGGTAAGCTGCCGAGCTTTAACGAAGTCGACAGCTGCGAGGCGACGCATTTCTTGATTCTGCAGAGGTATCCGTTTATGAGCAGTAAGAAAGTGGGGCCGACGGGATGGCAGCCGGTGCCAATCTACACCGTAGAGGGCACCTGCGAGGCTGACAAGTTGCGTGCAGTAGCATGGTATGCCGCAGCAGCGGTGGATCGTCGTCATTACTGGGAGGCGTACTTGGTGCCGATCGGGTTCCATCAGCCGAAAGTGAAAGACGGTCTCTACCATATCAACTAGTACGGGGATACGGAGTTCTCTTCGGCATCGATGCTAGACATTATCCGGGAGAGCGAGACTGCCTTTCTAAACCTGTATCATCAGGAGCTGGAGAACCGCGAACGCCAGTTTGACTCTGATTATCTGGCGTTGATGACAAGGAGCAATCATATCTATGCGGAGCTGGCGGCTCTCTGCGACAGCCTGAACTGCCAGCTGGAACAGATGCGCCGGACGTACAAAGAATTGGTGCCAGAGACGGCGTTCCAGCCGTATGATGATGGCTGCGTAATCAACAAGAACCGTATTTATACTACAGAGGAGGCGACAGCGCTCGTTGATAGTCTGAAGGATGAGCTGAAACAGCACCTGATGTTTTTGCCGGAGTACGCCGAGCTGCGTGACGCGGTGAAAAGCCACGGCGGCGATATCGATTTGCATAGCCGTACGCGGGTGACAGTAACTCTGCCGAAGGCGACATTTGGGCCGGGGGATCCTGTCTACGAGACGAGGTGCTTTAGCTACTCCGACAGCGGGTTGCGGGCGCTGAAGACTTGGATGGAGCTGCTCTAGAAGATTATGCCTATCCCCCAGCTACGGCTGGGGGAGTTTTTACGGATTGACGAGGAGTTTTCGTGATTGAAGACTTCCTTTTTTGAGGTTTTGTGGTATACTGGAAGTACGTGGGGTGGTAGCTCACCTGGTAGAGCGCAGCATTCGCATTGCTGAGGTAGGGCGTTCAAGTCGCCTCCACTCCACCAAAAAGTTGTTATTCAAACTGTTGTTGTGATTGTTTGACCGAGGCTTTGTTGATTTTATTATAGTTTATCGTGGTTTATAGGACTGTCTGAGGATGGTCTTTTTTGCAGGAAATTCTTTGCAAAATGCGTTTTGTGTGAGATAATGAGAGTGTCCAGTGTTCGCGTAAGCGAATAAAAAATAAAGCAAGGGTTGATACTAGTGCCATCATGGCCCTCGTAAAAGTAACCCTTGCGCGAGGACTGGACCCATGATGGCACTATTTTTAGTGATAATGGGTAACTCGCGCGATAAGTAGGTTAGCGAAGAAGGCTAAGTTATGGCGCTATTTTTGTTGCTCAAAAATATTACTTAGAATAGTACCCTCTCAGGAAATAAATAAATATATTTATTACAAAAGGAGGGCTAAATGCACCAAAGATACAATAAACTTAAATACCATAAGTTATATCATAGTATTCCGATAGGCTGTGCATTAGCCCTACTTTTGTTAGGCAGTATATGTATTAATCCATTAGGCTTTAGTATTAGTAATAGCATGAATGATAGTCTAGGTAGTAGTAATAAAGTCTATGCTGCAGAGTTAACATCTAGTACTAATGACACATCAGCAGCTTTGATCGTGGATGATGGTAATATCGAGGATGTGATACTAGCAGAAAGCGGAGTGAATTATAAAAGCCATAATATTAAGATCAAAGCTGCTAATGTAGAATCATATACCTTACAAATCTCTGCTAGTAGTAATGGTACTAGTGAACTAAAGCTTGATGGTGGTAATACTACCATTCCGGGAGCGGGCGGTGTAGTAGGTAGCAATATGCCTACTAACACATGGGGTTATGCCTGGGGAGCAGAGAACGCTACTGAAGACTCCATGACCTACTACACCTTGCCCGCTTACGGAAGTGTAGGTACCACCATCAGCACAGGCTTACTAGCTTCTGATACTCCTACTAATAATACTATTGATACTAGTAATAAGTTATCCTTTGCTGCTAACTTCTCCGACAATATACCATCAGGGCATTATACTACTAGCGTATTATTATCATTGGCGGTGGAGCCGAAGGCAGTAGTGACCTGGGATACCATGGAATATATGCAAGACATGACTAGCGAGATTTGTGCTAGCCAGCCCACCCCAGAAGCCGGAGTGACTAATGTACCTACTAAGACTTTAACCGATTCTAGGGACAGTAACACGTATACTATAGCGAAGCTTAAGGATGGTAATTGCTGGATGACACAAAATTTGAGATTAGCTGGAGAGACTATGCTTTCTATTAATGATAGTGATCTAGACACCAGCGTGTTTACAGATGAGAATAAAACATATATTTTACCGGTTGCTAGCACTGGGGCATTTAGTAATTCGCAAGTAAATGATAAAAACGGCGTATCTACTTACGCAAATCAGCAATTAAGGAACGCAGCAAATAGCATATTTGGTGTATACTACTCTTGGTGCGCTGCTACAGCAGGGACATGTCTGCAAGGGGCTTACGCAGATATCATACCTAATAGTAGCAATATAGGCAATAGAGGTAATGTATCTAATACCGTGGTGATATCACAAAATCAAAATGCCTCGTCTAGTATTTGTCCTAAAGGTTGGAAACTCCCTGTTAATAATACCGATATTACAGATAAAGCTTACGGCAATTTGTTGAGTGGCATACCAAGCAATGCAAGTGGCGCTCAAGCTATTACTGTAGCTCCTTATAATTTTGTTTATGGCGGATATGTTTCTAGTTCAGTTAATTTGGAGAACCCTAATAGCCTTGGTAGATATTGGTCGTCTACAGCCAATTATGCCACGTTTGTATATAATCTTACTATTGGGGACGTCTTGATAAGTCTGTCTGATTATAACGAACGTTATCTGGGCTTTTCTGTAAGATGCGTGGCGAGATAGAGGGCAGGTTTTGAAGGAAGTTTTATCGGTAAAAATATGAGGGAGTTTTCAACTTCTGGGAAAGTTCTTGCCAATAGAATGAGCTGACCTCTGTAAAATTATTGATGCTATCGGCAAGAAAGTGAGGAAGTTCTCAAAAACTCTAAAGATTCTTGCCGATAGATTTTTCAAGAACGGTTGAGGCAAGCGGCTTTTATGCATCATTCCATGTTGTGATGATAGCTATTATAAGATTTTTTGTAAGCCAAAGAATCCGCTATATATCATTATCCTATAAAACGGTAAGTACTAATTCTGGTCTTTGAGCTCGGCGAATTTGGCGCTCATGGTAGGATTGCCACGAGTGAGACGTTTAATAGTGAGGTCTTCGGCTTTGTTGTTGGCGAGGCGGAGGTTGTCTTCGGAACGGAGGAGGTTATCCTTAATCTTTTGGAGATGGTCGATGGTTTTGTCGATTTCTTCGATGGCGGTTTTGAATTTGCGCGAAGCGAGTTCATAATTGCGGGAGAAACCTTCTTTGAAGGCTTCGATTTTGTCTTCAAAATGAGTAATATCGATGTTTTGCTCGCGAACCATGGCGAGTTCGGCCTTGTACTTGAGAGAGTTAAGGGCGGCGTTGCGTAGGAGGGTAATCATGGGAATGAAGAACTGCGGGCGGATGACGTACATTTTGTCATAACGGTAAGAGACGTCGACGATGCCGGTATTATAGAGTTCACTGTCCGCCTCTAGTAGTGAGACGAGGACAGCGTATTCACAGTGCTTCTCGTGGCGATCTTTGTCAAGTTCCTTCAAGAAATCTTCATTCTTATGTTTGGTGGCAGTGGTTTCGTTCTCGTTTTTCATTTCGAACATGATGGAGATGATTTCGTTACCACTGGCATCACATTCACGGTAAATATAGTCGCCCTTACTGCCGCTAGCGCGAGAGACGGCGTTGTCCTTCTCGAAATAAGCGTTTTGGAAGCCAGTGGCGCGAAGCTGATTAAATTGATTCTCGCAGTGCTGTTCGAGGGTCTCGCCGACCATCTTAGTACTGAGGCGGAGTTTCATATCGCGGAGACGTTCGATCTCATCATTTTTGAGCTGAATGGCACTTTCGTATTTGTCCTTCAGCGAAAGCTCGAGAGCTTGGCGCTCGGCGTCTTTAGTCTTGAGCTCACTAGCCAGCTCGTCGCGCTGCTTCTCTACTACGGAGACGGCTTTGGTGACGGCGAGTTCTTGCTCGGTTTTGGCGGCGTGGAGCTGAGATTTGAGCTGTGCGAGATCTTCGGAGCTAGCGGCTTGCATTTGCAAAAGTTTGGCCTCAGCGGAAGCTTTGAGCTCGGCGAGGGCTTTTTCTTGAGCTAGCTTAAGCTGAGTGATCTGAGCCTCGGCGGAGCTGAGTTCGGATGATTTTTGATTAAGCTCCTTCTGGAACCGCTCACGCACTTGAGCCTCGGCTAATTTAGCGATATTATCTTTTTCTGACTGCAACTTAGCGAGCTCGGCATCGCGCTGAGAGATAGTTTTTTGCATTTCGTCGCGAACTTTAGCCTCGGCAAGCTGGATGGCGCTGAGCTTGTCTTGCTCGGCAAGGGCAAGTTTCTCTTGGACTTCTTTAGTGATTTCGGCTTTGCTGATTTGATTAAGCAGGCTGGCGTATTCGCTCTCGTCTACCGCAAAAACTTTGTGACAATGTGGGCAAGTGATATCGTGGCTATTTGGCATGGGTCTCCTAGGTTAATATTATATATTATAGCAGAAGTTTGGGAGCTAGACAGGAATCCGTCTGAAAAGGTTGATAAATCTTGCCTGAATTGATGAATTTGCGCTAATTTTATTCTTTATTTTTAGGAAGATTTGTGCTATAATGAGTCACAGATAGGAAAAACTTATCTGTGACCCTTTGTGCTGTGCGCTTGGTGGTTCGACTATCTGTTAAAAATTTGGGTCGGTAGCTCAGCTGGTTAGAGCACCTGCCTCTTAAGCAGGGTGTCGAGGGTTCGAGTCCCTCCCGACTCACCATAGCCAAAGAACAAAATACCCCTGGTGGGGTCTTTTTGTTATCTATATGTAAAGTTTACCACCGTTGTCTAATTATACTATGTTTGTCTGCTGAAGCCTGCTGATGACCGCCCCGAAGTGCGTACAAAAAGTGCGTACATTATTTTGGATCGCTATCAGTAATAATACCCAAGAACAAAAAAGGGAGTCCTCTGCGGTAGGTGAATGCTCACCGTGCAATGGACTCGCTTATAGCCTTATTTTATCAAATAAGAGCCTCGATGTCAATGATCATTCCTCGCTTATTGATAAAAAGCAGTTTCCGCATCCCCTTGCCTTCTCTTCTCCGTTTGATAAGCTCTTTCATAATCTGGTCATCTCTTACTTTCATACGGTAGCTGTCAAAGATGATGTTAGAGCATTTCGCCAGGGTCTTCCTGCTCAGCTTGTCGTATATCATCTTCCCATTCGGCTTCTCGTATAGCGTCTTCTAGCGAGCTTACCTCATCATTACTAGGATATAGTGGATTCCATTTCATAGTCTTATTTTACCCTGTTGGTGAGAAAATGGCAATTTTCGCGCCCTTTTGCTAGCAGAACCATATATACCAATAACCATAAAGTCTACGGGTATCTACACACTATTTGTGTGAGTTATTGTGCTATAGGAAACTCCCGTATAACCCCTGTTGGCTCTAGCGTATATATAAACTACCGACTCGGTGCCCAGGAGGGGCTTAGAAGGCTTTATATGCGTCCTCAGCGCGTTTCTGAATGACCACCTGGTCACACAATAACCGACTTCAGGATCTCGATCCAGAGGTTGGTTATTTTTATAGGCATAACTGAAGGAAGTAAAAAAAGTAGAGGTGGCTCGCTTCTTAAGAAATCCAATAATACTATCCATATTACCAGTATATCATATATACAAATAATTATCACTTTTTGTCAAATCACTTATACTAATTTTTATTCACCGAGAGAACCTTTGTTAAAAACTAAATCTTTTCGCGAAGTGCAAGCGCAAGAACTTAAGATGGTTATCAAAACAAAATATAGCGGGATGGGGTACTAGTTTAGGCTTGATTAAGCTTCACGCTTGTTATCGTTTGCACTTACTCTGCCTCTACTTCGTCCAAGAATCTCCTAATCTGCATTCGCCTTCTAGTAGTTTTATGTTTTTATTCGTTCAATAGGTTGTTGGTATATAGCGCATATAAGGTGATACATGGGTGCAATTTGTTTAATGGTTATGACGTAGTGTTACTACAAAAACATAGTCGATGTTTTCTGTTACCTCATTAATCACACTAGGTCGGTTGATAACTTCACTAAATGTGAAGTTATTTTGTTCCCCTAAAGGGGGTATCCGACGTTATTTCAACCGTGTAATGATTAGAAGATTGTTATTTATCAGGGTTGAGTCGCTTTAGATTGGCGTTCCAGACGTTAAAAGTGTCTCGGTCACCCGAAATTCGAGCTTCTTTCATTTTTAACTCATAAAAACGCGTTCTTTGCTCATCATCCATACCATCCCATTCTTCCGGAGATACTTCTAGCGGATGTTCAGAGACGACATGTTTAACGCTTCCTGATAGCCTCTGATCTCCTCTTCATCGCCGCTGTTACGAGCTTCTGCTAATCCTTGCTCTAGCTGTCGGAGCTGTTCGACGCCCTTAAACGGCACTTCCTTTAAGCTTTCCCAGGCATTCCCGGCACTAGGATTTGCGTTTTCGCCAGAAGCTTCGCTCCCTCCGTTCGGTATAGTCTCGTTCATTTTTTGCTCCTATTTATTATGATTATACCATAACTTTTGGGCTAGAAATAGTAGCGAGATTTTGTCCCCTATGGCATAATAAAAGCAACGAGATAGCACTTAGCCTTCTTACTTCTCAATCGATTCCTTCTAAATCATGATAACTTATTAGTTGACTATCTATACCTCTTTTAGTTGGTTTTGGGAGTAATAAGGCTAAGCGCTCTGTTCAGATTTGTATGCACGGCGGTGCAATACTCTGCAGTACTATTTGGCGGAGACGGTGACCGTGACACTGGTGCTATAGAGACCAACCGGCAAGGACGGAGAGGCTTTCACACCGACATCATAGGTATGCGTAGTGGAGCCGTTACTGTTTTGCGTTTCGCTATTGTAGCAAGTAGTAGGCGTAATGGTGATCGGAGCGTAGAGTTTGTTACCGCTATTGCTTTTGCCAGTGCCTGCAGTAGCAGTATACCAGTTATAATATCAGCATCGTTTTTCATCCGCCGAGACGGAAGGTTCACACTTTTATTATAGCAATTTTCTGGGCAGCTGGCTAGTACTTATTTTTTGAATAACCAATTTTCGGTTTTTGAATACCCGCTTTCTATGTTTGAGTAACCGCTTTTGTGGCGAGTTTTTACCGCAAATTGCGAGAGCATAAACTCACGGTGTTTCTAAAACGGTTAGTCTTCTTCTTTGACGACCTCGGCTTCGGCGACCGCTTCGGGCTGGTCGGCAGGCTGGTTCTTAGATTGATTTTTGAGATAAATTCCCGGCATAATGACACCGATTAGACCTTTAACGGCGTAGACGATGCCCAAAGCAATAATTCCAGTATAGACCGTATAGCTACCGCCAGGGCGGGCCGAATTGTATGATGCAAAAGTAGCGAGACCGCCAGCTGCAGCTACAGCGGCGCCGATGATTAATTCTTTAATACTGCGCTTGCGCACAGAAGCTTTGTCAGTGAGTTGCTTATTCATAATACTTATTATTATAGCACATTTTAGCAAAAAGGCTAGAATGATTTTAGTCTAATTTAAGCTGCAGCGGTAAATATAAATAAAAGCTCCTCAGTTAGAATGGCTGAGGAACTTTTTGTACCTAAATATATTGAGCGTGCATAACTGTCTCTAGATAACAGTCAGCAGCGATTAAGCCTTTTTCTTGAGAGTTAAGAAGCCGTTGCGTGGGTTCTCATTAACTACACGATCTTCTGGTAAATCACAAGCGACGCCTTTGCCACCTTCTGCAGTCTTAGTAAAGAAATAGATAGTCTGTGGCTTGCCACCGCGCAAGGTAACTTCGGACTTGTGCAGATAATAGGTAATACCTTTGCTATTGGTATGTTGATAGGCCATTAGGTTCCTCCTTAAGATTATTATACTCTTATCTTATGCTGTTTTATCACCTACGTCAAGAGGTTTTATTGAGAAAACTGCAAAATCTTTATGGTTTGCATGGATATAAGAAAATTTTGAGAGAAATTGTAATAAATAACAGATTATTTAAGGAAGAGAAGTGAAAGCTTGAGAATGCACCAAATAATAAAACGAATCAAAATTACAACAGTTAGGATAGCGCAAGCGACAATAGCGAAACCGGTAGGCGTCCAGCTAAAGATGGGCGAGGCAAAACTGCGGCGGTAGAGCTCGGTAGAGGGGACGTTGGCGGTGAGGAGGTTGCTGTCGATGCTAGATTCGGGATATTTGGCGAGTTCGGAAGTCCAACAGTCCAGATAACGCTGATCCGACCAGGCCCAGCCCCCAGCGATGGCCTGCGGCTGACAGATGGCGGCGACAGCGGCGTAGATATTGCCGTTAGGGTTGCTGTCGTTGGCAAGTTCGTTGCGGGCGGCTTCGATGGCGGCGTTGGCGGCGCGGAGATATTGATGCTCGAGGTAGAAGGGGCCGGTGCCGAAGATAATCGTCTGGACGCCGTTATTTTCCATGACGTTAATAACGGTATGAGTATGGACAAAATCGGCAAGCTCCTCGAGAGACTGGGCAATATCCTCCTCGATACCGACTTCATCGGCGGTGAGCACAGCTTGGCGAAGCTCAACCATCTTAAGATGATCAAAACGCATGAGTGTAGCGGTAAAGAAGAGGAGTGGAATCAGGACAACGACTAATTGCCACGTATGGATGGCGCCAAAAAAATTACGCAAAGAGTGCTTGATTTGATTACGACTATGTTTTCTGCCACCCATTTCTGTTACCATTATAGCACAAAATATGTTACAATGGACTTATGAATATTTATTTTTCTGGAGTTTCTGGCACTGGGATGGGGCCGTTGGCGCTGATGGCGCAAGATGCAGGCATGACAGTATTTGGTTCGGATCGGCAGCCGGGAGCGATTACAAATGAACTTGTGAACCGCGGAGTGAAGATTTATTTAGGCGAGCAAGATGGGGAGTTTTTGAAGGCGCGAGCAAAGAACGAAGGCGTGGATTGGTTTGTGTATACTTCGGCACTGCCAGAGGATCATCCAGAGTTGGTGATGGCGAGGAAGCTAAAATTAAAAATTTCTAAACGCGATGAACTAATTAGCTATTTAGTGAAAAAGCTGAAGCTAAAAATGGTGGCGGTGGCGGGGACACACGGCAAAACTACTACTACGGCGATGATTATCTGGTGTTGCCAAAAATTAGGAATGCCAGTATCATACCTAATCGGGACGACGCTACCTTTTGCGCCAGCGGGATACTATGATCCTAAATCGGAATATTTTATCTACGAAGCGGATGAATACGATAGGAATTTTTTGGCGTTCCATCCCTGGTTGGCGGTGATACCGGTAGTAACCTATGATCATCCGGATATTTACCCAGATCAACAGTCGTATACCGATGCTTTTGCGCAGTTTGAGCGGCAGAGCGAGCAAGTAATCCACGGAGACGAAATTGCGGCGGATGTAACTTTGGCGGGCGAAGCTAGGCGCTATGATGCAACGCTGGCAATAGATGCGATGCTAAGGATGATGCCACAGCCACGAGGTTTGGGGCGTTTTACGAATTCCAACCGGAAAAAAGTAGTAAAGGTGATTAATGAGTTCCCAGGTGTAGGGCGAAGGTTTGAGCAAGTCTCTGAGGGATATTATTCTGACTACGGACATCATCCAGAAGAAGTGGCGGCGACAGTGCAGATAGCGCTAGAAGAAGCAGAGCGGCGCGGGTTGAAGGGCGTAGTGGCAATTTATGAACCTCACCAAGATGCAAGACAACGCGAGCTAATCGATGGCTATACAAATGCTTTTATGGGGGTGACACGATTGTATTGGTTACCAACATATCTAGTAAGGGAGAATCCTAAGGGTAAAGAGCTGAAGCCAGCGGATTTTATCGCGAAGCTAAGCAATAAAAAAGTAGCCGAAGCGGCGGAGCTGAATGAAGAGCTAGACGAAGAGATAAAAAAATGGCATGACAAAGGTTATTTGATTTTGCTGATGACGGCGGGGCCGGCGGACTTATGGTTACGGAAGCTGGTCTATGCCGGGAATCAGGAATCGGCGGCGACACAATACGTACATTCCCCGCGCAGTGCGGCGGAAGGTAGTGAGCGGATGTAGTAGAGGCGGGGTGATGCTGGAATGGTCTTAGGGTGATTTTTGGATGACATCAGTAATAAGCTTTTAGAATGCGTTCGCCAAAAACTTAACCTTTAGGAAAGGCTATACAAGTATAGTAGCATAGCATAAGCGTTTTGTCAAGGTTATTTTTGCGGGGCGTCTTCAGGATGGTCGCTCACGGGAATACCAAGGGATTCGTCGGAAAGTGGGCCAGGGGCGTACGGTGTTTCTAAGGCGTCGATACGGTCGATAACTTTTTTGAGTTCTTTGAGATAGCTTGTAAGTTCGTTACGGTTTAGTTCCCCGGTATCGCTAAAGGTGAAGCTTTTGTCGGTCTGGGTGTTTTGCTCAACTTCTTCTTCGTCAGGGAGATAGCCAGGGCGCGAACGGTCTAGATAGATATCTCCGGAGGTGCGATAAATCCAGAGGCTAAGGCAAGTAGTGAGGCAAGTGATGAGCAAGGCGCCAGCGCCAAGACAAATAAGGTTTCTTTTGCCGTGATAGGTTTCGTTCATAGGCTGGCTCGCAAATCCTCAACGTTTTTGTATTGCGCGGCGGCGAGTTCGGAGATTTTTTTAGTGGTACGACTAAGAAAGTCTCTTTTACTACGGACCGTCTCGAGCTTGTTATAAAAATCCTGTGGAGCGTGAGTACAATCAGTAGCAATAAGGCTCTCGAGCTCACGCATGTAATCGACATAAGCGGTGCGGAATTCGGCCTGGGCGGAAACAAATTCGTTCTGGATCCGAAAGAGTTCATTAGAGGGCATATTATTCTTGACCATGCGGAGATTAAGCGGGGTAATAAAACGGCCAGAGATAGCCTCGTAAGCGGAGCCAAGATAAGTACGGGTGCGGGAATCGGAATATTGCAGCTTAGTAAGAGATTGCTTGATATTACTGCAGTTCTGGACGACAGCGTTGCGCTGAGCTTCGGTTATGTCTTGGGCGGAAACGCGATTCGGCAAGAGTAGTAGCGGAACAACACCGCTCAGTATGAGGGTAAAAATAGATTTGCGCTTACTCTGTTTTATAGAGACCATTATGCTTCTTTCCATCATATAATAAGGTAGGAATACCTTTGGCATGAATTTTGTCTTCCACCATGGTTTTAACTTCGGACATAATCTTTTGGACTTCTTCGCTCTGGGCTAGCTTAGCAAGGTCGGCAATCTCCGTCTTATTAGCTCCGAAATCTTTGAGCCAATCTTGTAGAATCTGTTCGGCTTCTTGGCTAGTACTTTGCATAAGTACTGATTGATAAGCGACGCCTTTGTCGTTACTTTCAGTAAAGAGACGATCGATAATCTGCGAGCCGTAGCTAGTATCACGGAGATTAGCGGCATGAATATATTTAGTAATGAGGTCGGAATTATTGAACTTATAGCTACCATCGGGAAGCTGGATGGGGTAAATCATAAGGACGGTATTGTAGCGGTCGAAGAAGCCGGAAGCCTTTTGATTCCGATAGCTCTGCATGCAGATGAGACAGCCTGGGTCGATAATGTCCATGGCAAGAGGGTTATTGTCTTGATACTTAGTAGCAAAATCATACGGTTCGACAAGATAATCTTCTACGTTCCAATCATGGAAGCGGTCAGGGATGTTAGCGAAGATCTCTCCCCATTCAGAGAACCAACGTCCAGTCCATTCGATAGGATTAGTAGGTTCGGCGGAATCAATACCACAAACTTCTGCACCAAGGGCACAACTGGCAGGCTGAGAGACGTTACAGGTGCCGAAGACCCAGAGGGCAAGTAGAGCTTTGACCGATTCAACGAGTGACCAGATAGTAATGACGACAATAAGAATGGCGCCAGTTTCGATAGCAAGACCGAGAGGTTTGACCCAAGCAGGATGCTTTAGAACGACTTTACTGAGAAGAGAATTCTTAACATCATCTTTAAAGTTGGTTTCGCATTTCTGAAGACGGACTTTTTTCCAGACACAACCCCAAGCTTTTTTGAAGACGGCCCAGTATTTTTTACCGATGTCGCGGCGAAAGATGCTTAAGAATGCAACAAAGACGCCTACGAGACATAGTACAATAAATGCTGCTACACAAACCATATCTTTAGTATATCATACTTTTGGTAAATTAGGCACTTGTTGGAAAACTCTATTCTTCCTCGTCTTCGACGAGCTGGAGATGAGCTTCTTCGAGCTGTTTATCATCCACAACGGAGGGGCTAGCCATCATGAGGTCAACGCCAGAGCCATTCTTAGGAAAGGCGACGATGTCACGAATGTTAGTAAGGCTCTCGAGCACCATGAACATGCGATCAATGCCGAAGGCACAGCCAGCGTGAGGAGGTGCACCGAATTTGAAGGCGCTGAGCATGCCGCCAAAACGCTCTTCAACGTATTTTTTGTCATAACCTAAGACGCCGAAGACTTCGTACATGATTTCTGGACTATAGTTACGGACGGCACCGGAGCAGATTTCATAACCGTTCATGACCATGTCATATTGATCGGCAACGATGTCGAGCTTATTCTCGGTCTCGCGGATAGCCTTAAGGCCACCTTTAGGTAGAGAGAAGGGGTTATGGCCAAAGTCGAGCTTGTTAGCGCCATCATCCCATTCGTAAAACGGAAAGTCAATAATCCAACAGAGCGCAATGATATTATCATCTTTGAGGCCGAGAGCGTCAGCAAAGGCAATGCGCATCTGACCGAGGACTTTGTTAACTTTCTCACGTTCGTCCGCGCCAAAGAAGACAGCATCGCCATCCTGAGCGCCAGTTTTATCCTGAATAGCTTTTAATTCTTCCGGCTTGAGAAACTTAGCGATAGGACTACGAACATTACCATTCTCATAAAGGATATAAGCGAGGCCACCAGCACCGTTCTTACGGGCTAGATCGGTGAACTCATCAATCTGTTTGCGGGTAAACTTCGCACCACCAGGTACACGGACGGCTTTAACGCATGGAACCTGGAAGACTTTGAATTCACAGCCTTTCAAATCATCGGTGAGATCAATGAGCTCTAGACCATAGCGTAAATCAGGTTTATCGACGCCATATTTCTCCATGGATTCGCGGTAAGGAATACGCGGGATATCTTCACTAAGAAGCTGCTTGCCGGCGAACTCTGTAGCGAGCTGCTTGATGAGCGGCTCCATGGTCTGGCGAACTACCTCACCATCGTCGACGAAGGACATTTCGCAGTCAAGCTGATAAAAATCACCATAGAGACGATCAGCACGCGGATCTTCGTCGCGGAAGCACGGCGCGATCTGGTAATAACGGGGGACGCCGCCGACCATCAGGAGCTGCTTAAACTGCTGCGGAGCCTGCGGTAAGGCGTAGAACTGACCCGGATGTAAGCGGGAAGGGACGAGGAAATCCCGAGCGCCTTCTGGAGAAGAGTTAGCGAGGATCGGTGTGGTAATTTCGATAAAATCGTGCTCGTCCATGTATTTGCGCATGAAACGATAATACTCGGCGCGGCGCCTAAGGATATTTTGCATGGAAGGGCGGCGGAGATCGAGATAGCGATACTTAAGGCGTAGCTCTTCGCCAGAAGCATCGCCTTCGTCATGGGTGTTAACGGGGAGCGGCTCGGACTTAGTGAGTAACTCTAGATTATCTACAACGATTTCGATATCGCCGGTGACGATATTAGGATTCTTCAGCTCAGGGGCGCGCTCGCGGACGATACCTTCGGCCCTGATGACATATTCGTCACGCAAGCCTTCAGCAATTTGGAAAGCTTCTGCGACGTCCGGAGTAATCACAAGCTGAATAATTCCCTTATGATCACGTAAATCTATAAAAATTAGCCCGCCATGATCACGGCGAGAATTCACCCATCCGGCAACCTGGACTTTTTTACCAATTTCTGTCTTTAAATCTGTAGATAAATTTCTCATGTGCTCATTATACCACAAATTACAGAATAAGAAAGCTGGAAATTTTGCAAAGGGCGCTGCTGTTTTGTAAAGAGCTTAGGGAGTACGATTCTTCTGAGCGCGATTGACAGCCCAATATTCGACATCGACAAAACGATCTGTAGCGTAGATTAGGCGGTCGTCCTCAGAGAAAGCTCGGACATTTTTATTAAAGTAATAGACTAGGCTGGCTTGATAAATACCAATAGCAGGGACGTCTTGGACCCAGCGGCGGAGGAAAGTTTCGTACTTAGCGGCGCGGCCGGTGGTGCTCATGGTGGTGCGAGCGCTAAGGATAAGATCATCGACTAAGGCATTAGCGTAATTAGAGAGATTAAGGCCAGTAGCAGAAGCCTGCGAAGAGTGGTAGTAAGCGAAAAGATCCAGATCTACACCCAACTCAACTTCATACAATAAGATATCATAATTGCGCTGACGGACGATATTGACGATAAAATCTTGCCCGGGACTATAAATCGATAAGTCTACCTTAAACCCGATATCTTCGAGCTGTTCCTTCCATTCCGCGGCGAGGGCTGGGAAATAACCAGTGTCGATAGTGACGAGACGGAGGGTTTGGCCCTCTACGCCAGCATTGCGCAAGGCGGCGATGGCGTCACTAGGATTGTATTCGGGGAGGGCGGGATATTCTTCAACTTTGATTTCCGTAGTAAGTAAGGGGTAGTCAAGAGGATACTCGTAGCCGAGGACGGAACGAACTTTAGAAATATCGACTCCGCGCTGGATGGCTTGACGTACGGCAACGTTATTAAGCAAAGGGCTAGTAGTATTGAGGAAGGCAAAGACGCCACTAGCCAACGAAGTTTGTTTCTCGTAGATCAGCTCGGTGGGGAGCTGGCTGCGGTATTCGGAAGAGAGCTCGGCGGTAGCAGTGACTTCGCCGGTGGAGACGGCAGTGACGATCTCTTCTGGCGTATCATAGGTGTGGATAGCAAAGCTATTTAGCATGGGCTTGGACTTATAGTAATACGGATTAGCAGCGAGATAGACGATTTTTTCTCCTTCGCTAGAAACGTTTTGCATGGCATTAAAACTGAAGGCGCCAGATGTAATAGGACTAAAACTAAAGCTATGCTCTAGCAGCTGACCAGAGCTAACTTCGGCTAGAATATGCGAAGGCAGAATCGGGATATTAAGCGTAGAATCGAAATCTGCATAAGCGGAAGGCAGAGCAAAAACTAACGAATCGCCCATGCGCTCGATAGTGACGCCGGCGAAATTAGATGAATAGATGGTATTAACAGCGGTATCTTTGGTGAGGTTGATAGTATAAATAACATCATCTAAGGTGATCGGCTCACCATCAGACCATTTAAGACCGTCCTTAAGAGTGACCGTCCAGACTTTGCCGGTGTCGTCCGGGACAATAGAAGACGCCAAGCCAAGGCCGACATGGCCAGAATAGTCGATAGTAGACAGCGTAGCGAACATAAGCTTGGACAAGACCTTCTCGCTTTCGGTAGTGGCAAAGAGTGGGTTAAGTGAATTGACTTTACCAATAGTAGCCTCGATATAAGTACCGCCATCAACGAAGGCCTGCACGGAATAAGACTGCTTATACCAAAAGGCTTGCGTAAGAGCGAGTGAGATAATAACAATAATTAATAAAGCCCATTCTAAGATCAACAAGCGTACACGGCGAGCATTAGGAAGGCGACTAATGATATTCTCTTGGATATGCTCTTTACTGCTCTCACGGGCGCGCTCAGAAATTTGCTCCCAACGTTTGGTGATTTTTTGCCCACGCTTTTTGATAGTAGGTTTCATGTTTAATGTTTACTCTCTAGCTCCTCTTGTTGAGTTAGGCCGTTGGTACTAATAGTAGACATAGAATAGAAAGGACAAAGACAACAACGCAGATGATAGTAGCATTATAAAGTGAGCGCTCGAGACCCCGGCGTGTGGTATATAGTTCACCAGAACTACCAAAGCCAGCTCCAAGCGAGGCGCCGCGCTGCTGCAACAAAATCAGTAAGATTGATAAAATCGCTGAGATGAAAGTTAAACTCTGAAATAATGTTCCCAAATTCATGTATCTATTATACTCCAAGTTAGTGGCAAAAGCAAGTTTTCTGCGCCTCCGCGTGACGACATTAAGCTATAATCCATGTTTTATAGTGATTAGATTAGCAAGCCTATCATCCTCTCAACCGACACGCAATTAAATCTATACTAGACCATAATAACTTATCGACTTACTACACGGTTCTTTTAGTCGGTTTCAAGGACAATAGGCTTACTGGTCTAATCGCTCTATAACGAGTAATTGCATCGTAAAAAATCATTTCAGTGGAATCATGTCATAGCTCGTTTTAGGAGTAAATCTCGAAGAGGCGCAGAAAGTTGTTCTGTGCAAATTCGAGCGGATTTTGGGGCTAGGCATTTTAGCAATTACTTGCTAAAATGGGAATGTGTAGTGTTCGCGGAAGCGAATGAGAAATAAGGCTGAAGTTATAACTAGTGCCATCATGGCCTCGTTAAGATTAACTTCAGCGCGAGACTACACCCATGATGGCACTATTTTTAGTGATAATGGGTAACTCGCGCAAATGAATACGACTAACGATGGTCGGATGCGCTATTTTTGTTGCTCTAGAAACTGAATATGGTGCCCTCGGAATAAATATATTTATTACAAAAGGAGGGCTAAATGCACCAAAATAAGAAATATAGATATCAATTCAGTAATAGAAAGATATATCATAGTATTCCTATAGGCTGCATATTGGCCCTACTTTTGCTGGGCATCAGCTGCCTCAGCCCAGTTGGCAGCGCTAGTAAGTCCACATATGCCGCAGAAAATCCGGAGGCGGGCAGCACCTGGATTGAGGTTAATCCAGTAATATCTATGTCTATTATGAGCCCTACTGATAGCAGTACCACTAATAGCTCCGCTGAAGCTGAGACTGGTACGACTAGTTATATTAGCAATCTAGTAAAAGTGTCTATTCGCGGTTTAGACGGATATACTTTGCAGCTAACTGCTGCCGATGGCGCTAGTACTACGCTAAATAATGGTAGCACGATTATTTCTGGAGCCACGGGCCAGACTGGCACTAACCTTACCGTTAATACTTGGGGTTATGGCTGGGGTACAGAAAATGCAACTGAAGCGTCCATGAAGTATTACGCCCTGCCGGCATATGGGGCTACTTCTACTAATAATACTAATGGTCTATTAGAATCAAACTCAAACATTAGTACTGATAGCACTAATAACGCATACGTTAAATATGTTGATTTTACCAAGAAACTTACATTTGCCGCTAAGTTTGATAGTAGTGCTGAAGCGGGACATTACAAAACTTCCGCACTTCTTTCTTTGGTTGCTAACCCACAAAGCGGAGTTACAGTATATCCCTTTGGTGGCATCACAAAGATGCAGGAGATGACCAGTAATGTTTGCAAAAATGCGACAGAATCATATGGTAGGCTTTTAGATACCAGGGACAACCGCGTTTATCAAATCGATAAACTCAAAGATGGTAACTGCTGGATGGTAGAGAATCTTAAACTTTCTAATGTAACTATTAGTAGTTATGACTCTGATATGCGGGAGAGTGATGGTAACTTTACCGTGCCAGCATCCAATATCTCTGGCTTTACTAGCAGTGACCAATATGATCCTAAAACATATGTTGATGCTACATATGGCGGATATTACAACTGGTATACGGCTACAGCGGGGACTGGAGATGCTAACCTTACCAGCGGTAACGCGCCCAGTAGTATTTGCCCGAAAGGTTGGCAGTTACCAGTGAATGGTAATGCCTATCTTGATAAGTCTTATAGCAAGCTGTTGAGTGGACTTAGTGCAAGTGCTATCACTGCGGCTCCATATAGCTTTATTTATAGTGGTTTTATCAATGACGGCAATTTAACAAGTGCGACTACAAATGGCTATTATTGGTCAGCTACGGCTGTTGATGGCGATTTGGCCAATAATTTAGGTATTAGCACTAGTGGAACTAGCCCGGCTGGCCAGTATTACCGTTACAGTGGACAAGCCGTACGCTGTGTGACTAAGTAACAACTAGCGATTATTATTGGCAAAAAGCGATGATTTTGTACGGTTTTATGTAACTTATTTAGAGTTAGTGTAAATAGGCAAAACCTGATCTTAGGATCAGGTTTTGTGCTACCTTAATAGGGGTGAGGTATTTGTAAAACTTGATTTTGAGATCAAGTTTTGGATATTTTGGCCGCGGAGAGAAGTAAGGCTTTGTTCGGGTTTTGGCAGGCAATTTAACCAATAAAGCCATTTATAAAGATGTTTATTTTATACTGCAATAGTATACTTAATTAGCTGATAATGAGGTTGAGGACGGCGTTAATCACGCTCATGACGGCGCTAGTGACGAAGGCGCCCCAGAAGTCCATCGCCACGCCGGGGAGGAGGTGGATAGTTAGAATTACCATGGCAGTATTGATGATGATGGTAGAAATACCCATAGTAAGAATAGCGAGAGGAAGGGCGATAATCTTAACCAGAGGTTTGACAATGGAATTAACTAAGGAGAAGATGAGGCCGGCAGCAGCGTAGAGCATCCAGGTTTCTTGGAAGACTTCTTGTGACTCGGGACCAACCGTAGCTAAGCCAAACATGGTAATGCATAAATACATACCAAGGCTTGACACCGCCCAGCGCAAGAGAAAAGTAAAAATTTGTTTTTTTATCATGCTCTAATTATAGCACGACAATGGTAGACTTGAGCGAAAATAACCTATTTATACGCTTACTTGAGCATATTTTTGCGCTTAAGTAGAGTATGGTAAGTAATGGCAAAGCGATGGGCTTCGTCGTCGATGCGAGCGATAAGCTTAGCGATGTGTGAGTTGCTAGGTAGAGCTAAGGTATGATAGCCATCGGTTTGAGGGACGATGATTTTGACGGCGGCGTTGCGGGTGTGGTCGCCAGACTTATCCCGACCAATGACGGCGATGTGATGAGGCTGGAGTAACTCGCGGACGGCATTGACTTGGTTAAGACCGCCATCCAGAATAATGAGATCTGGGTAATCCCATTCTTGATGCTTAAGGCGACGCTCGATAACTTCGCGGAGGTTAGCGGTATCATCGTTTTTTTGGTGGCGAAGTTTAAATTTACGATATTCGGAACGGTCAGAGGCGCCATTAACGAAGACTACCATCGAGCCAACGACGTTAGTGCCAGATTGATGAGAGATATCATAACCCTCAATACGTCTAGGAGGAGCAGAAAGATGGAGAAGTTGCTGGAGGTCGGCTAAGGCTTGGTCGGAAGAAATATCTAAGAATTCTTTATCAGAAAAGACAATCTTCTTCTGTAATTCTTTGAGCCCAAAAAGTTGTTTTTTGAGGGCGGCGGCCTCTTCAAAATTCTCGGCTTGAGCGGCTTGCTGCATTTGTTTTTCTATCTCTTCGATTAGCTTGTGGCGACCACCTTCTAGATATAAACGTAATTTGCGTAAATTCTTTTTATAATCCTTAGGAGACATTTTGCCAACCTCAATACCAGGCGTAAGGCCGAGATCGGTATTGAGAGTTTTTTTGCCATCGTAGGGCTTATCATAATATGGGAAGACTTTGCGGAGGATACGCAGAGCCTGAGCAACGGCGCTTTTACCATAAAACGGGCCGATATATGTAGCTTTGTCGTCTTGTGGCGTGCGAGTAAAACTGACATAGGGGACTTCGGATTTCATGTCGATGCGGACGTAGGAGACGGTTTTGTCGTCACGCAGGAGAATGTTCCACTTAGGCATGTAACGTTTAATCATTTCGGACTCGAGAAAGAGTGCATCCATCTCTGTATCCACCACGATCCAATCAGTGTCGGCGATCTCGCGAACAAGAGCTTCGGTCTTAGGATCTTTCTGAGTACGATGGAAATACTGACGTACGCGATTCTTAAGGACGGCAGCCTTGCCGACATAAATAACTTCACCATCAGTACTTTTGTGAAAATAAACTCCAGGTGAAGCTGGCAAAGTTTTGAGCTTAGCCAATAACTGCTCTCGCATTTCTGGGGTGACGGTCGGGGCGCCGGCGATGTTCTTTTGATCTTTCATTCCCTTATATTATACCACGAAATATACCCAGATAATTGCGATACAAATTCATAAATATGAGAATAGTAAAAATCTTCGGCGAAACTGATTATACCGGTAGTTATGGTTTTGGTTTATGTGGCGGGCGCAGTATAGCGCATACGCTTAGAGCATGATACATGCCGAGGGGGATAATATTATCACTAGACACTTCCATGAAATAAAGGACAAAGAAAGTGTCAATAAAAGTATCAAGGACGCTTTTGAGCAGGCGCATGCAGAAGAGAATTTTATAATTAGTCATTTTCTGTTTTTATGATTATATGCTTATTGCACCACAGATACGCTTATGGAGGCAAGTTAACTTGCCTGCGTACGGGATGATAAAGCTGAGTTTGGTAATCATAGCTGCGCGAATGTGCTATATAAACTCTCATAATGCTACTTTCTTTTCTTTCGTGGTAAATCTGGATAGGTGTCAAGGATGATTTGGATTAGCTGTTGCTGATCATCTAGATCTTCTATATAGTACATAGTGCGTTTAGCGCCTGCATACGGCACTACTTGGGGTAGGTGATATTTAGCGTTGCCGGGGACCTCTTTGATAAGTAGCTTCTCATCATAGAGTCCACCAAACAAAATGTCTTGGTAATATAATAGATATTCGCCCATCATAGGTCTAATAGTAATATCTTTGAGAGGACTAAGCTGTTCTAGGACATAATTCCTATATTTGAGACTGGTCGACATAAAAACTCCTGTAATTATTTTATTTATAATGCGTGTTTTTGAGGTTAATCAACATTCCCGAAGCAGAGCCCGAGGAATTAAATCTAATCAATGATTAAAAGAACCAATAGAATAACGATACAATAAATGTAAACTGTGTACTACTATAAATCAATGTCTGTTGAATGATAATCGCTATAGTAGCGAGCATGTTGAGCGGTAATCTTTATAACACAATAATTGGGATCGGTATTATTCTTATAAAATATAATATCCATATCTCGCCAGATTTCGTCCTTGATAGCTTGGTCGTATAAGACTTCTGCTGTACCGGTAAAGGCTACGCCTCGATAAGTGGGGCGATCGTAAAAGTAGATTCCTGCACGAGAATTAGACAATAAAGATTGAATTTTCTTAGACTTGGTATTAGTGGTAAGATAGAATTCTTTAAGGCCATGACGCTTACGAGGGTTTAACATTGTGCGGACCGTAGGAAAACCATTCTCATCAATAAAGCTTAAGAAACAAACTTCTTGCCGATCAATTAAGTTGCCAATGATTATTTCCAGGTTATTAGTTTCTTGCATATTTTTCTCCAAAATTCTAGTCTTATTATATCATAAGCCTGCGGCTTAAGAAATAATGGCGTCACCTCGGAAGAAATATCGTTCGATATTTCTTCACTCGGATTCCTTATTATATCATAGAACTATTCTCAAAGACGAAAAGCCACCCGTTGGGGTGGCTTACTCGTATAAATTGGCACCTTGCTAGTTTCCCGCTTAGGGCAGTATAATCGCCGCGACTGGGCTTGACTTCTGTGTTCGGAATGTAAACAGG
>CAYUCN010000002.1:0-58437 GCA_964443395.1 uncultured Candidatus Saccharibacteria bacterium | reverse complement strand
CTACGCTCCCAGAATAAGTTGCGCCTAGTTGTTGCAGGAAAGGGGAGGTTGACACAGCGGATAATGGGATTAGTCTAAGTATTGATGGTAATAGTAGTAATGATAGCTATAGTAAGAGCCTAAATGCAGTAACTAATCAAACTAACTATATATCATATAATGTAGTAGCGACAGCCAGTAATATAGAAAGCTATAGCCTAAGTATTAAATATACGGATGGTAGTACTAGTCTCAAGAATAGTACGGCTGGCGCTACTACCATTAACCCAGTTGCTAGTACTGGCGTACAAGGTAAGAGTATGACTAGTAATACTTGGGGCTGGGGATGGAGTGATAATACTAGTACAGCCAATGGTGATATGACTTATCGTCCTATGCAAACATCAGATTCTGTCATTAAATCCGCTACTGCTAGTTCTGCTAATGTGAATGGTAAGATAGTCTTTGCTGCAAACTTTGGTGAGGGGGCTACAGCCGGTAGCTATAGTACCAATGCTCTTTTGTCCTTTGCTATACAGCCGAAGGCCATTACTACCCTTGCTGATATTACTACTATGCAAGATATGACTTCAGGCATTTGTGCTAACACTCCTATTGGCAATACTGAGTACACTCTTACTGATACCAGAGACAACAAGACCTATACTGTAGCTAAGCTTAAGGATGGTAATTGTTGGATGACGCAAGATTTGGCGTTTGCGCCAACAAACGGCATGGTTATAAATAGTACCACATCGGACGTAGAATCGGATACTACTTTGAAAGTTAATGACAGTAATAGCTATACTACGATGGTGGGTACTTCTTATGGTGAAGTATATGGATATACGCTAGCAACGGCCGGCACAAACCATATAACAAGCGCATGCTATACATCCGGTGTTGCTCCTGGTAGTATTTGCCCAAAGAACTGGACCCTGCCCACTGGTGGTGCGGACGGACAATTCTATAACTTACTGAATGGAGTATCTTTTGCCGCAGCTCAAGCCGCTCCATATAATTACAAGCTGGGAGGATATGCAGACCACCAAGCTACTAGTATAACTTCTAGCGGTTCAATGGGTGTTTATTGGTCTAGTACTGGTAATACTGTCGTTCAATCTCGTAAGCTGGAATTATGTACAGCTAATCAGACTACTGCTTATGTTTTGGTATTGGCAAATAACACTTTATCTACAGATTTATATAAAAATATTCCTGGTTTTACTAATGCATATGGCCAACAAGCCTATTCTATTCGCTGTGTTGCTAGATAATTACGTAAACTAGCTAATATCAGAGCACAGGCCTGCTCTCGCAGCTATTTTCTTGAAAAACATGCTTGCATAAAACGCATAAGTTTAGTAAAATTAGATTAGGAAGTTTAGAATGTTACTGTTTGTCAGATTTAACAATGATTATAACATTGTTTCCGATAACAGTAACATTTTGTTTTGTAACCGACTTTTCCTTGCGTTGGAATAAGCCAGATACTAACTCTATCAGTTGTTTGATTTTATTCATCACATCCTCCTGATTCCTTTCCTCCAAAAATACAACTCCACACCCTACTAAACTGTAAAATAACAAGCCAAACCTGCGCTCTAACCCGCATTGTAGCACAAAGAAAACAAGACTAACAAGCACAAGTTTGTTAAAAATCTCAATTTTTTCCCCGCCGCGGGAGCGCAAGAGACGGCAAAGACTTGGGATCAGCTAGTATATATGCAAGACATGAACCCATCAGCATGTAGTAGTCAGACTACACCAGCCGCTAGTGCTACTACTGTACCTACTAAGACTCTTACGGATAGTAGAGATGGTAATAAGTATACGATTAGTAAACTAGCTGATGGTAACTGTTGGATGACGCAAAATTTAAGGATAGTAGATAGTTTACTCACTCCAGCAGATAGTAATGTACAAGCAGATTATTACCTACCACCATCTACGGCAATAGATAAAGATAAAGACGATCCTAAGTATTTTACCAGTAACGATCAATACTCTTCATTAGTACATTATGCTGGAGATAGTACCAATGGAACTTATTATAACTGGTATACTGCTACGGCGGGTACTGGAGATGCAAGCATTACTACAAAAGGACAAAATACCCCAAGTAGCATCTGTCCAAAAGGATGGCAACTACCTACTAGCAATAATACCAGTTCTGCACTAAAGTCCTTCGGTGGATTAACTACGGCTTATAATATTGGCAATAATGCAGATGGCAGTACAAAGTTACAATCAGCTCCACTTAATTTCGTCTATGGCGGGAACGTCGTTAATAGCTCTCTGAACAATGCTGGATTCTTCGGGCGCTATTGGTCATCTACAGCCGGCAGCTCAGCTAACGCGTACCTCTTGCTCTTCGATAGTAGTTACGTTAGCCCGTCCGACGCCTACAATCGCTACCGCGGCAGCTCCGTCCGCTATGTCGCTAGATAATTATACCTTTTCCTATACTTAAGTAGGAGGAGAGGATATAGGCGCTTAGCCTTCTTACTCCCGAAACCGACTAAAAGAACCGTATAGTAAACCAATAAGTTATTATGATTTAATATAAGATATAATTACGTGTCGGTTAAGGGAGTAAGAAGGCTAAGCACCTCTGCATTCGCATAAAAGACATAATAATCCGCGCCGTCGTTCCTGCGGAACCAGGCGTATAACGAACTCAGTGCCAAGGCAAGCCTTCGGCTTTGTCGCTCCGCTCCTCGCCTTATCCTATCGGATAAGGCGCCTTGCCACTTGCTCTCAGCTCTCCTCGCAATTAATAGGTAAATAAAAACGACCCAAATGGGTCTTTTTTATTTACTTGGCGGATCCGACGAGACTCGAACTCGCGACCTCCGCCGTGACAGGGCGGCGCTCTAACCAACTGAGCTACGAATCCACTTAGCTACATTATACATCACCCCTATTCAAAATACAAGTACAAAATCTATAAAAATCGGCTTTTTCTCAAAAAATTACATAGAAACCCCGGAGCCTTAGCTCCGGGGACACAATTGGGGCATCCGACAGGACTCGAACCTGTACCACGCATAAATTCAATTACACCCGTGCTACCCACTTTACACCACGGACGCCGTTTTTTGATTTAATAATGTACAGTCCCGGTCTGACAGGATCGACCTGCATCTCAACAGCTGAGGCGCTTACCAATGCGCCAACTTCGCCCTAGTGTTTTAAGCCACACTCCAGCAACCCTTTTATGCCAATGTGCACCTTAGCATAAAAGCGTAATCCGTAATGCTACACGCAGCATCACGCACCCTGGTATGTTCTGCCTTATTAAACTACAAACCGGTACTCCTAGTATATCACACATCTCCTCAGCTTACAACCAAAAAGCATCTATTTCCTGCAAATTCACAAAAAAGTAGCCTGCTTTTACCTCGCAAGCTACTTTTTCTAGCACAAATCCTATTCAACTATTGCATCAATATTCTTCATGAACACCGCGTCATCGATAATGCCAACTACCGCCGCTGCAATCATTACCCAGCCAACTACTGCCACTACTGCACCGACACTCACTACCATATAGATACCTAGCGCCAGCATAACCAGCGAGAGCAATAGTACATAGAACCATTCCCTTACACCTGCCGCATGTAACTTGATTGCCGTGTTCAAGCGTACTAAAGCACCATAAATCATCCAGGCCCCCACCACTATACCGATCGCACCACTCAGCTGTTCCCATAGAATTACACAAATCACGCCAAACACCAACGCTACAATCCCATACAGCAAATCATTGTTATAAAAGTCATATTTACCATGCACTGCAAAATAATTCACGATATGATACACACCCTTCACCATCAAGAAGATTCCTACCACATAGAAAATCACCTTCAGAATACCATCTGGATTCCAAATCAAAATCGCCCCGAGCACACCGATAATTACCGATTCCAAAATTGCCAGCCAGCCCGTACTCTTCGCTCGCTTCAATACTGGCTCCACCACCGCCTGAGATCTCGGACTCTTTGCACGAGTCTGAGCGTTCGCAGACTTGCTAGCAGCTCTACGACTCGTCGTCTTTTTTGACGAAGTTTTTGTTGCCATTTTTGCCTCCTAATTTATTCGGGAAGATCATTCCCTGCTTTATGCTTACCTCCATTTTACCATACTTTTCAAAATATTTATGTTTTATTTTATCCAATTCTCATTTTTCCTGCTATACATACAAATAAAAATGCTCGCATTTTATTGCGAGACGACACCCAATTTTCTTCAGAACAAACGACGATAGAACTCTCAAAATAGCCAATTTTAACTCGAATTTGGTGCGAGTATGGGGAGTCGGACCCCAATCTCATCCTTGGGAAGGATACATAATAGCCGTTATACGATACTCGCTAATACTCCTATATTATATCACACTTTTTGCTTTTCATACAAAAATCCTATCCTTCCCTACTAAATTTATATATAATGCCACCCCCATCAATTAACATAATAATTAATCCGCTGCCACCCTATGCTATAATAATACTAATAATAAACTAAGCAGTATCAAAAAATGAAATCTCACGAATCAACAAGCCACTCCGAATCAACCCTCAGCCCCAATCAATGGGCAGAGTTAGCCAAACCCAGAACCACAAACCCTGACACCAATAACACTGCAAACCCCAACATCAAAGATCCCACAAAAGCTCAATTACCCCAAGATACCCCAGAAGTACGCCGCCAAAAATCCTCTCATCTCGGTGCCAAAATCCTCGCCGCCTATGACGCCAGCGAGCGCCATCGCGTCGACAGGATCAAATCAGAGCTTGAGAATTCTTACAGTAGCACTCGGGAATATGAATCTCGCGCCGCCAAAGCTGAACCCTCACCCCTCAAAAAGGTGACGAGACTGCTTAACGATAAATTAGGCATCAAGTCACGCAAAGATGAGAGACTGCGAGAGGCAGAAGCAACCCGCATCGCCTTAACAGAATATCACGCCGAGCAAGCTGCTCAAGCTAAGGCATACGCAGAAGAAGAAGCTCGCCGAGAAGCTAAGCGCCTACAACGCGAAGCCGAACGCAAAGCCAGAGAAGCCCGCATAGAGCAAGAAGAAATTGCACAGAACATGTCAAAGATCCGCACCTATGCAGATTCCAATAAACGCGAACGCTTCCAGAAACAACGTATCCAAGAGCTAGTAGAGCACGACTTAAACGCCCGTTTGCTAAAAGTCGCTGATCTAGAAGTTGAATCGCTATCAGAAACCCCCGGTATTCAGAAGCACCTTGTAAATTTCGAAGATACAGAGATTCCCATTTACGATTTAAACGGCTTACCCTTCTCGATCCTTTCCACCACAATCGATTACCGCAAACATGACGAACCCGGACATATTGGCACGGAAACTTTCCGAGCAGTTATGAATAATCCCGCTCTCTGGGTAACCCCACGAGAGGTAGCAAAACAAGAGCTTGGCTACGGAACCAGCAATGCCAATGCCCGTGGCAATACTATTTCTGCCTCTTATTATAATTCTGAGCGCAATATCGCTAGTCACGTACCGGGAGATTTGATGTATGGCTTCGCCCAGATCGACGGCGATTCTATCATCTATATTTCTCATGGTGATGGCGGTACCAAGAATATGGCTGGCGAGTCAGACACCCTTGTAGACCGTCCTAATATCATCAAAGAGCTTGAAGGTGCCTCCGAAACCAGCCATTATAACGAAATCCTCCTCCGACGTTACTCAGAAAACGGTGTACCTAGAAGACCCGACTATATCATCGTCGAAGACGATAATATAAATGATGCAGCCCTGCGCCATGCTAAATTCTTCAAAATTCCCATCGTCAATATTCAGCGACAAGCCTATCGAGAAAAAGCTTATAAACGCGGCATAGAATTAATCAATTCCATCAGCGAGCACGATAGCTACCAAGAATTGGATAAAAAAATTGAAGAGCTAACCAGTATGTCAAATTTTAAAGACATGCTACGCTCCCGCACCGGGATCGGGCGCGCCTACGACCTTCCCCTTCCACCTCTAGTTGGCGACACCCCACTCGACATGAAATGTCGCGAACTCTCCCAAATGGAACAACTCAAACGTTTAGATTTTCTCACAGAGACACTAGAACAAGCCACTCAAAGTCTAGAATCTAGCGATCACAAACTCTCCGACGCCCAGATTTTCCCTCAATTTAGCCATTTTTCAGCAATAATCTGGGATTCACAAAACAAACTTAATCGCAACAACCTTCTTGACAACGATATACCTATTGACGAAACACCTGGTAACCCTAGTTTTATAGAAATTGATTTTCAGCTCAAAGACAGCACACGCTATGTAAAAACTTTTGTCTATGATGGAGAAAACATCCCTAACGTAGAAGAAATGCTACGTATAGGCCGCCTAACACCAGAAGATATAGAGAATGCTGATAGTAGTCACTATAAAAAACTAGAACCGATCGTAGTTAAATACTTCGAAGCCTATCGCAAAAACCTCAAAAAGCAAGGCTAATTCCGCAAAACCCCTATTCTCCCCCCTCCAAATCAATATACGCCACCACCTCATCATTCGCATATAATTCCGTCATCATCTGCGCAAAAGTTGTAAAATTAATCTTGAGAGATGCATAATTCACTTCCAAATTCGTTTTATCAATCAGTTTTACAAAATAATAACCATCACCATTACTCGATAAGAATCTTTTACTAATCTGCCCCGCCTCCAGCGTCATTGCCATCGTCGAGCGCCCGCCATCCACGTTCATGCTATCCACCAACCGCCCCGTTTCCTCATAACCGTTCAAGCCTAGCTCCTCATTGGCTTTTTGCAGGTCGCCCTCCGTCTCTTGCAAAATCCTCTCCACTTCTTCCGCCTGCTCACGCGCCGTCGTATCCACCTCTTGCGTTACCTTTGCCTTCATCAGAGAAAGATACAGCATCCTCCGATATTCGCTCTTATTCATGCCAAAGTTATCCCGCAGAATCTTCAAAAATCCCTCTTCGCTCCGCTCCACTCCTCCTACTTTACGATGGTCATCAAAAGCTTCTGTCACCTCTGCATCACTCACATTCACCCCCATTTCCTTACCAAGTTTCAGAGCATAAGTATACTCTACTGCCGAATTTAACGCCGCTTGTTTATACATCAAACGCACCGCATCCGCATCCTTACCAGTACCTAGCTGCCCGCTCTGCTGCTCTGCCGTCAACAAATTACTTCTATAAATCATCAAGTAATCGCTATAACGCACTTTCGCTCCATCTACCTCCGCCACCGGCACCGGTATCACTTGCGTCACCCGATAAATCATGTCACCCGTATCCTGAAATTTATACAGCATCGCCCAGCCCGCCACTACCATCAAAACAATTGCCACTATCCCCACAATAATCGTATTAATAATCAACCTATGTTTCGCATACTGCAATGGATACTTAAACTTCCGACCATGCGCCAAAACTTCTTCACGGCGTTCCTCTACTTTCTCCCGCTCCGTTTTTGGCTTTTGCTTAAACAAACTCATATATTTTATTATACCACAAGCCAAGTTTTTCTCAAAACAAAACCTTTTTCTCAAAAAAGTACCGCCCTCACAGAACGGCACTTTTTAATCATTTCCTAGCGAGTATACTTCTCGTTTAAATCCGAATAATCATACAATTCTTCCGGCTTAAACCACAACGCAATCTCTTTCTTAGCTTCCTCCTTATTACCACTAGCATGTACCAAATTTGGCACACCCATGCCCTTCGCATCCGAATAACCAAAGCTCATATGCGAATAATCTCCCCGAATCGTCCCCATCTCCGCCGACTTTGGCTCTGTCGGGCCAACAATCTTTCGCACCAACGGTACACATTCCACGCCTTCTAGCACCATCGCAATCACCGGGCCAGTCATCATATAGTTTAAGTTATACCGAAACGCCTGCTCACCCCGACGCGTAATCATCTTACCGATATCCTCATAATGCGCACGGTATTGATCTTCATTCGGCATTACCATCTTCATTCCCACAATCTTTAGCCCCACTCGCTCAAATCTTGTAATAATCTCTCCTACAATTCCTCGTTGCACTGAATCCGGCTTTAATACCACCAAACTCCTCTCTACCAAATCTTTTTCTTTCCCCATTATTACTCCTTCCGAGCCGAGCTCACCGCCCAGCTTAATTAACTCTACTAATTACCAATAATTATACCACAAACTTATCCCATTCTTCTAAATTCAACTTATATTATGATCCCGCACATAGTCCGAAACCTCTGCGAAATTACGATCATAATAATTTTTATTTTTATTTAACGCCAACCACGCCGCCGACCAACTCTCTTCATCTCGCAAGCATTTCTTTATTTCCGGATTTTCCATCAAATTATTTCCCGGCTGGTTCGCTAAATCCACACTTCCCGCCTCATCATAAAGCTTACATTGTATATCTGCTTCCAATTTATCACAATAGTATGCAAACTTCGCCTCTGGTGTTTCACGCGCGTCAAACTCCAATATCAACTCCTGCAACTTCGCTTTGTTCGCCAATCCACCCAAAATTTCCGCCACTGCCGCATGCCCAATTTTAGTTTTCTCATCTTTCGTAATCTCGAACGGATTAAAATCTCCAATCTTAATCTCTTCTAACTCATGCAGCGCCAACATTAATATTACTTTCTCTAAATCTATTTCATAGTGATATTCCGACTGCATCGCAATCGCCAACATCTGTACGCCATAAATATGCTCCGCAATACTTTCTAACCGCTCCCGCCGCACGTTCCAAATCTTCCATCCCGTCCGCACTACATCCTTTAGCTTGTTACACAAAACATAAAATCTAATTACTTCTGCCGGCTTACTCATAAAATCCTACTTTCTACCCCTAGTATAGCCGGTTCTTCCCTATTTCGCAATCGTTGTGTTATAATATAAGTATTCATGGCCTGGTAGCTCAATTGGATAGAGCAGCTCCGTCCTAAGGAGAAGGTTGTGGGTTCAACTCCCGCCCAGGTCACCATTATAAATAAACATGACCCGTAGGGTCATTTTTATTTATAATGCATAATTCAGGGGCGGAAAGGTGAACCCCGTCAGGGGTTCACATGTTCTAGGAGGTGAGTAAAAAGTAAACTTGTTTACTTTTTCGAACCGACGCCGAACACGAGCAATTTGCACAGCAAATTGCGACCTCCCGCCCAAATCACTACAATCCTCACCATATAGAACACCCAACACAAACGCGTTTTCCTCCAGATATCTGAGCTTATGCTATAATATACTTATGTATATCTCAGAACTCATCGGCGATTTTGTTGAACATCTAGAAGTCGAGCGCGGTCGTTCTCGTAAAACTGCCGAAAACTACGAACGTTATCTTTATCGCTTTCTCACCATCGCTGGCGAAATCTCCGGTAAAAACGACGAACTCCGCCCCAGCGATATCGATCAAGAATTACTCCGCAAATTTCGTCTCCGTCTCAACCGCGAAGAAGATCGTTACGGAGAAAATCTCCAAGCTATCACTCAAGCTTACCACCTCATCGCTTTACGCGGCTTTCTTAAATATCTTACCAAACGCAACATTAAATCTCTCGACCCTACCCTCGTCGAGCTTCCTCATATCATTCGCAAACAAGTTACTTTCCTCCGCTACGACGAAGTCGAGAGTATCCTCAGCGAAATCGACACCAGCAACGAAACCGGCCTCCGCGACCGCGCCATTATTGAACTCCTTTATTCCGGCGGCCTGCGCGTCTCCGAACTTGTCAAGCTTAATCGTGATTCTATCAATCTCGAACGCCGTGAATTCATGATTCGTGGTAAAGGCAGCAAGGATCGTCCTATCTTTATTTCCAAAGCCGCCGCCGACCGCGTCCAAGAATATCTCGATGCTCGCACCGATTCTCTCGCTCCACTTTTCCTTAATAACAGCAAAAATCTCAACGCCGTCGATACCTCTGGCAACTTCCGCCGTCTCACCGCTCGTTCTATCGAACGCATCGTCCAAAAATACGCCCGCCTCGCCGGCATTACCAAGCATGTCTCACCTCACACCTTGCGTCACAGTTTCGCTACCGATCTCCTCATGAACGGCGCCGACCTCCGCTCCGTCCAGACTATGCTCGGCCACGCTGACATTTCCACCACCCAAATCTACACTCATGTCACCGACCCTCACCTTAAAGAAATCCACGACAAATATCATTCCGAAACCGAATAACAAAACCCGCCCTACTTAGCCCAAGTACCTTTTGCCTGAACTAGCCTGCTGGAAATCTTGACGAAGCAATAGACTGGTATAGACAAAAGCTTTACATAGCATTAATCAATAAAGGTAGACAGTTCCCCAATATCAATACCACCACAAACGCCGCCACTAGAAACGGCCCAAAATGCACCTTCGTCTTACCTGATTTCACCGCCCCAGGGAGCGCAATCACATCACCAAACAAATTCGCCAAGAAAATCGTCCACAACGCCAACCACCAATCCGCCAAGGCTAGCGCTAAAGCCAATGCCAAGACCCAATCCCCCGCCCCCATCAGCCTCTCGCGTGAAGCTTTGTAGATTATAAAGCACGTCCCCGACAAAATCAGCACCCCTAGCAATGCACTACCAATCCCGCTCATCAAATCACTATCATCGCTCATCACCGCTACGCAAATCTTTAGCACAAAAATCGCCAACCCAAACACAATTGCCAGCACCATTAGCACTACTGGTAATTCCCCCCATTTTGCATCATACACCGCCAACACCATCAGCACCACTAGCATAATCAAAATCAGCCCAAAAATTCCCAGTTGCGCCGCCAAAAACTGCGGATTCTGCACCAACACATTCCAGTTATTAATAATCGGCAATAAGTACGCCCAGGTCAACATCAAGTAAGCCACCGCCATACTTATTTCCGACAAAAAGTCCGCTATCCCGATTTTTTTATGACAATTTCTACACTTTCCTCGTAGCACTAACCATGAAATAATCGGAATATTATCATACCACTTTATGCGTTTTTTGCAATGCAAACACACTGACCACTGCCCCAAGTCTTTTTTATTATGTGCCTTATAATACCAGCGCCACGCCTGACAACACGCAAAAGACCCCATCACGGCTCCCATCACAAACATCATTATTAAAATCAAAATCTCAAAAACTTTGTCGTTCATAACTAACTCTATCATAACATAAAACTTACGTTTAGTAATATAAAAATCAAAAAACGATCATAAGCCCAACTTCACTTCATATAAAATATCCAGCTTATCTTCTATCAATAATATTATAATACTCACATAATACCATTCATCTCTCCATCCCCCCAAAAAAAAGTAGCCCCGTTTCCAGAGCTACTTTTTATCAGGCTAAACAAATCCTAACCATTATTAGAAGAACAGTAAGTACCACCACCTTCAAGCTTGTAAGTCACCGCATAATCACGTGGATTGCTTGTGCGCTCAATCGTCTCACCTACACACCTAGCATGCGTATACATTTTGATTACACCATCAACCTCACCAGTAGCACTACCTGCGACCGGATCAGGAACAGCCCCCGAAGGCAACTCTAAAATTTGTAAATCATAAGTCTTACCGCTTGGATCTACAAAAGTATTCGCCGTTGTACCGCCAGCCGAACCCAAAATATACTCACGGATCAAACGACAAGCCGCCGAAGCCGCGGATCCATGCGGAATAGATTCCACTAACGGATCAGCGTCATCAGCAACAGTACACGTTCCTGAAGGCAACCTACCATTATTCGCCGACTGGTAGTTCGTAATTGCACCAGTCAACCTCCCCATATCATCACGCCTCTGAGTATCCCTCTGCGCCCGCTGTAACTGTGGCAAAGCAATAAATACCATCATAAAGATCAAGCCAGCAATCGCCAACACTAACACGACTTCGATAATCGTAAAGCCACTCAAGCTATTATTATCAACTGTTATTTTTCTATTTTTCGCACTTTTCATTGTGCTTTTCTTTGCCATAATAACTTCCTTTCGTTATAAAAGCTCTACTTTCCACTATTATACCACAAGCATTTCCAAAACACCAACATTTTCCAAAAATCTTAGACTCCAATGTCTCCGATAATAGAGTATATCGGGAACAACACCGCCGCCACCAGCCCCCCAGCTACCACTGCTAGCAACACCATCAAAATCGGCTCAATCATCGTAGAAATCGCTTGCAATCGTTCGTCCAACTCATCCTCATACACTTGCGCAGCCTTACCTAACATCTCATCAATCCGTCCCGACTGCTCACCTGTCGCTGCCATCTGTGGCAAAAGCGGCAAAATATAATCTCTACCTTTTAGCGCCGTGCTCAACGGCTTACCACTCCGCACCATCGTCGCCGCCTGATTAATCTGATCTTCTATTTCTATATTACTCACTGCTTCACCAGAAATCTTCATCGAATCCAGCATCGGCACCCCCGCAGAAAGCAACATCTGCATTGTTCTCGCAAACCGTGCATTAAACAGCCTCAAATATAGTTCCTTAAAAATCGGCACATTCAGCTTAAAGTTTGCCAACCATTTCTTCCCTACGTCCGTCCGCCGAAACTGGTAGAAAAACCAACCAATAAACAGCAAAATAATCAAAATCACCCACCAGTAAGTCACGCAAAAGTTAGAAACATTCACCAATACCTGCGTTAACCCCGGCAACTGCTTATGCAAATCTCTATATAAGCCCTCCACTTGTGGCACTACATTGATCATCATAAAAGCCACTACCGCTATAATCACCAGAATCACAATAATCGGATAAGTCAAAGCGCTCCGAATCTTCGACATCATATTCGCATCTTTTTCTTGCTGTGCCGCTAACCGTTTTAGCGACACATCTAGCGTACCCGAAGCTTCACCCGCTTCAATCAAAGATAAATAAACCTTGTTGAATACCTCCGGAAATTTCGCAAACGCCGCGTGCAACGTTTTGCCACCTTCAATCTGCGCCACAATCTCTTCCGTCACGATTCGCGTCGCATTATCTTCTGTCTGCTCTGCTATCATATGCAAACTATTAGACAACGGCAACCCCGCCCCCACCAAAGTTGCCAACTGCCGAGTAAAGATAATCCGCTGCTTCGACTTCATCTTGGTTGTATACTGAGAAAACAATCCAGCATCTTCTGCCGTAATCTTCTGCGGTACATAACCCTGGTCTACCAAAATCCGTCCCGCCGCCTGCTCATTCTCCGCCTGCACGTTACCAGAGACTACATTTCCTGTTTTACGATCTTTCGCCTTATACCTAAATCTACGCATTCTATCCCCTTGCTAACCTATCAAACTCTTCACCATTCACTGCATACTCACGTGCTACATCATAACTAATCACTCCAGCTTTAGCCAGTTTTGCCAATTCTCGGTCCATCGTCTGCATACCTTGGTCTGCACTTGTCTGAATCGTCATATCCAACTGATGCGTCTTCCCCTCCCGAATAATCGCTCGCACCGCCGGCGTCGCCACCAAAATCTCCGCCACACAAATACGTCCACCTTCAATCGCCGGCAATAACCGTTGTGAACATATCCCCACCAGCACACTCGCTAGTTGCGAACGAATCTGCGGCTGCTGATGGGCCGGAAATACATCAATAATACGATCAATACTCTGTGCTGCTGAGTTCGTATGCAATGTTGCAAACACTAAATGCCCTGTCTCTGCCACTGTAATTGCCGCCTGAATCGTCTCAAGATCACGCATCTCACCAATCAATACCACATCTGGATCTTCACGCAAGATACTTCTTAGCGCCGCCGCAAAACTAAATGTATCATAGTGTACCTCACGCTGTGCCACCACTGAGCGCTTGGAATGATGCGTAAACTCAATCGGATCTTCTATTGTAATAATATGCAGAGACTTTTCACTATTAATCTTGTCAATTAGAGCCGCCAAAGTCGTACTTTTACCAGAACCAGTTGGCCCCGTCACCAGTACTAGACCATGCGGCTTCTCCGCAAAACTCTCCACAATACCTGGCACACCTAGCTCTTCCAAAGTCTTCATCTTATTAGGAATTAAGCGGAATGCCGCCGCCATATTCCCCTTCTCATGAAATGCATTCACACGAAAGCGCCCTAAATCACCAAAGGCAAAAGAATAATCAAATTCTTTATCTTTCATTAGGATTTTTTGCTGGTCTTCATCGAGCGTTGCAAAAACCAACTCTCTTACCTGATCTTCCGTCAAAACCGGATAAGTCGTCATCGGCCTGAGCATCCCATCAATTCGCAAAATCGGCGACAAACCACTTTGCAAATGCAAATCCGATGCCTCATGATTTACGCATTCTTCCAGCAAGGCTTCAATCGTCACATCATCAGAAAGTGGCCCACTTGGTTCCTCCGACTTCGCCGCTTCTACTGCTGGCACTGCCGCCGCAACTCCACTCGTCACATTTGCAGCCCCAGCCGCGGCATCACCAACAGCCACCGTCTGTGGCTGTCCCGAGGCTACCGAATTCGCAGTAGTGCCTTCAGTCACTACTGCCTGTCCTTGCGCCACTTGCGTAGTAGGAGTAGTCGCCGCATTCGGCGTTGCTCCCCCCACACTGACCGGCGTTACGCTATTCTCCGGCGCAAACGGCGAAACCGGCGCAGCATTTGGTGTTGCTTGATTTGTCCCACTACTTTCCATAACCCCATTATACCATAAGCGCTAACAAAAAACTAAAAAATTCCACATTTTATTACTCTCCAAAGTATGGACCCTTTGCGAGAGCAGCGTGAGACGAAGCAGCGGCGAGTAGCACAAGGAGACGTATTTAAGATACGGCGAACAGTAGGAGAAACTGAGTGAAATAAAAGCTTGCTTTTATTTCCGAGATTCGATCTACTGTCAAGGATTATATCCGACCGCGCAACGCAGCCGCTAACGAAGTATTCACGCTAGCTATCGCAAAGGCCCCAATCGAGTGGCATCGACCCTGACTACGTCAGATCGCTAGCCACACGATTCACCTCTTCCATAGTGGTAATACCAGAAACCGCCTTCAACATCCCATCCTGCCTCATCGTCACAGTACCCTTAGCTCGAGCCACTTTCATAATCTCTGCCGAAGTAGCTCGATCTACAATTAACTTTTGGATATCTTCATCTACATCAATCGCCTCGTACAAACCAGCCCGGCCCGCATACCCACCAGGCGAATCTTGATCATCAATCCCTTTCACTAAATTATAAGATTTTTGTCCACTCAGAGGTAATCCTGGATATCCTAAATCATCACTCACTACTGCCACATCTTCTTGCGTCTTCGGCAACAAATCTCCTATAATCGTATTAATCTCTTTTGTTTCCATTTCACTACTTTGATAAACCGTCCGTTTTTCCGACACTCTCCGCACTAACCGCTGTCCAATCACCGTATTTAGTGTGCTTGCTAGTAAGAATGGCTCTATTCCCATATCCAAAAGCCGCGGCAAAATCCCCGCTGCCGAACTCGTATGCAGCGTCGAAAACACCAAGTGCCCCGTCAATGACGCTTGTACTGCCAAATTAGCCGTTTCCGAATCACGAATCTCCCCTACCATCACCACATCCGGATCCTGACGCAAGATTGACCTCAATCCCGAAGCAAAAGTCAAACCCGCATCCAAGTTTACCTGAATCTGATTCACACCGTCCATCTTATATTCTACCGGATCTTCTAGAGTAACGATATTAATCTTCTCACTTTTAATCTTTTTAATCAACGCATACAAAGTCGTACTTTTACCAGAACCAGTCGGCCCCGACGTCAAAATCATCCCATTCGGTCGACTTAATCCTCTCAACACCGTCCGGAGCGCTCTGCCTGTCATTCCCATCTTCTCGATTTCCATCGCCGTACCGCTCTTATCTAGCAGCCGAATCACCACCTGTTCTCCCCAAACCACTGGAGAAATCGCGATACGCAAATCCACCTCACGGTCCCCCACCATCACCGCAAATTGCCCATCTTGCGGGATCCGATGCTCATCAATCTTCAAATTAGAAAGAATCTTAATTCTAGATACCAAAGCCGGTTCAATCGCTTTCGGCAATTCCATTACTCGCCTTAACACCCCGTCTATCCGGCACCGAATAATCAAACTACTTTCTAGCGGTTCAATATGTACATCCGAAGCCTTACTTTTTACTGCAAATTCCAAAATGCTCGTCAAAGCTTTAGAAATCGGCGAATCCTGTGTAATCGTCTTTACGTTACTATTCGCCTGCGCCTGCGCCACCTCCTGATTTGTAGTTTTTACAGCTTTAGTAACACTAGTAAAATCGCCACGATACTGTCCTAGTACTGACTGAATTCCACTATTAGACGTCATCACCGCTCGCACCGGCTTGCCAGTCAAAGTCGACAGATAATCCACCGCTTGGATATTTCCTACATCTAGCATTGCCACTACTAGCTGCCCATTCACTTCCCCCAGTGGCACTACCATATTCCGCTCCGCTACCTCTAACGGCAACAATGTCAAGACATTCTGATCCATCTCGATATTATCCAAACTCACATAGGGCACACCCATCACCAACGCCGTTGCATGCGCAATCATTTCATCTGTCACTAACTTCTGTGCCTGCAAAGCCTCTAGAAGCGGCTGTTTTGTCTGCGCCACTTCCGTCTGCACTCGCGCCAACTCGTCAGGGTCCACCAAACCGTCGCTCACCAGTAACGCTATTACCCTATCTAGACCATCTTTAGTTAGTAACGCCATTATTCCTCTTCAGGCTGTTCCTCAGGATTCTCATCCACTACACCGGACAAATTCGCCTGGCACACCGAATATTCTTCATCACTAATTACACTATCTCCATTCGCATCAAACCTTGCACACTCACACCAACGCACTTCGCTCTCATCTAGAATCCCATTTTTGTCCCGATCCTCACATTCTCCTACATAGACTTCTACCGTCGGATTAATCGCCGTACTATTAAACACTTCTGGATCCGGCGCCATTAGCTCATTGCTCACTACCCGATTCAATGTTGTAAAACTTACCGTTGCCTTGTTTGGGTCACCCAAAATCGTCTGACACACAAAAAACGCCGCAATCGTCCCCACACCAGCAATTAAGATTAGTGTAAATATATCCGACTGTTTCATCTAATCACCCTATTCCTTATCTGACGCTCGAATCGTCTTAGTTGTCTCTAATCCCCAAACTTCATCCATATAGTAAGCATTCGCCCGTGCCTGCAGAGACAACCCCGCATTATTCCATTCCACCGTCGCCGTCGTAATATCAAAATCTCGAATCGATCGGTCTATATCATTCAGCACGCGCACAATTGTCGCACCGCTTCCCTTCACACTAAAACTCACGGGGATCGCACTCAACCCCGGCAGCTCCTCCACGGTCACTACCTCGTCACTCGGAGCAATACTCTCTGGCTCCACCCTCGACACCATAAATACCTGATTCAAACTCGCCATTAACGCTTCTACGTTTCTTTGTGCCGGCAAAGCATCCGGGATCACCCTTAACGCCGAACAGATCTTCGTTGCTTGCAGCAACTGCTCACGCTCCGCATCATCCGTCGCCATCAAATACATCTGGTTATAATCTATCCTATTACCATCTATATCATAGCAAGCCTCATTACGCTTCCGTGCAACCGACTCTAAATCCGCATTCTGTGCCATCACCTCATACACATTGTAGCGCAAACTCCCCACTACCTCATTGTTCTTTACTTTATTCGGATCACAGTCTGCCAACTCGCGATCACTTAAATGACTATTGCTATCCGTATCCGCACAAACACCAATATTACGGATCGCCTGGTCATATGTAGAAATCGCTTCATTCTTCGCCGCAATAATTCTCGTATTAAACTCTATATATTTCATAATAAAGTTCACCAAGACTAAACATGTCCCAAGAATCAACGACGCCCCCAACACCTCTAGCATTGTCAATTGTTGCGCTTTGGAAATTCTCGCTCGCTTATCATCTGCCGGCTTACTATCCGCCATTTTAGTTTTCTCCGCTATTGTTTTTATTGTTTAGACATTCTTCGTCATCTGGCTCGCACTCCGTTGCTTCTTTCGTAAACATATTACCTACCTGGATGTAAGAATCCGTCACATTCTGCCCCATTGGCCCAATCGCTATCATGTGCTTATGATTAAACGAGAAGAAATCCTTTGCAAAAGTCATCGTTCCGTCAAACTTCAATACCAAGTTATTACTTTCGTCACGTGCGTTTGAAGAACTAGTTACTGTAAATCCATCCGGCGCCAACATACAATTATTCTCCGACACCCATCGCGTCTCACCATTTACCGTCGTACCATTATACTTATAACATTTGCTATCAAAATGTTCAATATTAGAAATCGCCCCGTTCGTACTCATTCTCCCCGAGCTCAACCATTGATTAAACTGCGGCGTCCGCCATACTTTTACCCTTAACGGCACAATCTTATTATCCTCTGGCAAAGTCGTCTCGCAATCTTCACCTTCCACACACTCTGTGTTTTCTCCGTCTTCTGGCTGCTCTTGCTCCTCCGGTTTTACTTCTTCCTCATGACAATTCTCACCATTCTCATCGCACACTGTTTCCATCACCGGCTCTTTACCCGGAATGCCCTTCTCTACCTCCGCCGTTGAACTATAGACGAACTTCGCCCCCTCCACTTCATCGCCACCACGCTGCGAAGCCTCACAACCTTCTATCTGCAAATCCCACCAAGCATAATAGCTATTCCCTGTCTTATATGCATTCCCCTCTGGATCAGTCTCACTAATGCACTGTGTCGGAATCACTTGACCATCCGCATCTACATAATTACCATAATCATATTTCGTCAACGCTACCCCCTTCTTAAACGATTCCAACACGCGATAATCAATCAACGGATCCATCCGCGCATCCGCCTGCCCTTCTATCCGTACCAAATTATTGTTCAAGTTTACGTTCAATTGTGATAATCCTACATTATCATTCCCCTGCGGTAGCATCGCCCCCATCGCTCCAAACACTCGCGACACCACCGTCTTCCGATCTGTAATATTAGAAATCCCCGACAGTTGTCCCTGTATCGTAATCAAATCATCTAACTGATTATATGAGTTCAGCTTATCCGACATCGACTTAATCCGACCATCTTGATTTGCCATCACGATATCTTGCCCACTCTTGATGCCAAACAAAATCACTACTGCGCCTACCGCCACCGAAGATACCACAATACAGATGAACAATACTAAATTACGCATCTTCTGCGCCCGAATCATCTGCATCTTCACTTCTGGCACCAAGTTAATCTCATAGTTCGATTTTACCGTCGAAGAAATCACACTACCATTAGCTGTAGTCGTCTTCCCCATCAACTTGTTGATAAACGCCTTTATCTGATTTCCAATCTCTCTTAAATCAGAACCAAGATGTTCAAAAAAATCATTCATCTATCATTCCCCCTTTCTGCCAAACCTATCGCCACCGCAAACTCACTCGCCACCGGTTGCAATACTTGCTGCTGCTCTGGCGATACCCGTACTAATTGCCAAGGATTCCCCTGCGTTGTCGAAACCCCCGTCTTCGCCTCAATATACTCTGCAATAAAAGGTATCATCCCCGCAAAGCCCGACAGCACAATTCCTCCCACCGGAACATTCATATATTCAGACTTAAAAAACCGCATTGATTTCGCCAGCTCCGAAGCAAAACTCTCCAGCGTCGAATCCAATGCTTTAAACACTTGCCCCTCTACTTTATCCTGCGCCAGACCAAACTTCAAAATAAACTGCCGCGCTTGCTCTTCCTTCACCGACAACGACGATGACACCGTTGTCACTAGCAACGAAAACCCCCCGGGTATACTCCGCACTAACCTCGGCACTCCTCTATACATCATCACCAAATCCGTTGACCGTTCCCCTAAATCAATAATCATCCGCGCATCCTGCGCCCCTACCGGCGTCAGCGCTCTCGCCATTGCCAAAGATTCCGGCTCCTGCGCAATCACGTTAAGTCCATAAGATTCTATCAACTCCATCCGCGCCTCGGCAAACTCCACCGCCGAAGAAGAAATCAGTACTTCCGCCTTCGTCGCATCGTGCGGACACACACCCAAAGAAAGATAATCTACCGTCGCCTCATCCACCGCCATCGGAATATACTTATCCAGCTGATATTTAATCATATTAATCAGCTCTTTTTCCGGCATATTTTCCACCCGCACTATCGAAGTAAACGTCTTCGCCGCTGGCATCCCCACTGCTACATTTTTCGTCGTAATCCCAGCCTGCTTCATGGCGCCCAAAATCGTCTCCCCCAACCTTCGCTGCCCCGCCGCCGAACCATCTTCCAATGTCCTCCGATCTACCGGAACATAAGCAAACTTCTGCAAAACCCAACCATGCTGCGGATTCCCAGCCAACTGCACCAAACGAATCGCCGTCGTCCCAATATCCAATGCGAAGAAATCGCCCACGCCATGTATTAAACTCATACTACCATTATAAACATTAACATTACAAAAATCAACGCCATTTTTTTCAAAATCCCATGCCTCAAAAAATAGGTGGGAAATAAATTTGCCCTAATTTTATTTCCCACCCTACATTTTACCTCAAGCTTACGGTTGTAACTGTTGAACTAAACAACGTATCGGCTGCCCCTGATACTTCGTTGATTCATAAGATGCACTTAACGAACTAGCGCCATTCTTATTAAAATACAACGAATAAGCCGCAAACGTATATTGACTCGTAGATGAAGACCAATAAGATCCTAGTAAACCACCATAGAATTTTTTGGACCCATCCATAGCACCAGTATACATAAAATAATAAGGAGCAGCCAAAATCTGATCAAAAGATAACCCGCTAATCAACGTCTGATATTGCGCAACACTCGGCAATTGCCATCCGTCAGGGCAAATGCTCCCAGATACCTGCGAATTTATTGGAGCACTTGCACCAGTACCATCAGTAGCCGATTGGAAATTATAATAATTACCTGACAAATAGTGAGCATTATATTGATTATCCGCGATGTCAATTCCAAAATTAGGATCATCGGACGCCGTCATAGATGCTACTTCCTTCCATCCATAACTAGAGCAAGCAGGCAATCCAGAAGAAGTATTTTGGCAATCATTCGGCGATTTCGGATCTAAATTAACATACTTTCCAGGATCATAATACCGCGCCACGTCATACTCAGAGCCCCATCCAGAAACATTAGTTACTCTAGTCCCGCTACCATTATAATCAAGATTTTGCACCATCCAACAATTATTATCCCGCAACTTAGTTACCCAATACTTTTCATTATCCCTCGTATCCGATAAACGTTTCGTATCGCCCTGAGCAGAAGCGAAGCATACTTCCCCCGTAAGCTCTTGCATAGTATCTATATCCGTCAAATTCTTCATCACCCATTTTGGCGTCACAACCAAGCTCAACAAAGCCGAAGCTCTATAATGCCCTGCAGGTAAGTTTCCGCTCAATTTAGCTGCAAATACTATTTTCTTCGTAAAATTCACCGTTCCATCAGAGCTCGCCTGGCCAGCCTCAAGAAGACCATTGTTAATAGTGGTACTATCAGTCCCAAATTCCGGTAACGCATAATATTGCAAGCTAGAATCAGCAGCAGTAGTATCCCCCCACGCAAACCCCCAAGTATCCATCATCAATTCCTCACCAAATTGGCCTGATGCTCCAGAGACTTCCGCAGTACCTCCTTCCAGCTTTAAATTATTACTACCTCCATCCACTGCCGTCACTTTCAAAAGGTAACTTTCAACGTCTTCCGCCGCAACCGTTACGGTATGATCGCTGTATGCCGTTTTTCCAGTTATTACAGGTACCCGACTATCTACCTCGTCGCCTCCATCTATTATGATAGAAATATTCGCCTTTCCATCACTTTGCGCGACCGCACCATCGACAACCGCATATACGCCTGAAGAACTACTAACCGGAGCAGCACAGATTACTCCTAACAAAAGTAAGGCAAGTATGCAGCCAATGGGTAGACTATGATATAGTAACTTATTACTATCTAGTATTCTTCCTTTATCCTTTTGATATTTCCTTATTTGGCGCATACTTGCCCTCCTTTTGTAATAAATATATTTATTCCTGAGGGCACCATATTCAGTTTTAAGGCAACAAAAATAGCGCATCCGACCGTCGTTAGTCGTATTCATTTGCGCGAGTTACCCATTATCACTAAAAATAGTGCCATCATGGGTGCAGTCCTCGCGCTCGAGTTATCGATAACGAGGGCCATGATGGCACTAGTTACAACTCGAGCCTTATTTTTTGTTCGTATTACTACGAGCACTGCACACTCCTATTCTAACAAGATTTTAAACTTTTGCCTAGCCCTAAAAATCCCCAGCTCAAAGTTACTATTAGTCAAACATATCTCTGCTCTTTTTTGGCATCAAAACTTCCGTCGCCGCGGGAGCGCAGGAGACAGTCACTACTTGGGCAGACTTACAATACATGCAACAAATGACACCGTCAGCTTGTAGTGGTGGTAATGAGACCGGTAAACAGCTCATTGATAGTAGAGATGGTAAATCCTATTGGATCGCTAAACTTAAGGACGGTAATTGCTGGATGACCCAGAATTTAGATCTAGATTTAGCTAATATTACCTTAACACCTGCAAATTCAGATGTTACTACTAGTTGGACTCCAGATTTAGCTTCTTCTGTTTGGGGAAATATCCCTTCCAGTACACCAGCGTACTTTAATCCCGGTATGCAACTATGTACCGGTGCTAACTGCACTCTTACTAGCGCTAATGATTCATCTGACGCGCATTATTTAATTGGGAATTATTATTCTTGGAACGCTGCCACCGCTGGTACAGGTACATCAAGTACTGCTAATAATGCTCCATCGAGTATTTGCCCTAAAGGATGGCAATTACCAATCAGCAATAGTACTTCTACCAACAAATCATTCGGCTTACTTTTAAACGGATTAAGTTCTAATACTATTACCACCTCGCCATATTATTTCGTCTATAGCGGATACGTTAATGAAGGGCACCTCGGCGCTACGGGCGAACATGGTCGATATTGGTCAGCTACAGCTAGTAATATTAGTGAAGCTTATAATCTATTCTTCGATTCACGCGATGTATATCCGTCCGACGCAGTAGATCGTTACTTCGGCCTCTCCGTCCGCTGTGTCGCTAGATAATTATACCTTTTCCTATACTTAAGTAGGAGGAGAGGAGGCAAAATTAAACCCCGTCTAGCATCTCCCGCACCTCAACCAATAGAACCTCTCCCGGTTTCCACCCCTCTTCCCCACTATCTCATTATCCCGCTTTTGCAAAATCACAAAATTATTCTTACCTAGCCAATGCTCAAAATCCTTAATGATCTCTCGCCGTATCCGCTCATTTTTTACCACCCCCTTCACCAATTGCTCCGGAAACGCCTCAAACTGCGGCTTAAGCATTACTAAAAAATCAGTTTGAGGACTTACCAAATATTTTTTAGCATACTTAAGTACTTTCGTCAAGCTCACAAACGACACATCCGCCAGTATCGTGTCAAGTTCCTCATCCAGTATATATTTACCGCCCTTCCCTACTATCGACACCTCAAAAATATCCGTTTTCTCCATCAGCACAATCCGCGCATCATACCGCAGCGGCTTCGCCATCTGATTTGTCCCCTTCTCTACCGCATACACCTTCTTCGCCCCCATCTTTAGCGCGTATTCCGTAAAGCCACCCGTAGACGAGCCAATATCCAGCACTACCTTCCCCCTAAAATCATACCAAAAAGCCCTCGCCGCCTCCGCCAACTTCAACTCCGCCCGCCCCACTACCGCGCTATTATGCCTCATTAATTCTCAACCTCCAAATATATCATACCGCTCCGGCAATTTAATTTAACTTAACTACCACTTTCATTTCTTTAAATCTCCCGCTTCTCTTAATTATAACATATTTATAGCCTTAGTAGCATCTAGCCAAATTTATTATTATATAGTATAGTAATAAACATGATACACGAAAAATCCTGCGGCGCTGCCATCATTCACGATGGGGCCTTGCTCTTAGAACATCAAACCAATGATCATTGGAGCTTCCCCAAAGGTCACGTTGAGCCCGGCGAAACCGAAATCCAAACCGCCCTCCGCGAAGTCAAAGAAGAAACTAATCTAGACATTAATGTTGACGAATCCGTCCGCTACAGCTTCTCTTACATCATCGAAGATCGCCAAATCGACAAAGAAGTTGTCATCTTCGCCGCCACCCTCCGCGACCCCAATCAAACCATAGCCAAACAAGACAGCGAAATCAGCGAACTCCGCTGGGTTCCTTTTGACCAAGTCGATTCTACCTTCACGCGCGAAGCTTACCGCGAAGCCTGGCACTATATCCACACCCAGCTCCAACAAGGCATCAACAACCCAAAGCCTTCCAATCCATAGACGCCCCAAGGGCCAGCATCACGCTGGCCCTATTTTACTCTCAAAACTCACCAAATCAATTCACCTGCTTAGAATCCTTTACGTAGAGCGCTGCAGCGCAAGGATGAAGGAGAAACGGAACGAGCCGTATTTAGTATACGGCGAGAGAGTATCGCATCTTCAGACGCCGCAATGTAGTGCTATACGTAAAGGTCTCTCAACAAGAAATAACATTAGCTATTTCTTGCGTTCACGATATGCGTACGTCTCCGTATCAACAGACACCACGTCTCCTACTTTAATAAACGCCGGTACTTTGATAACCACACCTGTCTCCAAAGTCGCATCTTTCTGCACCGAAGAAGTTGTATCTCCCTTTACCGCCGTCTCTGTATAAGTCACTTCTAGCCAAATATTCTTCGGCAATACCAAGTTAATCGCCGTCCCATTATAGAACTGAATCTCCATTTCATCACCATCACGCATAAAATCTTTCGCATCCCCCACCATATCCGCCGCTAGCTCATACTGCTCAAAAGATTCTGGATCCATAAAATAAAACTTCTCATCATCCTTATAGAGATACTGAACTTTCTTCGTCGTGACTTCCGCCGGCTCAATCTTCTCTTGTCCCTTAAAAGTCTTCGGCAACAGCGCCCCAGTAATCAAATTCTTCACCTTCAGATTCACGATTGAACCACCCCGCCCCATCACTTTTTGCGAATATTCAATTACCTTATATGGCTGTCCATCCAGCGTAATCAAAACATTCTTCTTTAAATCGGTTGGACCATACATAGCCTCTTCCTTTCTCCACTATATAATTTTTAAAAATATCTGACCATTTTTACCTGCGAACCCTTTGTTTAAAGTAGTCTAAATAAGAAAACAACCGCACAACGCAACCTTTACCAAAACAATAAACTACTCTTGCAAACTCTCTACCCCTAGAACCCCTCGCGAGGAATGCCCTAGTGCAAGGCAGAGACGAACCCCGCAAGCGAACCGTACTTAGTGGTACGGAGAGCGCGAAGTGGAGTCTCTAACGCAGCAATAGGGCGTTATTCGCGGAGGCTCCACTTGCTCGCTTTATTACCGTTCAGCAACAAACGGTAATAAAGCCAAGTGACGAGCGCGCTTTATGGCCACCGCCAACTGCCTCTGCTGCTTCGCCGTCAAGCCGGTTTTTGCCATCGGCTCAATTCTACCATACACATCGATATAACGCTGTAAAGTTTTTACATCACGATAATCAAAATACAAATTTGGATTTGTCTTTACTTTTCTCATAATTTAATCTCCTTCCCCACCACTAAAATGGAATATCATCCAAGTTAATTGCTTCGTCCTCCGGCAAATCTTCCGGTACAAAATCATCTGCCGTCTTCGTTGCCCGTGCGCCACCACGACTACCGCCAGCACTCTTGCTACCACCCACGCCGCCAGCAGCACCGCCACCTAAGAATACAAAATCTTCTACAATCACTTCCGTCCGCGAGCGCTTCTGACCGGTATTTTTATCATCCCAGCTCCGTTGCTCTAGGCGCCCACTTACTAATAACGGAGAACCCTTCTTGGTATATTGCGCCAAAGTCTCCCCCGGCTTACCCCAAGCTACACAATCAATATACGACACTTGCTCTTGCTGGCTACCATCCGACCCTCTAAAGCTCCGGTTTACCGCCATCGAAAAGCTCGCCACCTGTGCGCCGCTTGGCGTTGCTCTTAATTCTGGGTCACGGGTCAAGTTTCCCGCTACAAACGCTTTTGCAAATCCTCTCATTATTGTTGTTCCTCGTTATTGTCAGTATCCTCACCGTGCGGTTTGCGCGCAGCCTGCTTCGCTTCGTACTTCAGCTTGCGCTCATCTACCGTTACCAACAAATAACGCAGCACCTCATCCGTAATATTTAATACATTCTCGATCTTCTTCGGCGCATCTGCCGGCAAAGCCATCTCGAAGTAATAATATACTGCAAAATCCTGCCCTTTGATGCTATAAGCCAGCCGTTTCTTACCATCATTTACCTCTTTGGTAATCTGGCCGCCATTCTTCTCTACCAATTCTTTAATTTTGGTAATCGCAGGCTCTAGATTCATCTCCAAATCCGGATGAAACAGAACCGACAGTTCGTAATTTTTCATAGAATTACAACTCCCTTGGATTAAAGCGAACACAGCTCCGAAACCCTGTCTCGCCGCCCCACCAAGGCAACACAAAACCTACTCACCTGTTCGCTGAGTTAATATACTTTACTAATATAGCACACTTTCCTCAGTTTTACAACAGCCATCACTTCAGTTTTCTCGCCAACTCTTTCCCGCCAAACTGTCCCATTCCTAGCAATACACACGCCGGCACCACTAATAATATCACTGCTATTATCACTAAAATCATCTTATTCCACCCCATCAGCCAAGCCAGCCTCACCGGCACACCATAGGTCAACGCTAAAACTTGCCCTACTATCGGCCCATCTACAAAAGTCATTATCAGCATCACTATCACCGCCAACCCCAACGCAAACCCCGTCACAATCAAACTTAACATCAAGAAATATATCAAATATATCAATATTACCTCTCCCCGCGTCGCCCCCATCGCCCTATACAGTGCTATCACTTTCGCATCTTGTCCCATTAGCCTAAGATAAGTCGCTAACATAATAATCACTGCTAATACTATCAACACCACCGCCAATCCCCCTATTATCCCCCACATTTGCCCTTGTCTATTCATCTCTGTAAAAGCAAATGTCCCCAACAGCGCCTCCGTAAAATACTTATGTTCCTTATTACACTCGCTCACCGAATCCTGCAAAAAATCATTGCACTGGTTCACTGGCTCATGGTAATATTCTTCAGCCGTCGTCCAGTTCGCAAACGCTCCCCAGACTCTCCCCGAATGTTCAACTTTCTCACCCAAGCCATCCGCCTCATTCAGCAAAATTATCCTATTATCCGCCCCTATTGTCGTCTCCGACAATATCATCAAAATCGCATTATTATTCCCCATTGCCCGTATATCATTACTATACGGCCCATAGCTCCCCGGTGCTATCCCCGCCACATAATATTCCTGTCCACTCGGGCTTTTTATCACTCGCCCTACCGCCTGTTGCCTAATTTCCCGCATTTTCTGCAAATTCGCCTCGCCTGTCACTCTATCCACTCTCCCCGATACCGGCCCCATCTCCGGCGTTATTCCTAACCATGTCCCCAAGACCTGATTCGACGCTAATATTATCGGCACGCCTTCCGGCGCCCGTGCTAAATCCGCCTCTATCGCGCCACTCACCAGTTCCGGCGCCATCTGGTACATTGTTCCATCCTCTGTTTGATACTCGCTCACCTCTATTAGACTCGCCCTGTATTGCCACATCCGCTCCCGTATGTCCGCCTCCATTGCCTCTACGTCACAGCTATCCTTACATTTCCGCATATCTGGCTCCGAAAAAACTATCATCTTTCCCTCCGTCATCCGACTCGCCTCTCTATTCGCCGCCCCGTAGAATCCGCTCGCCAGCATATACATCGCCATCAAAAAGCTAAACAGCAATCCCACTATCACCGTCACTATTATCACTCGTTTCTTATGCGCCCGCAGATTCACTATCCCCAGCCGCACGCAGTCACCAAATCTCACTTACTCCTCCCTCATTTTCTTCGCCACATGTCTCGCCGAGAATCTCCTCAACGTAAATGCCAACGCCAGCGGCGCCACCAGCATTATCGCCACTATCACCAGCCAAAAATCCTTGTCTATGCTAAACAATCGCACTTCTGGCGCACTTGCCAAATGATAATATTCCTGCAAAGATCTCGCCAGCGCTCCACTGCTTGTCGCTACTACTAGCCCCGCCATCGCCAAGGCCATCACAAAACACATCACCACCGCCATCACGCACAATTCTACCAAGTACAAAAAGTATATCCAATAGATATCCCCCGTACTCGCCCCCATCGCCCTATACAACGCCACCGTATTTGCGTCTTGGTCTATCAAATGCGCAAAAGTCAGCGTCGCCACAATCACCGCAATTATCAGTATTATTACTTCTAACATCTTCAATAAAGCTCGCGTCGTCGCAAAAGAGCGCACAATCGCCGTCGTGTTACTATAAAAATCCCCCGTCCCATACGGCCAAACCGCAAATTCCGCCATAAACCCCGTCAAATCCTCATAATTCTCAAACGCCACCACCGGCTGTTTCGCAATCTGCCTCCGCGAGACAAAATGGCTACCTTCTTCATCCGCTAGCATGATCTTCATCTGCTCACGAATATATTCCTCTACTCTACCCGAACCATCATCCACCAAGAAAAACTCCGCATTGCTCCCAGCTACCATGCTCAAAATCGGATTTAGAATATTAAACCCCGGCAAATCTACTCTTCCCGACTCCGGCGTCGGCAAAGTCCCCACTTCATAAAAAGTCTTATCTATCTGCTCACTCAAACTCTTCCTTGACCATCCCGACAGTGCAAATCCTCCCCGTTTTACTAACACTGGTATCTTCCCCTCCGGCACTTTGCTTAGATCCTCCGTCACCAAATTCTCCACCGCCGATAATGTCGTCACATAGAATGGATAATCCAGCTGATAATACCACGTAGACCCCACCATCTCTCCATGATAACGCTCCGCCTGCTCTCTTATTTTCTGTTCTTGTTCTTCCGGCATGTACGGCATCAAATCCAAACTATCTATCTCCTCCGGCGTAATAATCAATCCTCCACTATCTTCTTGCCCTGCACCGTCATACCACACCTCTATATACGCCCTTCCGCCCGAGCCCTGCGCCGACGCTTCAAATAGCGTCGTCTCTAGTCCATTTATCAAAAAGTTCAGCCCCATCACAAACCCAAACAGCACAGATATCGTCAATACTGTAATAATACTCCGCTTCTTATGCTGCCAAATATTCGCGAAGCTCAACCGCCAAGCATCCACTATTTTCAAGCTCATTGCTGCATCATCCCTACCCGCGCTATCTCTTGCTCGTTCATCTGCGCTATCAGCGTCCGTTCACCTACGCTCACTCGCCCCTCTCTCACATTAATAATCTGCTGTGCGTACTGCTCCACCATCGGGTCATGGCTCGCCACCACCACCGTCGCTCCAGTTTCTTGCCAAATCTGCCTCAACATCTCTATTACATTTCGCGCATTCTCTGGGTCCAAGTTGTTAGTTGGCTCATCCGCCAAAATAATCTCCGGATTCATAAATAGCGCTCTCGCCGCACAAGCCCGCTCCGCCTGTCCGCCACTCACCTCCGCTGGCAATCTCTCTAATACACTCTCTATCCCCAGCCTCTGCGCCAACTCCGCTGCCCGCTTCTTCCGCTCTTGCTTCGGCATCCCCGCAAAGATCCCCATTAAACTAATATTCTCTGCAATCGTCAATTGCGGCTGCAAATAAAACCCTTGAAAAATAAACCCTACCTTATGCCGGAAAAAATCCACTCTTTCCTTCCCCTTCAGCGTATTTACATCTCTCTCATCAATAATCACCCGTCCGCTCGTTGCCGGCTCTATTCCACCAATGATATTCAGCAAAGTCGACTTTCCCGACCCACTCACCCCTCGTAACATCACAAAAGTCCCTGTCGGAATTTCCAAATTCACATCCGTGAGTACTGTTTTCTTACCATAAACTTTGTTTATCGCGTCCAATTTTATCGTCATACCTCTATTATATCACCATTCCACATAGAAACTTCATAATTTACCCTCACATCTGCAAAAATCCCCCTCTCCCCAAAACCAAACACAAAAATTTCCCAAATCCCACAAATCACCGCAAAAACTGGCACAAAACCCTTGCCTTTTTCCATTATCTATGCTATAATAAAAGTATAGACGTATTTTTGACGCCAGCTCCTTAAAATAGTTAGGACTATTTTGCTCTACCTCTAATAAGTAGCGCTCAATTTGTTAAACATCAACCATTTCACAGTCCAAAAATCCCCATTTTTATTAAAATCAAACCAAATTCAACATCTATCACTTCCCTACAATCCCCTATCTTAACAAATTTAGCGCTGCTTATTAGCAGACAAATATAGAAGGAGGAAACACTCCATGATAACGACTTATTCACCTCTTAGTACCGCTCGAGAAATCTGTGCCAGCTTTCCAGAATTTATCACCACCGATGTCGATGGCGAACCACTGGTTACCCTAGCGCTCATTTCCCCAGTCTTCCGCGAAGATGGCGCCGGCGAAGTCATCTTGCCAATTCGGCAAGCCAGCCGCACCAACCTCAAGCCTCTGTTGGTCGCCGAGATGCCCGTCAACGATTGGCATCCCAGCGGGAAAAATCCCTACGCAATCGGCACCGACCACATCGACTGGTCTGATCACATCGACATCCAAGCCGAAACTGGAATCAACATTTTCAGCATCACCAACGGCATCGAATATGTCGGCCCTGCCCACGCCGTTTTTGGCCAAGCCTCGCTCGGCTACGGCGACATTCCCCGATTCCGCATCCGCACCAGCCCCGACTCCCCCGAGCCGTCGCACTTACTTATCAAGCAAGATTGGCGCAGCCTCGAGGCCAGCAATGGCCTCAGCGCCCACCGCGCCGAGCAAAACCGCACCAGCGGACATTCCTCCAATCGTGGTTTTGAACAAGCCATCTGCACCTGGACCGGCGCTCTGCTTTATCGTCACTGCGGCCACCGCACCTCCGCCCGAGGCGTAGATTTCTGGATCCTTCCTCTCAAACATTGACCTACCAAACCAGTCACAGAGAGGAGCAAACATGAAATTTCTAAGAACATACCACGCTACTCCACACGCCGATTCTATCTCTCACTACTTCCGATTTCATTTCATTTGGCTCCGCACCTCCCCTGTCTACAGTAACAGTAGCCCCTAACTATCCATAAGCTCCGACGTCATCGCGCGCCGGAGCTTTTTCATACACATACCTAAATTATGAACCCTTTGCATAGAGTAGTCTAGTGCAAGAAAGAGGCGAGCAGCGGACTAAGCCGTACTTAAGGTACGGCGAAGGAGCAGAGGAGCCTCTGCCGCAGCAATAGGCTACTATATGCAAAGGCTCCAGTTAGCTAACAACGGCAGATAGCCTACGGCTGCTTGCCATTGTTAGCTAACTCCTCAAACTCTTCCATAGTGGTGATTAGTACCTCACGCGGCTTATGCCCATTCGCCGGCCCAATCACTCCTATCTCTTCCAACCAAATCGCCAACCCCGAGACAAAACCGTGCCCCTTCCCCAACCAAGTCTGCAGACTTGCCGTCGAGAACTTCCCATTTCTCAGCGTCACTTCTATAGCTTTACGCACCACTGGATCATTCGGATCATACCTTCGACCTAAATCGCCAATCGCCCCACCATCCGCCGGCCCTACACCTTTTATCTGTACCGCCTGCGCAATCACCTCTTTATTATACTCTGGCGCACGTTGTGCTCGCATAAAGTCCGTCAGCTTCGCAATATCTTCATCACTCGTCCAAGCCCCCTGGATTCGCCGCGGCTTTCCCATCATTTCCGTCGTCAGCATCAACATATCGCCCATACCCAGTAGCTTCTCCGCTCCGCCTTGGTCTAACATAATCCTCGAATCAATCTGGCTATTTACTGCAAAAGCAATCTTCCCCGGGATATTCGCCTTAATTAGACCCGTAATCACCTTCGCTTCCGGACGCTGCGTGGCCAATACTAGATGTATCCCCGCCGCGCGACCTTTCTGCGCGATCCTCACTATTAGCATTTCTAGGTCTTTCCCCGCCACCATCATCAAATCCGCCATCTCATCAATCACCACTACGATATACGGCATCTTCTCGCCCTGCACTTCCGTTGCTACCGGCTCTACCTTCTTCTCTACCTCCTCAGTCCTCTCTACTATCTTATCCTTCTGCTCATCCGTCTTCACTACCTTCTCTGCCTCTGTCTTTTCCGCCTTTGCCTTCGCCGCCATTTTCGTATTATAATCTACAATATTCTTCACCCGCTCTTCCGCCATAATTGTATAGCGCTTCTCCATCTCGTTCACCGCCCATTTCATCGCCGAAATCGCCTTCTCTGTCGATGTAATAATCGGCGTCAACAAATGCGGAATATCATTATACGCCGCCATCTCTACTTGCTTCGGGTCCACAATAATCAATTTTAAATCACTCGGTGAATTATGATATAGCAATGAAGAAATTAACGTATTCGTCATCACTGACTTACCCGAACCAGTCGTACCAGCAATCAGGAGATGCGGCATCTTCGCCAAGTTAGCCACCACCGCCTTACCCGACAAATCCTTCCCCACCGCAAAAGTCAGCGGATCCCCCATAGCTTTCTTCCATTCTGCACTATCTACTACACCATACAGCCGTACAATCGCCGCCTTCACATTTGGCACTTCCACCCCTACTAACCGTGTCCCCGGGATTGGTGCCTCTATCCTAATCTTTTTATCATCTTGCGTCAAGCTTAAAGCAATCTCCTTATACCTCGCCAAAATCCTCGACAAATTCACCCCCGTTGGCGGCCGCATCGTATACTGCGTTACCCTAGGCCCTTTATTAGCATCGCCCATCTCTACGTCTATGCCAAAATCCGCCAATGTCGATTTGATTAACGCCGCATTCTGCCGCACATCGCCCGCATCCGCCGCCGACTGTTTCTTCTCTAATAAATCCGTCGTCGGCATCTTCCAACTCGGATCCATCATCGCTACCAAAGCCCTATCCGTCGCCTTCTCCGGCATCTCTTCTGCTTTCTTATCCACCGTCTCCGTCTCGGTCACATCCTTCGTCGTTTTCTTCTTTCCCAGCTTCGCAAAGAATCCACCCTTCTCCTTCACTTTCTCTGGCTTCTTCAAGCCTTCATCGCTATTATTTACATTAATCTCCACTTCTAGATCAGATAATTTCGGCGCCGGTTTCAACTTCTCCTTCGGCTCATGCGCCCTCTTCGCCACCTTTTCTGGCACTTCTACCTTCTCCGTCGTCCGGAACAAATTACCAATCGCCTTAAACACCGTCGCCGGATTCGTCTGCAAAATAAACAATAGTGTTACAAAAATCAAAATCACATAAATAACAATCGCCACCTCTGGGTTCAAAATCTGTACCATAAAACTATTCAGCCAAGCCCCCACCATCCCGCCATTCGGGTGCGGCTGCCCCACTGTCGATAACCCAAAAATCCCCGCCCCCCAAAAGATCATCAACACCGATGCTGTCCACATTACCGGCGGCAAACGGTTATTGTCGCTCCGGAAAATCTTCACCGCTAACCACGCCAGTAGCGCCGGCAAAAGATATCGTGCTCGTCCAATCCACTCATTCAAAATATTATCCGTCGTATTTAGCAATTCCCCGCCATCCCCCATCCACGCAAAAACCAACACCACCGCCACAAACAACATCAAAATCGCCAAAATCTGCCGCCAAAACCCCCCTGGCAGCTCATATGCTGGCGTCGCCTTCGCTGCCGGCTTCCGCCCTCGCGTCGACTTCTTTCCGCCGGATCTACTACCCGACCTACCTGTTTTACTAGACCTCGTCTTTGTCATACATCCATTGTACCATAAAATCCATCTTCACAAGTCCAGTTTTCCACAAAATTACCATAATAATTTTACTATTTCATCATTTTTGACAAAAAATCCATTTTTAACCATAAAAAGCATTGATTTATAAGCAAAAGTATGATATAATAGATAGATGGAGCCATCTTTCTGATGTCCCAAGAACATTCCACAACGGAGGAAAAATCATGGAACGCGTCTATTCATTAGCAGAAATCCAGACCTACTATCCCGATCACGAAGTCCTCCCGCACGAGCTCGGCTTCCTGCTCTTGCCCAACAACGAGTACGACGGTCACCAAGCTCTGCTCATCCCTGGCAGCATCCCTATGTGCAGCTACGACGACCCTACGCCCATCGACCTCACTCAGCCAATCGACGACCGCGCCACTTACAATCTTCTGCATATCCTCAACGTCAATGACTGTGACGGCCTCTACTGTCTCCAGTGTCGCTTCGGCAATCACTGGTACGACGGTCATCGTAGCATGCACATCTTTCAAATCTGCAACCCCCGCCAGGCCACCCATCTCCAGATTATCGCCGTCAAAGATCGCAGTTACCAAGGCTGGATGCCCACTTCTAGCCCCAACGAACAACAACTCAACCATCTCTGTGAGACGCACCACACCGCCGACATCGCCAGCGCTAACGTCACCGTGCATAGCTGGGTGCTTCTCACGGATTTCCGCACCGAAGGGCTCCGCGAGAACTACGCCAAAGATCTCACCTATCAATACAATCTTTTGCGCAGCTCCACCAGCCCCAGTCCACAGCCCCGCCCCCAACAACGCCGCACCTCTCCTGCAGCACGCTCGTCATCGCGCGTTATCGACCTCCGTTAACAAACTTCGCCCCAGCCGCCCAGGCTGGGGTTTCTCTTTTTCTCAAACGTATCGCTTATTTCTCTTCACCTCCCTGCGCTCTTGTAATTCTTCTCCATCTTTGTTATAACTGAATTACATAGATGCCTATCTATAGTAACTTAAAAGGAGTGAAATCATGACTCTTCCTAATTCTTCCCGCCCACCCAAGCACATTCCCGTCAAAAATAATCATGTCAACAAGCCCACCCTCCGCTACCGCACCTTCTCCCTCCCCGAAATCCAGCAAATCTACGCGCCCCGGCAAGTCCACCCCAACGGCGACCATTTCGTCATCAACCCGCTCAACCAATACGAAGGCAGCGTCATCCTAGAAATCCCCAGCGTCCTCCCCGTCACCCTCAGCAACACCCTCATCGACCCCACTAGCACCCTTCCCGACATGGACCATATTCTCAACTGCCTCCTCAGCACCGATCCGCAAGACAAAATCTACGCCCTCATGGGCACCATCAGCTCTGGCCACGGCGACACCTACCGCAAACTCATCCTCACCAACAACCCCGCCGAATGGAACACCATTTACGCCATTGTCCACCACCAAACCTCCCCTTGCTGGGCTAACCACACCCCCGTCCTCTCCGGCGACACCCATCCTTTTCTCTTCTGCGAACACGTCAACCTCCCCACCGGCAACAGCACCGATTTCTGGCTCATCCCGTCCATCCCTACCACGCACACTCTCAACCCCAAATTCGCCGAGCCTATCCACACCTTTTGCGCGCAATATCGCGACCTCTACAACGAGCGTCTCCAGCGCCTCTCCGCCGCTCCACGCGGCTAATTCACTTCCACAAAGCCCCCGTCACCGGGGGCTTTCTTCATCCTTCACACAAAACGTAATACTTAGCCTTATCACTTCCGCAACCAACTAAAAGAACCATATAGCAAATAAGTTATTATCATTTAGTATAAGACATAATTGCGTATCAATTGAGGGAACAAGAAGGCTAAGTACCTATCTCAATGCATTACTTTACGCCACCGGACTCTTTGACGTCTCCTCATTTTGCACCGCAGTATCTGCAGTAGCAGCCTCCCCCGCCGGCGTCGCACCTGCCATACCCCCAGGAACATCACTCGCATTTCCAACCGCAGCATTTCCAGCCATATTAGCCCCGGCCACCGCGTCACTCGCCGGCGCAGCCTGAGCCGCATTTCCATTCACCCCATTATTCGCTTCCGCTACCGCCAAGTCCGGAGTCACCGTATTCACCACCGGCTCCTTCGCCGTCTCTACCGCCGCACCGCCTTCAGTCACTTTCGTCGCACTCTGCTCCGCCGTATTCGTATCCGCGCTCGTCACTGTCGTATTAGCCGTTTCATTCGTCGTGCTCACCGGCGCCACTGGCGTATCTACTGGCGCAAATGGCGCACCTTTTACTACTGGCTCTTCTTCCTTCTTCTCTTCCGCTGGCGCCGTATTAATCAAAGGCGCTGCCCCTGGCAATACCGAGGCCTCTGCCGGCGTCGCCGTAATCACCCCCTCCGGCACTTTCAGCTCCACCTTCGCCGGCTCTATCTTCGCATCTTCATTCGCCGCTGGCGCCACTGGCGCATTTGGCGCCATCGTCTGCGTCGCTGGTACAGCTACCTTGTAACCCTTCGCCGCCAAACCCGCATCCCCCTGCGCAATAATGATAATCCCCTCAATAAATCCCCATACACCATTCCCCACAATAATCACATACGCCGCCACAATCAGACAAATAAACAAAACCCTTAGCGGTGGCAAGTCATTCGCCAAATTCGTCAAAATCAGCCCCAACATCAGCAAAATCAACCCACCCACGCACAAACACACATGCGTAATCGCCTTCTTCGTGTTACCCAAATACCAATCATGTCCACCAAAAGCCCCCAAGAACACTCCCAAAATACCAGCCGTCACCGACGACTTCGTATTATCACTATTCATAAACCTCCTTTATTTTTGCAAAATTCATTATTTACATTATAAAAAACTTTCAGATAAAAAGCAAGCGCGCATTCCATCCCTTTTAAAAGCTTTAAGATATGTTATAATTAAACCATGAATATTCTCGCCATTGAAAGCTCCTGCGACGAAACCGCCGCTGCCGTCATCACCGACAACGCTCAAATTCTCAGTAACGTCGTCGTCTCCCAAATCGACATCTTCGCCGCTTACGGCGGAGTGATTCCTGAGATCGCCGCTCGCTCGCACCTCGAAACTATCCTCCCCGTCATTCACAAAGCCCTCTCCGACGCTCACCTTACCAAAGACCAAATCGATTACATCGCCGTCACTTATGCGCCTGGCTTACTCGGCTCGCTTCTCATCGGCACCCTTACCGCCCGCATGCTTGCCATCCTCTGGCACAAACCTCTCTACGCCGTTCACCATCTTAAGTCCCATATCTATTCCAACTGGCTCGCCAATGATAATCCGCCCTCTTTTCCACTCCTCGCCCTTGTCATCTCTGGCGGCCATACCCAGATCATCTACATGCCCGCACACAATCAATACGACATCATCGGCACCACCAGAGACGATGCTGTCGGCGAATGTTACGACAAAGTCGCCAAAATCTTAGGTCTCCCTTATCCTGGCGGTCCTTCTATCGCTGAATGTGCTCTAAATGGCAACCCTCATAAATATCCCCTCCCCCATCCCAAAATCGACGGTTACGACTTCTCCTTCTCTGGCCTCAAAACTGCCGTCCTTCGCGCCGTCCAAGCCGCCTGTCACTTACCCATCACCACTCCCTCTTACGAACTAGCCAACCATCTCACCCCTCAGCAAAAATCCGACTTCGCCGCCTCCTTCCAATCTACCGCTTGTGATATCTTATTAGAAAAGCTCCAGCTCGCTCTCAATCATTACCCTGATGTCAAAAATCTCGTCTTCGCCGGCGGAGTCAGCGCTAATCAACTCCTCCGTACCAAAGCCACACAAAAGTTCCAAAATCAAAATGTCTCCATTTACTTCCCCGCGCCTAAATTCAGCGGTGATAATGCCGCCATGGTCGGCGCCGCCACCTATTACGAAATCCTCTCTGGCGTCCAGCCTAGCAGCCCTTACACTCTTAATATCGCCCCACGCACTCCTATTCACTAATTCCTTTCACGTCCTTCTCTATAGCAAAAATCACAATAGCCCATATTAAAACACAACATTCCCTCACAAAATCCTCATATTCCCTTAAAATCTCCTTGACTAGATATACTATCTGCGCTAGAATAGATACATGCTCTTTGCTAGCGGATTAGAAAAGCTGTAGGGACCGGCAAGCCACGTGCAGCTTTTCCTCCTGCTCCGGCATCGAGTGCATCTTAACAATAGGAGGTGAAAATTTCGAATGGATAGGAAAAAGATTCTCAGCAGCAAGGCTCTCGCCCTGCGGTACCAAAACAACCCCATTCGCGCCGCGTAATCTACTTTTGTCCCCTAGCATAGGGATATAATACCTGTAATACAAATGATACGGCCAACATTTCCAACCTAATACTGCGCAAGCCTAAGCCACGCAAAAGTCTATACCCGACGAGCACTTGCATGGACAACAAAAATTCCGTGCGGACACAAATACAACAGTTTCATCCAGCCATTTTTCCAGCAAGATACCAAAGGACAATATCTCAAGAAACACAAAATATGCGTGCGTAATTGCGAACCACTATCCTAAGACAACCATAGGGAGCACTATTCATGCGAATCAGCACTCTTAGACGAGCTGCAGCGTTACTTACAGGCGTCATGTTGCTCACTCTGATGCTGTTCGGATGGCCAATCGCCTTGGTAGGAGGCCTGGTCTTGGTATTGCTACTTGATCGAGCGGACACCTACTGCACCACTCCGTCAGAAGCTTCCGCTGAGACCGCCCCTATCAAGGCCGGTCAGACTACCAGACGTCTCGTTGCACACGACCACGCACAAACTTACCGCCGTCAATTCCGCAAAAGCTTTTGCTGTTTTGCCCGGTTTGTCCGCAAACTTGGCAAGCATCAACGCTTTTACGATCTTTGTAGTCAGCCCGACACTTACAGAGTTCCTCAGCACCATTTCTATGCCTACCGAGCTCGTGACCGCCCTATGCAGCCTATCACACCCTTTCTCGAATTGTAATCGGCTTCGAGGAGCTATACGCAGCGGGAGCGAAATGTCTTCCTCGCGCCATCTATTGACGCCCAGAATCAGGTGGGCGCCAAGCCAGTGCTAAAGTGGAACCAGTCAAATCGCCATCTGTCACTTGCACACAGACAACGTCCATATTAGACCTGGCAACGGTCGTTCCGACGCCGTTGGCTAGCAGGCGCCAATCACGACCGTCACATCGCAAACGGCTCTCTATGTGCCCCTAACAAGGCAGAGCGCACGGGGCGCATTCCTTCCACACTTTTTCGTTTCACTTTCCTTAGTCCGTTTTCCTACACGGAAAAACTACCTCCTATTTAGGCCCCTGCTCTGCGGGGGCCTTTTCCATACCTAAACCACCTTCATTCTCATCATAAAAATCCTCCGCATCTCTCGCAGTTATGCTATAATTATATTAATATGCAACCTCACTTACTTCAATCACCCGACTGGCAAAAATTCTCCGAGCGCGAAGGTTACAAAACCTTTTGGCGCGACGGTGACGGTTATTATCTACTCGCCGAGCTCCATCATACTAAACTCGGCAATTACCTCTTCTGCCCCTACGGCCCCATTGCCAAAGATTTAATTAGCTTTCAATCCGCCATTGATTCCCTCAAAGCTCTTGCTCACGACCAAAACGCTTTCTTCATCCGCGTCGAACCTACTCTGTCCATCAGCGTCCAAGACATGCAAAACCTCGGCTTTATTAAATCTCATGATTTAGAGCCCGCCCATACCTGGGTTATCGACCTCACCCAGCCCCAAGATACTATCCTTACCGACATCGAGAAGACCAAAGTCCGCCACTGGCGCAATCACCAAAACAAAAACATCGCCATCCGTACCACTCAAGACCCTGAGCAAATCACCATCCTTAGTTCTCTCCTCCAAGGCGTTGGTGCCCGCGACCATTTCACGCCTCAAGACGAATCCCATCTCAAGAATCAACTTACCTCTGGCTTCGCCACTCTCTACATCGCTGAATACGAACGACAACCCATTGCCGCCTCCCTCATCTACGACTACCAAGGCACTCGCTATTATGCTCATGCCGCCACCGACGACGCTCATCGCAAACTCATGGCCGGCACTATCTTACTCGTCCAAATGATTATCGACGCCAAAAACTCTGGCGCCCACACCTTCGACTTTTGGGGCATCACTACCTCCGATGACCCTCATCATCCTTGGTACGGCTTCACTCAATACAAAAAATCCTTTGGCGGCCACCAAGTCGACTACACCGGCACTTGGGACTTACCTCTCCACAAAGTTAAACATCGCCTTTATCAAATGCTCCGCCGCGCCAACCGCGCCCAGCGCAAACTCACCCACCCCAAACATTAATCAAAAACAAAAATCCATCTAGCCAAACCACTTTTACCATGCTACAATAAAAGAGACAAATTTCATACAAGGTTTTTCTTTGGCCACACTGTAAGTTTCTGCATAAGAAACGGCACCGTAGGTCAAGGTTGTGCAGAAGCAGTAGCTAATGTTCGCCTTGTATGGAATTTGTCACCCCTACGGTGTCGTTTTTTGTATCAATAGTATCCTCTATTACTTATAAAAAATGACCTTTCAAAGAAGCTATCATAGATAAAATTCTATCTAGAATATATTAGTTGAGGTAATATATATAATCATAGTATTCCTTTTATAGATATTCCCTAAACGGTATCATCTAGATTAGTATTTTTATCCAAAACATTACTTATACAAGGGTTATTTTTGATACTGTAAAATACTAATCGACACCTCCTAGGGGGAACATAAATCTAACCTAAGGAGGGTTTTGATGCTAAAACATACATCAACCAATCAACATTCCAAAAAAATTAAACCAAAGCTCATGCGTATATTTCCTACGCTCAGCTTATTAGGGTTATCAGGCATCGCATTAGTCGCCATCTCTCCAATCAACTTCGCCACCAATGACAATGTATACGCCGAAACATCCAGCACCTCCGGAGGTTCATACGATCATGGTATTAGCCTTTCCATTTCTGGGGACCCTAACGCTAGTGTCGACGCCGACATGATACATACGACATATCGTAGCCACATTGTCACTGCACATGCCGACAGTATTACTAGTTACGCATTATCCATCGCCTACGCTGATGGCAGCACTTCTCTCAAAAATAGTAACAGCGGAAGTTATACAGTTGGCAATGTCGATGCTGCCGGAGTCTTAGGGAGTGACATACAGCCTAGTACTTGGGGCTGGGGTTGGAGTGATCACACTCAAATGATTAACAGCGGTATCACCTATAAACCCATGCTAACCACCCAAACCGTCATGAAAACCGACAATTCTCTTGTCAACCATCAAGCCGACGTCTCCGGCAAATTAGCCTTCGCCGTCAGATTTGGTAATGGCGCCGTTCCTGGACACTACCAAGCCAATGTCCTAGTTAGTTTCGTTGTCGAGCCGCATACCTTGCCCGTCTCATTCGCTGATTATTCTACTATGCAAGAGCTAACCAAAGCCAAATGCGATAATGAATTTATCCCCATCGGTATGACCGGACGTCTACGTGATACCAGAGACAATATGTGGTATTGGGTAACCAAACAACAAGATGGGCTCTGTTGGATGACGCAAAATCTCGACTACAATGGCGGCGGCACTAAAGTTGAAAGTCCTGCAGGCACTTTTACACCCTCTTCATATGCCGTATACTACGACCCAGGATACTATTATTGCAATACCAGCGGATGTAATCTCACCACAAGCACCAACGACGAACACGATGCTCAAGGAAATTACTATACCTACGGTGCTGCCAGCAACGTCTGCCCTACCGGCTGGGGCCTACCAACCACTTATGCTACTCAGCTATCAGGCCTTTCTAAAGGCAGCGAAGCCGCCAAAGACCCATACTATCTCACCTACGCCGGACGCATAGATACATCTAATCTAAACAAAGTTGGTAGCAATGGTAGATATTGGCTCAAAAACTCTGGCGCTTTCGACATGTACTCCACTAGTCTCAACAACTACAACAATGAAACTTCCACTATGGGCCTCTCTATCCGCTGCGTCGCTGAATAACCTCGTTTATATAACATTATTAGCAAAAATTAAAGAAACAATGTAAATCTCTTTGCGAGCGAATTCCAAGTAAAGATGGTTTACATTGTTCTTCTGTCATAATGTACGAACCTTTTGCGCAGGATTACATCAAAATAAAGAACCCTTTGCATAGAGTAGTCTAGTGCAAGAAAGAGGCGAGCAGCGGACTAAGCCGTACTTAAGGTACGGCGAAGGAGCAGAGGAGCCTCTGCCGCAGCAATAGGCTGCTATATGCAAAGGCTCTCTCCATGGAACAATAGCAAAGCTACTGTTCCACACCCCTCATAGATAACGACAATCTCCCTTTATCATCAATCGCCGTCAACTTTACCTTCACATTCTGCCCTACCTTTAGGACATCCGATACATTCTTCACTTTTTTATCAGAAATCTGCGATACATGCAACATCCCGTCCGTCCCCGGCATAATGTTCACAAAAGCGCCAAAATCCTTAATCGTCACTACTGTGCCATCATAGACCTTCCCCACTTCCGGCTCTTCCACTAGCGAACGCACCCAGTCTACCGCTTTCTTAATTGACTCCGCATTATTGCCAGCAATCGTTACCAGCCCACTATCATCAATATCCACCATCGCACCAGTCTCAGAAGTAATTTTATTAATTGTTTCCCCACCTTTACCGATTACCATTCCGATTTTATCTGGATTAATATTTAACTTCTCTATCTGCGGCGCATATCTAGAAATGCTCTTCCGCGGCCCAGATATTACGCTCAACATGTGTTCTAGGATAAACATCCTTCCTTCATGCGATTGTTCAATTGCCTTCTCAAGCACATCCACCGGTAAGCCATGCACCTTCATATCCATCTGTAGCGCAGTAATACCTTCTGTTGTACCTGTCACCTTAAAGTCCATGTGCCCTGCAAAATCCTCCGCATCCATCAAATCCGTCAAGACATATGGTGTCTCACTATCCATAATCAACCCCATCGCTACACCTGACACCGGCCGCTTCAATGGCACACCCGCATCCATCAATGCCATACAACTCGAACAAGTCGCTGCCATCGAAGTCGAACCATTTTGCGACATAATTTCCGTCACACTCCGAATCGCGTAGGGGAAGTCTTCCTCTGATGGTAACATCGGCAACAGTGCCCGCTCTGCTAGATAGCCATGTCCTATCTCTCGCCTACCCGGCGCTCCTACTCTACCTGGCTCACCTACTGTATAACTTGGCGCATTATAATGATGCATGTAGCGGCGTTTCGTGTCATTGTTCTCCATCGTATCCACTACTTGCGCATAGCTCAGCGGCGCCAAGGTTACTGCATTTAGCGCCTGAGTCAAACCCCTCGTAAACAGCGCCGACCCATGCACCCTCGGTAGTAAACCTACTTCGCTCGATAACGGCCGTACTTCTGTTAACTTCCGTCCATCTGGACGTACGCCATCCTTTATAATACCATTACGTACATCATTAAATACCGCCAGCTCAAACGCCGCCTCGTACAATTTCTGGAATCTCTCTGCATAATCTGCCTGCTTTTCCTCATCCGTTGCCCCTTCACCTAGCTCACCAGCAAAATAAACATTCATTTCTTCGCGCAGTGCATCTACCTTCTCTTGGCGCTCCAAAACATTTCCCCGCACCTTCGCGCCCAGCTTACCCTGGCACCATATATTCACTGCTTCTTGCGCCGCCAGCTCCTCATCAGTATAGTGCATTTCGCAATCCACTGGCTCCACTCCAGCCTTCTTGCATAGTTCTCGTTGCAAATCTAATGCTGGCTGCACGTTCTTTACCGCCCAATGCATCGCTTCAATGATCATCGCCTCTGGCACTTCATCTGCACCAGCCTCTACCATCATTACCTTACCATCTTTGCACGCCACCACCAAATCCAGCGTAGATTTCTCTCGCTCTTCTTCACTTAAGAATGCCTTAAACTCCCCGTTGATCCTCCCGATCCTTAGCCCCGCTACCGGCCCATCAAACGGCACTCCCGCCATCATCAACGCCGACGACGCCGCCAGCATCGCCACCACATCCGGCCGGAAAGCTGGATCCATCGATAATACCGTCGCCACTACTTGTATCTCTTGTCGACAATTCTTCGGGAACAGCGGACGAATCGGCCGATCTATCAACCGCCCAATCAAAATCGCATCATCGCTCGGCTTTCCTTCTCGCTTAATAAACTTCGATCCACTAATCTTCCCTGCCGCATAAAATTTCTCTTCATAATCTACTGTTAGTGGAAAGAAATCTTGCTCTACCGGTTCTTTCCCCACTACCACTGAACCCAGTACAATTGTATCCCCATAGCGCACCGTCACGCTCGCCGTCGATCTAAACCCCACCTTATTAATTTCTAAGCTCAGCTCCCGCCCTAGCCATTCCGTCTCCACCTTCATTGGTTTCTTGCCACTTGGATTAATAATTTCCATCCCAAAAATCCTTTCCTCGGGAAAACATCAGAGAACAGCCTTCACATCATGAAAGTTCTTCTCTGCGGTCTTCCCTGATATTAATTAATATGCGCTCATTTCTTCCCCTATTATAGCATAAAAATCCCTTAATTTTCTAGTTTTACCACCATTTCCATCCCAAACCCGCCCAAAATCTTGATTTTTTAGCCAATGTGTGCTATAATAGAAATAGAGCCTATTTTAGGCTTATAGTTCTTTAGTAGAAATGGAGAAGAAAAATGACCTTACTTTCTGCTGCTTCCTACACACCCAGCCCCCTCGTCACCGCCCTCAATAGACCCATCGTCACTGGACCACACAAAATCTCCTCGAGCGAGCATTCCGAAACCTCATCACATCCACATCAGCAAACCACATTCGACCAAACCCCTCCGCACTATGCCTACCAGATCGCCATCCGAGGGCTCCCTGCCCCCTATTACATTGACGAATCCGGCCAAAAACATCTCATTCCTATCAATAGATGCGCCATCAGCAATATTGTGCACCAGTATAAACACCTATATGCCAATGGCGACGCCGACGGCGAACGCGAATATCGTCGCAAACGCTCCAGTGGCGAACAGGTCCAAAACCGCTGCACACGCATCCCATTCTCATACACCATTAACCAACTACGATCGGAAGAACTCGTCATTAGCTTGTACTGGACCAATTCCTCTCGTAAAGCCAGCACCACCCGCCGCAATAAAAAGGACCCGCCCCGCCTCATGACTTTAGCAGAAATTGACCGCACCATGGCCACTCTCAGCGAAATGATCGTTTACGATATCCGGGCGTACTTAGACGAAGTCTACACTTCCGCCCGACAGACCGGCACCACACCAGATTATTACGGCATCCATCATCAATAAGACCCTTCTCCTCCGCCGCAGTTTAATCTCTCTGTACCACCCGCCACCCTATCAGCCAGCTTACATGTACGTCACCTCCTACTGCTGAGATAGCCTTTCTCCTTCTTACTATTCTCAGCCGGCGTGTCGGCGATTCATGAGCTTTTACGCGAAATTAAGCTCTACCGAATCGCCCAGATTAAACTGTCGGGCATCATATATCCCCCTCTGCTCAGAGGGGGATCTTTTTCTTTATTATCCATCCAACGCACATCATTTTCCATATCTATAGCTAAGCTAGCATCTACTCTGCCCAATTCTAATCATATGCTATAATAATAATTATGAACCACAACTCATCTAATCAAACTCTCCCCACTAACACCTCAATCAACGCTTCTACTCCCGCTAATGCATCTGCCTCACCTAATCATTTCCAATTATATTTTACGCTCAACATTGTCTTTGCTGTCATTACTATTATTATCGGCCTCCTCCCCAGAGTTCCCCTCTTCTCGTTTTTATTCTCTCTATCACAATACGCAACTATCATCACCGGCACCCTCACGCAAACTTTCGCCATCCTCGCCATCGAGCAATACTTTCACTCCCACTATTCCGTCATCTTTCAAGAATCGCCTCATCTCATTGCCCTTTTTATTATTACTACTATCGCCGGCGTAGGCACCTTCTCCATTGTCAACTTTGCACCCTTCATTCTTCTCACCATCTATTACAATCTCATTCGCACTAGCTACCGCCAACCCAACGCAGCATCGCTCCTCCTCCAGCGCTTCACTCAGGCCAGTCTTATTTTTGGAATTATCACCTTAGCTGCCTCCGTCATCCCTATCCTCATTGGCTACACTTTCCAAAACACACCTTCCGCCCAAGGTCTTTCCGCAATCCTTTACCTCATCTATGCCCCATTTTATCTCCTCACCCGCGTCGAGGCTATGGTTCCCGTCTTAACCGGCTTCGGCCTTCTTCTGCAATATCGCAAACTCCACCTCCCTAATTTCACTCAGAACCTCACTACCCTCCTTATCTCTCTAGCTTTTGTTTTATCGCCAGTTTTTATCAGTCTCGCTCGGCATTTCTTCACATCTATCAACCACTCCAGCTTCCATAGCCCCACGTCCAGTATCTTCAGTAATTACTCGCAACTCATCACCACTACCTCTCTCGCCACAACTAGCTTCACAAACTCCCACAAAACCCATCATTCCCTATTGTCTATTGAGAAGAGATGTGATATAATCGAGGATATATGATTACCAAAGATAATAAAGCCAAGGCAATGGCCAAGCTAGCACGCAGCAAGAAAGATGTGGGTTCTCCTGAGGTGCAGGTATCTATCTTAACCGAACGCATTAAAGAAGTTACCAAACACGTCCAGGACAACAAGCACGATTTCATGGCCAAACGCGGTCTTATGCAAATGGTCGGTCAGCGCAAGAAACTCTTAAAGTACCTCGAACGCACCAACTTCGACCTTTACAAAAAGACCATCGCTGAGCTCGGACTCCGCAAATAGCACAAAACACCTCCATCAGGAGGTTTTTTGTTACAGAATCATTGCAAAATCACCCTAATAATTAATATATACCTTATCTGCCAAGATCATATCTAGCCATAACATCCTCCACACGATAATCCGCGATCTTTGTCCGCCGCAAAGCCGTCAAATATCCTCCTACCCCCAAGGCCTTCCCTATGTCCTCTCCCAACGCCCTAATATAAGTCCCCGAAGACACTTCGCATCGTATCACTAATTCCGGCCATTCATACTTCAAAATCTCAATCTCATAAATCTTCACTTTCCGCACCGGCATCTCCACCTGCTTCCCCTCGCGTGCCAATTTATAAGCCCTCTGCCCATTAATCTTCACCGCCGAATAATTCGGCACTCGCTGCTCTATCTCCCCTACAAAATTATTCACAACTCGCTCTACTTCCGCGCGCGTCGGGATTTTCATTTCACTCTCCGCCCAGTACGGCGTAATCTCCCCTTCTAAATCCCCCGTCGTAGAGACATATCCTAAGCGAATCTTCGCAATATATTCCTTATCCTGCTTTAAGAATTCATTCGCATGTTTCGTCCCCTTCCCTACCAACAGTATCAGCAATCCAGTTGCAAACGGATCCAACGTACCCGTATGCCCCACTTTTACCTTCTTGCGCTTCTCTCGCACTATTCCGTCTTTCCCCTTCACCCACACCATACCAGCTTTCTCAGATAGCTGCCTCCGCACTCGCGCCACCACTCCAAAAGAACTTATCCCAGCAGGCTTGTCCACCAAAATTATTTCATCTTCTCCTAGTTGCGGCAACGTGTCCATTATTATCTATAATACCATATCCCCACCAAACCACAAGACTTAGCCTTAGCAATCATGCGTGCTACACGCTTATTGACAAAACAACTACAAAAATATATAATATATACTATACTTACCCAAACTAGGAGGACTTTACTATGCACCTTAAATCTTGACAATTATCACAGCATCTACCGCTACGCCCCAAAAGCTCCGCCCGTCCCTACCACGCAGCCTACTTCCAGCACCAACCAGACAGAAAACTCCTCAAAAAGTTTCGACCGCAACAAAGCTGCCAACATGGTTATTGATATCATCGGAACCATCATCGCCATTATAATCGGCCTTCTCGTTCTTACTGCCCTTCTATGCTTTTGTATGAATTAGACACTCCATCCTAGCACCCCCAGCCACGTTGGGGATTTTTTGCAACTCATTAATCAGCACAAAAAACTTACACCCGTTCATAACAACAAAAAAGAGCACAGACTCCCCGCCAGCCTCCATTTCCTACAAAAATGTGCTTGACATCAACCATACTAGTTAAGTATAATTAAATTAGGATTTATGAAGATCGTTGTCATCTTTGAAGTTAATAGTATTATTATCTCCATTGATGACAATGATCTTTTGTTTTGTATCTACGCTCGGCCTATGGTCGCCTCGCCTAAATACTAACTCTCTTAAAGTTGATAAAAAGTGTCTGATTTTTTGCATCATCCTCCTTACCTATTTAATCCTCCCTCCCAAAATAATGCTCCACCCTCTACTAAACTATTAAACAACGAGTCCATCCGTGCTCTAACCCGCATTGTAGCACAAATAAAACAAAACTAACAAGCATATCCTTGTTAAACTTTGCAATTTCATATGTCGTGCAACATCGAGCCAACCATTCTACCACACTTTTCACCAAACCGACAAGCACAAGTTCGTAAAAAATCTCAATCTTCTTTTTATCAACTGCCTCATTGTTGCTCTACATTAAATGTCTAATAATCATCTTAAAATACTCGTTTCCAACTTCCCTCGCCGCGGGAGCGCAGGAGGTACTAGAGTTTCCTGGCTTTGATAATCTCCAATATATGCAAGACATGACTTCAGCTAAATGCTACCATGCTAGTATTGGAGAAACCAAACAACTAACTGATATACGGGACAATAAGAAATATTGGGTAACAAAACTCAAAGATGGTAACTGTTGGATGACCCAGAATTTGGATTTAGACTTGTATGTAAATAATACTGGTAGAACTCTAACCGCTAGTGATTCCGATGTAGCAGGTAGCTGGACTAGTACAACTGGAGCTTCGGGACTATGGACTAGTGATACTGGTGATTATAATATGGTAAAATATTATGATCCAGGAGATAAGTATTGCAGTGATAATACTACTGATGCATGTAATTTAACTAGCAGTAATAATAATGGGCATGATAGCCAAGGTAATTATTATAGCTGGGGAGCGGCTACAGCTGGTACAGCTGTCAGTGTAAGTAATGATGGAGATATTGCACCTTCTAGCATCTGTCCAAAAGGGTGGAAGTTGCCGTTAAGTGGAGATGAAAATGGTAATAACAATACAGTGAGTGGATCATTTAAATATTTAATGGCTAACCAGGGCATTACAACTACTAACGCAGCTGCTAGTACTGCTCTACGCGCTGTGCCATTATATTTTGCCCGTGGCGGGTATGTTTTTCGTAGTTCTCTGAGTGGTGCTGGCTTCCTAAGCACTTACTGGTCTTCTACGGCTGACTCGGCTGGCCTTGCGTATAGCTTGAACTTCAATAGTGAAAATGTTACCCCGTCCAGTACTAGCCTCCGGAATTTCGGCAATTCCGTCCGCTGTGTCGCTAGATAATTATACCTTTTCCTATACTTAAGTAGGAGGAGAGGGTATAGGTGCTTAGTCTTCTTACTTCCGAAACCGACTAAAAACCGTATAGTAAACTAATAAGTTATTATGATTTAGTATAGACTTAATTGCGTGTCGGTTGAGGAAGTAAGAAGACTAAGCGCCTCTCCTCTTTACCTATATAATTATAGTTAATTGCAAATGAAAGATGACGCTGAGAAATTCGTATAACATAAATCTAGCTACATCTGCACCTTCGGCAACACCGGCGGCATCATCTCCGGACCTACCCCTGGTGCTGGCGGTGGCGGCAAAATCGTATTATTAAACGGATTCGCTACTGGCTCGGCCACAGGCGGCATCGCTGTTGGCTGTGGTGACACTGGCAAACTCATCGTCGCCGCATCTGGCGCTAGCTGCGCTTCAGGAGCTGGTTCATCTTCCCCCGCTAGGGCCTGTTCCATCATTTCTGCATAGTTCTTCGCCTTCCGCGGACTCGCTGCTGGCGGTTGTATCGTATTACCTACTTGCTTTACTGTCGGCTCTACTGGCACTTCCATTGCCATCGAGCGTGAAGCGCTAGTCGGAGCTGGTGCCGGAACTGTAGCTCCAGTCACCCCCACCTCCGCACTCGGCATCGCAGCTACTGGTACCGGTATCCGCATCTGCGCAGGATCTGGCACTCCAGCCGTCACAGTATTCTCCACGGGCGCGCCGCTCGCCACCGCAGTTGGCGCCGTAGCACTTACAGCAGGTTGGCTCACCGGCGCAGGCGCTGCATTACTCACCCCTCCAGTCGTTGACGCCTGACCCACCATTACTGGCGTATTCGGTATTTGCATCTGCCCTGGATCTACCGGAGCCGCTGTAGTCATAGCTACAGGCACCGCAGTTCCCGACACTCCCCCAGCAGGCGTCACTGCCGTCGACAACGGCGCACTCGCCGCTCCAGCCGTCACATTACTGCTCACGGTCGCTCCCGGTATTACCGGCTGCACTACTACATCCCCTGGCGTTACATTGTTCGTATCGCTCACCATCGTCTGCGGACTTGGACTATTCATTACGCCGTTCAAATTCGGCGCCAATTGCGCTGCCGGGTTCATACCAGCATTCTCGCTAGCATTCATCTTCGCTATCTCCGCTGGATCCATATTCGCATACGGATTCACCGGCTTACGTTCGGTTTTATCGTCATCATCATGGTCAACTGTCAAATTAGTCCGCTTATCCTTCGCATTATGCGCCGTCTGCATTCCCAGACCTTGCTCATTCACATTCCGGATAATCTCATTCCCCTTTACATTACTAGAAATCAACTGTTGATCCGCCCCCATCGACATCAACCGCGACGCAATACTCAAAGTATCAGAATTCGTCCTCTCATTAGAGAATCTATCTGTCGCCGCCACAATCCCCGTCAAAAGCGCCGTTGCTATATCCCTATCTAGCGGAGTTTCGTCATCCCCTTGCATCGCAAAAATCAGCTCTGTAATCATCTCACATAGCGAGCTCGCCACCGGATTACTCCACTCAATCTCACCAAACCTTCCCGGCTGCCCAGTCGTAATATTCACCGCACTCGCATCATGCATTATTCGCCCATGCTCGCGCAACGCTTCGTCCAAGTTCCCCGCCGAAGGTACATTTATCGCAATCACAAAATCTACATTATAATCCCCATGCGAGAACGTCAAATCATCTTCTGTAATATTCGTCTTATACGGTGTAATAAATACTTTTACAAAATCCCCCTCCAGTTTATACCGCAAGTGATCCGCTTTATCTTTATTTAAAGCAATAATAAAATCCTGCAAACTATCCGTATTCGTCTCAAAAGTTGCATCCGGCTGCAAAAACGCCAAATTCTCCGGCGTTCGTCCCGAATAAATCGCCGTCGCATGTTTTTGCTTACTATCCAAATATACCGTCAAACCGATCGCTGCTGCAATCTCATCTATCGAAGGATCCCGCGACAACGCTATTAAAATATTTTCCGAATGCTTAATCTTATCTATTATCTTCTGTACAAAATCACTCTGCGCCGCCTTATTTGCCGCCACTGTCACAGCATCCGCCGACACCGCAGTATTACCATTCTCTTGTACTGATTGATCTTTATCTTGCATTTTTGTGTTATAACCTTATACTACCATCATAGCACATCTCCCCGCAAAAAGCAATACCTTTATAACCTCTTCATGACATGTTTCACCCTATCTATATCATCCTCCGTCGTCGCATAGCTTAGAGAAAACCTCACTAGCGGCGGCAACTTTCTTACCTTATCCAGATAATAATGTACACAAAAATACCCTGCTCTCGCCATTATCCCCTCTTTACCCAACGCCGAACCCAACAAATGTGAATCCATTCCTTCTACATAAAAACTCATCGTTGGATTTGCCTGTGTCCCTATCATATGCACTTTGCTCTTACCGCGCAAAAACTCATCCAATTCCCTTGTACAAGCCTTCAATCTTTCCTTATCTTTCTTCTTTCTATCTTCCAGCCAATCAATCGCTGTCCCTAGCGATATAATCTCCGCCCATGCCTGCAACCCCGGCTCAAAAATCGTATAAGCGTGATCCTTATTCTCCGCACTCAGCAGATACCTATCCTCAAACACGTCATCTACCATCCCACCCCCTACAAAACTCAACCGTAACTTCTTAATCAAATCTCTCCTCGCCACTATCACCCCTAACGACGCCGCATACATCTTATGCGCCGAGAAACACACCGCATCCGCATCCGTCTTCTCCAAGATCTCATGATAATGCGCCATCGCCTGCGCCGCATCTATAATTATTATTCCTCCGTCCTGATGTACCTTTTTGACCACGTCTTTGATATTTACCAACTGCCGCCCATCAAAATTCGCCGCACAGTTCACCACTACTACCGCCCCCTCAAAATCTTCCTCTAGCGGCAAGCTTCCATCATCATTCCGCTTTAATACCACCCTCGGCACACCTAATCGCTCACTCAGTGCCATCGTCGCCAAAAACGGTGAGTTATGTTCAATATCCGAAGTCACCACTTTTTTAATATACTTCGGGTCTATTTCGTTCAAAATTAGATTTATCCCGTAAGTCGTATTCAAAGTGAAAGAAACAAAGTAATCCTTCCCTTTTAGTTTTAATAATTTCAGTACCTTCTGCCTCGCCCCCTCCACCAGCTCATCCGTTTTCTCTCCCCACGGATACTTCACTCGCTCACCGCAAGAATTATGTTCAAAATAGTACTTCCGCATCGCCTCTACCACCGGTTTCGGCCGCAAACTCTGACACGCCGCATCCAAATAAACTACTTTTTTATCAATATAATCAAAATCTTTCATCAAATCCTTCCACCCCACTTATAATTTTATTACCACAACCATATTTCCCATAAATATACGTACCCTTGACGTAAAGTACCCTAGTACAAGGCAGAACCGTCCATCTGTAGGAACCAAACCAAAAGAAAACTTGTTTTCTTTTGCGAGGTAGCACCCGTCGCATCACACCGGAACTTCTGACGCCGTAATGTAGTGCTATACGTAAAGGCTCTCACTTACTCCTTGGGTTCATAATTGGCAATACCTTCCGCAATTACCCCCGGCGCAACATTCAGAGCCGTCGCAATCGCTGCCGCACACGCCATATAAGACACCGCTGGCTCTCCCGTCAAGAAGCTCGCCACCGTAAAATCCTTATTTCCAAATCTCAAACTCGCCTCCGCCCCCTTCCTGTACAGTTTAGAATACTCTATCTGCATATCCGAATCCGACGATGCCCCATACGTCAATGTCTCATTCTTTCCTCTAAATCCCGCAAACTCCGGATAATGCAAATCATCCCGATTCAACACCACTACCTCCGGCTCCATCTTAAACAACGTCGACTTTGCCTCCAGATAAGCCTTCGCCTCCTCGTCACTAATATTCCCCGGCAAAAAATCCGTCAACGCCGCCGTATAAATCGGCAGTCCATAGAACACCTCCGAGTCCAGCGCCGCCGCCGGAGCCGTTATTACCGCATACGTCACCTTCGCCTTCCAAGCATCATTCAAAAATTTATGCAACACCGAAGCTTTAATCATATTATCTGACGCCAAAATCGCCGCCGGCTGACTTGCTACCCGCAAAATCTCATGTACAAAATGCGCCACCACCGTCTTTCCCGTCGTCCCCGTAATACAAATTAATCGTAAATCTCGTGCCGGATGCCCATAGTAAGATGCCAAGAGCTTCACCTTCGCCCGCTCCAATCGTAGTCGCGTCTTACCTCCAGAAAGTTTCGCAGTATTTCTCATACCTTTATTGTACCACAAAAATCAGAGAAAATACAAAAATCCCCCAATTTTACCCTAAAATCTTTCCTAAATGCATTTCTTTATCAAAAATTTAAACTTTAACACATTACAAAAAACCGCCAAAATGGCGGATTCTAGCAAGAAATTATGGTATGCCCGACAGGATTCGAACCTACGACCTTTTGCTCCGCAAGCAAACGCTCTATCCAGCTGAGCTACGGGCACATACCTGTATAAATTGTACATTTCCTTTGTGTGAGTATCTTTGCAAAGTTCCGAAGAAATCTACGCCAATACTCACTTGACAATGAAAATGAGCATTGTGATCTCTCACAACACACCCATTATAGCACATTTCTTCTCGTTTGAACAGCCCTAAAAGTCACTTTTTGTCAATATTTTTTAAAGGCCCCCAAACCGGGGGCCTTCCATGATTCACCTCACTAAAACAATTTATCAGTACCTGCTCACCTCAGCAAAAATCAATAAAACTTTTCACTAAAGCCTCAGTTCACCCGAGCATCCACGCCCTTATTCAGGAGTCGCTCCCGGATCTTGCAAGCCAGCATCCGGCTCGGAAGAGTCACTCTCCCGCCCATATACCAGCCCTCACCAGACCGAAACAGCGTCACCGTTCCCCGACCGCTCACGGTCGTATAGGTAAAGCTACCCTGTCCACAGTCAAACTTCGGTACGTACTCCGGCGTCAGCCGCGCTGCCCGCTCCACCAGCATCTGCAGATAGCTGATGTAGTCGTTCAGGCCCTGCTCATCACGGAACTTTCGCACATCCGTATGCGCTCTCCCGTCAATGCCAAGAGCTTCCGCACACGCCGGATGCGCCGCCAGCAGGGATCTGTTCAAGGTCCCAAACTCACTAATACTCTCGCGGAGCTTCACGCCGGCGTCGCGCAAGTCGCACGACTCCGCCATAAAGGTGATCTCCGTCTGAACATTATCCAGAACAGCTCCGAACTCTTTCAGTTTATACATACTAAATTCCCCCTATTTTAGCTCGCGAACCATTGCGTTCACGGCTAACTAAGCACCAGCTTCAGCCAGTATCTCCTTTTAAACGATCCAATTACACTCTAAATCTTCTTCAACTTGCTCATGCTCACTTAGCCGCAAACGCTATCTTAATGTACCTATAGCTGTAACCGTTATTCCACTAATCACAACTACGCTAAGGGTAATCTCTCACCCTACCCTTTCATTATAGCACACCATAAGCATTTTGTCAATACTTTTTTGCATATTTCATCCTAGACATAAGCCTTCTCATTTGCTACAATAAGGTTATGCTTGGTAAACAAAAGAGTGGGAAATCCAAAAAGTCAAATCTTCAAGATAATATCTTAACTGCCTCAGCCGTCGCTAATCAGCCTCATACTGCCGCCGACGACACCTTACAGAACAAAATCATCACCTATTTTAGCAACGGTCAAGACGCCAGTTCCATCCCCCACGATCACATTACCACTACTCCTGAGCAACGCCAAGATGTCATTAATCGCCTCAAATCCGGCAAAATCAGCGAGCAAGATCTCGATATATTTTTACAACAAGTCATGTCTCCTCTGCAAGATTCTAATAATCCCCCAGAGAAAGTCTTCCAAACTATCAGCACCCAGCCCCGCGAGAAGCAAATCCTCGCCGTCCTCACCGGTTACGACGCCAGCAACTGGCAAAACGTCAGCGCCGCCGACCTCAAGAATCTCCTCAGTAAACCCACTAAGAACCAGCCCGACTACCGCACCCCCCTTGGCTTTGCTAACTTCCGAGAAAAATTCATCTCTGGCATTACCGCCCAAGCCACCCCTGATCAGCTCCAAGAATACCAAGATTCTATGGACCACCTCGAGCAAGCTCTCTACGGCCGCCGCTGGGATTATTATCAGCAAATCCTCCTCCTCTCTGGCAAACCCGTCTCGCAGCTCACCACCCAGCCCGATCCAGAAACCTCCGCTATCAACGCCATCATCTCCGAGCAACAGAATAAAACTTCCGCTCAACCCTCCACTACTCCCTCCGAGCCAGCTCAATCTTCTACCAGCCTCACCGACCAAACCCAGGCCATCCAAGCCATCACTCCTACTGCCGCCAGTGTCCAGGGCTTCGCTACCCTCACCAACGAACGCAGCGCCGAACTCCTAAACCGCGCCGTTATCGAAGGCGACCCCTGGAAACAAGATCATAATGACTACCGCCTCACCACCGCCAACCTTTTAAACAGCGGTCTCGTCCCCGCCTACGAGTTCACCCTTGACGGGCAAAACCTCATCCTCTCCACTCCTTTCCAGCTTAGTGATGGTCGCGGTGCTATTCTTGGCTTTATTCCCACTAAAGACACTATCAAGGTTCGCAGTTTCTATATCAACCCTAAAACCGGCCTCTGGCATTACGCCCCCGACATCATTCGCGGTCCTCACGGCGAAGGCATGAGCCAAATCGGCGAAGCTAACAGCCCCCTCTCTACTCTCCTTCCCCTCACCCTCCAAGACCGCCTCGCCGACCTCATTAAATCTCAGGGTTTCCGCGAGCTTACTACCGTCAATGCTGATTTCCTCTTCGCTGGCACCACTTATGGTTATAATACACCCCAAGATTATCGTAATTCTCTTAATAAAGGTCAAATGCGTGGCGACTTCTATCAAGAAGTTGATCAGCAACCTATCCGCTCCCAGTGGCAGCCTAGTGGCAAAATCAAAAACGTTCCCCAACTTCTCTCTGTTAATAGCGAAATGGCTCCTAATTTCCAAGCCCTTCTCGCCGAGTTCACCTCATACTCTACCCTCGCCGGCCAGATTTCCGTCCACGGTTTTGCCTCTCAAGATGGTCAATCTCAATGGGTCTTCTGCAGCGATGATTGGGGCCGCGCCTGGATTAGTAATATCGAAATCATCTCGCCTGTCACTTCTTGCGCTTGCCGCCGCGACTGGATGTCCGCCGGCGACATGCTCACCCCTCTCTACGAATACAGCACCCAAGCCGGCAACTACGGCGACCCCAGTGACACCCGCAAAGGCCTCACCGGCATGTGGAACCAATACCTCAGCAAAATCCCCCTCATCCAAGAGTACACCGCTTGGCGCTCCCGCCGCAACACCCAATAACTTTTCTACCATATATTATATATGTCAAAAATATAGGGCCGCCCCAGCCCTATATTTTTATACCTCATCTATCGGCAAGAATTTCCAGAGTTTTGCAAAACTCCTCCACTTTCTTGCTAATAAACCTCCGTCAAAATCCCCCTCTATCTCGCCATACATCTAACTGGAAAACCTAAGAAAGAATCGTAAACTCCCGAACGATAAACATTATCCGCTCTAAAATCTAAGCTACGAATACGACCTTCACTAGAAAATACAGACGACCAACAGTAACCACGAGAACTAACATACAGAAAAGAACTGTCATCTATAAGCCCACTATAAACAAAATAAAGTGGAGCACTTCTTAACATAGCGCTACCTACCGCATTATTGATTATTCCGTATGCAATAGTTAATCCACCAAACGACCCATTCGCTATGGTAGCCTGACCATCACTATCAATCCCGCTACTAGGTAACTTCCATCCCTTAGGACAAACACTGCCACTAGCTACATCACCTTCAACATATAGACCCCTACCAGTCCCCGCCGTAGCAGCCATCCAAGAATAATAATTACCTACCGCATCATGCCCATTATTGCTACTGGTAGTTAAGTTACATTGATCTGTAGTATTTTCGCTACAATATTTAATTCCAGGATCATATGAAGCTACAGTATTAGTACCTCTAAAACCACTGGGTCCAGCGTCAGTAGCTTGAGTAGCTACAGGCTTAGTAGTAGAATCGCTGTTCCAATTAGCAGTCAAATCTGTGTCACCAGTCTCAAGGCCAGTCGCAGGTATATCTAAGTCTAAGTTCTGCGTCATCCAGCAATTGTTATCCTTCAGTTTAGTAACCCAGTATTTTTTTAAATCTCTTGTATCTATGAGTTGTTTGGTTTCTCCAATAGCAGCATTAGCGCAAACAGTAGGATTCATATCTTGCATATACGTTATAGAGTTAAACCCTGGAAACTCCACTACTTCCTCCGCCCCCGCCACCGCAGAAAGCAGGATACCAGTAGTATAATGTCCTGGTGTAGCATTGGCTCCAAACTTAGTAGCGAAGTTAATGGTAAAGTTTCTGGTTTCTCCTGTGGACGTAGAAGAATATGCTGGGTTTAGTGCTGTAGTAGCACTATCTGGTACTGGATTATACTTTAAGTTCTCCGGTGTTGCTCCCGTACTATCTACCGCATATCCCCAAGTATTATCCGTAAACTCACTTGTTGGTGTATCTACCTTTACAAAGTCTACTGTGAGGTTTCCATTTGTGAGTTTATTAGTACTTCCTGGTGCTGTTTGTACATATACATTATAGCCATCTACATTAGCCGTAGTTACGGTAAACCCACTACTTATATAGTTTACTTGTCCAGCTTTAGAGTTATCTGTCAGTGTATTTGCATCCCCATCCATGGTGAGTGATACGCTCATCCCATCTGCTTGTGCATCCAAACCTTCTTCTGCATAAGCACTGCCATTACTACCTATACCACCATTCATACTATTGCTAAGCCCAGTAGGATTAATACATATCCCGCCTAACAAAAGTAGGGCAAATGCACAGGAG
>CAYUCN010000001.1:0-61188 GCA_964443395.1 uncultured Candidatus Saccharibacteria bacterium | reverse complement strand
AGTAGTTTTTGTTTGTGTCTTCATAACTTAAGCATAAACTACTCATTTTTATTGTTAATTGAGAAACAAGACCGATATGGGCTTAAGTACTTGACAAATGACGGAGAGTGTGCTAGAATGAAGGCATAAGACGCGGATTTGAGTCTGACGTCAAGGTTTGATTTTGACTTTCTTGATAAAATTAAGATAAAGAATAGAAAAACTAGAGTGATTTTATAAGTAGAATAGAGGTGGGCAAACCTTGTGTTTTGGGCGAAAATTTGCTAAAATAGTAATATCTGATTGGACTTTGGGGGATTGGATAAAAATAACGAGGAAAGATATGAATAATAGAGAAGCAGAGCGACGTGCTCGTTTGATGAAAATGCGTGATGAGCGGTTGCCAGATATTAAGAAACAGTTTGAGGAGGCGCAGAAGCGTAATTTTAACTCAAATTTTGCAGAGGGGGGAAAGGATGCGGCCTTGGTAAAACGGCGTAACGCGAGCAAGGCGGCTAGTAAAACATCTAAAAGTAGCGCAAAGGCTAAAGCGACGCCGCGCAAGGGCGCGAAGAGTGCTGGTCAGAAAGGTCAAGCGCAGTCGGCTAGTGCGAATAAGAAGGTAGGCTTAGGCGTGTCGGTGCGCAAGGGGGAAATGGTGCATCACCAGCGGATGCTATCGCAGGATGTGAACGCACAGGCGACGCAGCATATCATTGGAGTGCCGGTGAATAAAAGCCGATATAATGGTTATAACGGTAATCAGGTGACAAATGCGCAGTTGAGAGCGGCGCGGCCAGACCCAGAGGCGGTGCGGATTATCCCGATGGGCGGGGTGGGGGAGTTTGGTATCGGCAAAAATATGACTATCTTAGAGTACAAGGGGGAGATTATCATTATTGATATGGGATCGTTGTTTGCCGGGGCGGATTATCCAGGGGTGAACTATATGGTACCAGATATTCAGTATTTAGAGGACAATAAAGACAAGGTAAAGGCGATTTGTTTTACCCATGCTCATCTAGATCATATTGGGGCGTGTAGACATTTGTTGCCAAAGTTTGGAGCGTTGACGCCGATTTATGCGACGCCGTTTACAATTGGGATGATTCAGCGGCAGATGGCAGAGCTGGACGATGTGCCGGAGTTAAATTATCAGCCAGTAGATCCATTAAAGAATGAAGTAATTAAGGTGAGTGAGCATCTTAGCGTGGAGTTTATTCATACGCTACACTCGATTCCGGGAAATACGGCGATCGTGGTGCGGACGCCAAACGGAGTGATTTATTTTAGTGGGGACTGGCGCCGGGAAGAGAAGCCGCTAGGTACGCAAACAGACTTTAAGCGGATTGATGAGATTGTGAAGAAAGAGGGGATTGCGCTATTGGTAAATGAAAGCACGAATATTGATAGCCCGGGGCGGCATCCGCATTCAGAATATGATGTAGGAGAGAATCTAGGGCGAGTGATGGACCATTACGCGAATGGTCGGGTGATTGTGAGCTGTTTTTCTAGCCAGATTAAGAGGATTGAGCTAGTACTAGAGGAGGCGGCAAAGCGTGGGCGGAAAGTGGCTTTTGCGGGGTTCTCGATGCTGAACAACGTAGAGGTGGCTTTGCGTACGGGAGTGATAAAAGTGCCGAAGGATACCATTATGAAGATGGAGGATATCGTAAAATTGCCGGACGATAAAGTGACAGTGGTATGTACGGGGTCGCAGGGGGAGCTAAATGCGGTGCTGAACCGGATGGTGAGTGGCGCGCATAAGTATATCAAGATTAAAAGTAGCGATGTAATAGTCTTCTCCAGTAATCCGATTCCGGGAAACGAGCCGCATGTGGTGAACACGGTGGACGGTTTGTTGCGTGAGGGCGCGGAAGTGATCCAAAATGGTAAAACGCATATTACTAATTTGGGGCCATTGCATCTTTCTGGACATGCGTATTTTGAGGATCATGTGGAGTTCGTGCAGAGATTACATCCAGCTAATTACGTGCCATATCACGGAGAGTTCTATATGCTAGAGCATAATGCGGAAATGGCGGAGAACGTGGTGGGCATGAAACGCGAGCGGATTTTGGTGACGGATGATGGAGATATTGTGGAGTTATTACCGGACCAGACAATTCGGAAAAATGGACGGATCCATGTAGGCAATAAGCTATACGATGATGCGGACAAGCCGGTGCATGAGGCGGTGGTAAAAGACCGGATTCATATTTCGCGTGAGGGGATCTTTGTGATTGTCTTGACGATGAGTAAGAAAAATAATCGCTTGGTGAAGACGCCGGATATTGTGTCGCGAGCCTTTATTTATCTAGATAATTCGGAAGAGCTGGTAGCGAAGATTCGGCATTATTTGCGGGTACGGACGGAGAAATTACAGGGTGACGATATGAAGGCGTTTAAGGAGGAAATTAAGGAAGATGTGACGCATATTCTCTTTGATGCTACTGGCCATACTCCAATAGTTATTCCAGTAATTAACAGAGTATAGCTCTGTTAATTACTGAGGGCTTTTGCGAATAACGGCCTATTACTTCGTCAAAGTCTCCAGTACTCATTCGACGTACCATTTAGTATGTCTCATTCCGTGCTTCAACTTTTCTTCGTACTAGACTATTCTACACAAAAGGTATCAAACATTGAGAACAGACTATAATAGAAGATTAAATTAGCACTCTTGACTTATGAGTGCTAGTAAGCTATAATGCTATTAAGCGGACGTGTTATTTTCGCGCATTACTGCGTCAGAGGCTTCAGTGCTCACTCACCGTACTTCTAGTACGGCTCGTTCCGCGCTTCGCCGCCTCCTTGTACTGCACCGAAACTAACTACGTCCAGTGTGGAGCAAAGTGGCATAATTATGATAAAATGAGATATAGAGTATGGAAAATGAATTTAGTGAAATGATGAATCGGCTGTCGGAAGACGCGCGGTTTGCGCTGCAGAAGGCGGATTTATTTAGCAAGAAATATAATAATGGTTATATGGGGACAGAACACATCCTGATGGGGGTGTTGGCGCAGGATGCAAGTGAGGGGGCGCGGATTTTGGCTAAATATGATGTGGATATCCAGAAAGCAGAGAAAGCTTTGGGCCAGGATGCGGCGGAAGTGAATGGTGGGTCGGCGATGGCGATGATGTCGCTGTCGGAGTCGGCAGTATTGACGCTAAGGATGGCGGATCATTTTGCGACGGAGAAGGGTTCACGGACGATTGGTACAGAATATATTTTAAGCGCTTTGGTGAATCAGCAGAGCTCGCGGGGGGCGGTATTGCTGAGTAAAATGGGGGTAGATTTAGATGAACTGGCGGAAGAAGTAGAAAAAGTCCTAGATGAGCAGGCGGAACATGAGCGCAACCAAGAGCAGAAGAAAGAATACCGTAAGGGTGGGCAGCTAAGATGGTTAAAGAAATATGGCCAAGATTTGACAGAAATGGCTAAGGATGACAAGCTGGATACGGTGATTGGGCGGGAACGTGAAATTGAGCGCGTAGTGACAGTGCTGAGCCGGCGGACGAAGTCTAATCCGGTATTAATTGGTGAAGCTGGTGTAGGTAAAACGGCGATTGTGGAAGGTCTGGCGGAGCGGATTGTAAAGGATGATGTGCCGGGGATATTGGTAGGGAAGCGGATCTTCCAGATTGATTTGTCAAACCTTGTGGCAGGGACGAAGTTTCGGGGAGAATTTGAAGAGCGAATAAAGGGGATTATTGATGAAGCAGTGGCGAATGATGATATTATCCTTTTTATTGATGAGCTGCATTTACTTTCGGGTGCAGGGTCAAGTGAGGGGACGATGGATGCAGCAAATATCTTGAAACCAGCGCTAGCACGGGGACAATTGCAATTAATTGGCGCGACGACGATGGATGAATACCGTAAATATATTGAGAAAGATAAAGCTTTGGCGCGGCGGTTCCAGACGGTGATGGTAGAGGAACCGAGTCGCGAGACAACGCTGAAGATTTTGAAAGGCATTAAGAAGCATTACGAGAAACATCATGGTGTGGAAATTCCAGACGAAATGCTGGAGACGGCAATTAATATGTCGGGTAGATATATTAATGATAGATTTATGCCGGATAAGGTAATAGATATATTAGATGAGGCAGCGGCAATTGCGAAAGTTTCGGCGGATAAAAATGGTGGTTCGGATATAAAGAAATTGAAAGTGCAGCTGAAGAAGCATGAAGAAGAAATGGAAGAAGCTGCGGAGAATGAGGACTTTGAGCGGGCAGCGAACCTGAAGACTTTGGCTGAGCAAATTAAGAAAGAGCTGAAAGATTTGCAGAAAAATGGTGCGGAGAAGCCGCCGGTGTTGACGGAAGATGATTTAGCATTGGCGATTTCTTTGAAAACTGGTATACCAGTAGCGAAGGTGCATGGGTCGGAGCTGGAGCTATTAGGTAAGCTAGAAGATCATATTAAAAAGTCGGTAGTAGGGCAGAATGAGGCAGTAAAGGCGGTGGCAAAGGCGATTCGGCGGGGAAGAAGCGGAATTGCGGATCCAGAACGTCCGATTGGGAGTTTTCTCTTTATGGGGCCGACAGGTGTGGGCAAGACGGAACTTGCTAGGGTGATTGCAAGAGAAGTGTTTGGCGGGGAGAATGCTTTGATTAAGATAGATATGAGTGAGTTTGGCGAGAAGCATAACGTATCGCGACTAGTAGGGGCGCCTGCGGGCTATGTGGGTTATGAAGATGGTGGAAAATTGACTGAAGCGGTGCGGAGGAAACCATACTCGGTAGTATTATTTGACGAGATTGAGAAGGCGCATCCAGAGGTCTTTAATATGCTTTTGCAGATCTTGGAGGATGGTGTATTGACTGACGGCCAAGGGAATAAAGTAAAGTTTAATAATACGATCGTGATTCTAACTTCTAATCTGGGGGCGAATGAGATGTATAAGGATAATGAGTTTGGATTTACGGCGGGATCTTTGCGTGATAAGAAGAAACTGGAAGATGAGTATGAAGAAAGCCGCGAAGTGGCGCAGCGTGAGCTGAAGAAAGTAATGAAGCCAGAGCTAATTAACCGCCTAGATGCGATTTTGGTGTTTCATCCGTTGACGCAAGAGAACGTGGAAAAGATCTTTGATAATATGATAGAGGAATTAAAGAAGCGCTTGGCGACCAAGGGGTTAGGGTTGCAGGTAACGCCAGAAGTGCGGAAATACCTAATAGAAAAGGGTTATGACCCGAAGAATGGAGCAAGGCCGCTCCGCAGGGTAATCGAGGATAAAATAGAGACTGTGCTAGCGGAGGCAATGATTAGCGGTAGCTTAGAGAAGGGAAATATTGCAAAGATTGGTTTGGCACGAGAAAAGACGAAAGATGGTGAGCGAAAGTTAACTTTGAAGGTAGTAAACGGGTAAAATGCCGGTAGAGAACAAAAGCAGAAGTCGAGAGATCGTGGCGGTTTTGGTGACGTCGCTAGTGCTATTAGGGGTATATGCGGTAGCACAGACGACGCTAGTGCGAGATACGCTGAAGAGCATGCAATATCAAGAAAGCGATGAAATACGTACTCTGCGGCAGGATTTGGCATTAACAAGCAAGGGCAGGCGGATTTTCTTGGCTACTCAGCCAGCGTTAGAGTCGGCAACGAGTTTTAATGAGCATTGCCAAAATGAGAAGATGGAAGTAGCGCTATTGGGGTGCTATGTAAATGATAGAATCTATATCTATGAAGTTACACGAGAAGACTTAAAGGACTCTAACAAAGTGACGGCGGCGCATGAACTATTACATGCAGCGTGGAAGCGGATGAATAATGGTGAAAGAGAGAAGGTAAAAGGTTGGCTAGAGGAGGTTTCGCAACAGCAAGCGGAGTGGGCAGCAGAGGAACTAAGATTATATGCAGATGAAGCGAAACTAGAAGAGCTATATACTCGGGTGGGGACGAAATTACGCGAGATTCCTAATGGTTTAGAAGAGCATTATAAAGAGTATTTTGAAGATAGATTGGTAATTGTAGATTTCTATGAGAATTATCAGGCGCCGTTTGACAAGCTGAAACAAAAGAACGAAGAAATTAAAGAGGAGTTGGATAAGCTACAAGAAGAATTAGCACAGGGGCAAAAGGCCTATCAGACGAGAATTAGTGCGTTAGAACAGGCGATTGAAGAGTTTAATGCGTGTGCAGCGCAAGCAGGGTGTTTTGTGGATGAAGCGGATTTTAGGGCAAAGCGGGCGCAGTTGGAAGCAGAACGAGTGAGTCTAGACGAAATGCGGGAGAGCTTAAATAAGGAAATAGAGAGGAATAATAATTTAGTAGAGGAGTATAAGATGAATCAAAAAGATTTAGGTGAGCTAGGGGATGCGTTGAATTCGCATTACACTATACATGAGCCATATGATAATGAAGAGCAATAAGGAGAAAAGATGAAAGAGATTTTAAGTAAAGATTATTTAGTACCAACGGTAGTAGAAGAGACACCAAAGGGTGAGCGGGCGTATGATATTTATTCACGTTTGCTGAATGATAGAATTGTGTTTTTAGGGGAACAAGTGGATGCACATACGGCAAACTTAGTAGTGGCACAGTTGTTGTATTTAGCAAATGAGGACCCAAAACGGGACATTAAGCTATATATTAACTCTCCTGGCGGGTCAGTGTATGATGGGCTGGCAATTATTGATACAATGAATTATATTAAGCCAGATGTGCAAACGATTGGGATTGGTTTGCAAGCTTCGATGGGGGCGATGTTGCTGAGCTGTGGTACAAAAGGAAAGAGATTTGTGCTGCCAAATGCAAGGATTATGATTCATCAGCCAAGTTCTGGAACGGAAGGGAAGATTACGGACCAGGAGATTGCTTTGAAAGAAGGGATTTATCTGAAGAAGCGGTTGGCGGAAATTTTTGCGGAGAACACCGGGAAGGATTTGAAACAAGTAGAGAAGGATATGGATCGGGATAACTGGATGAGTGCGGAGGAGGCGAAGGAATACGGGATTGTGGATGAAGTGATTAAATGAAAGAAAAAGGAGGAATGATGCGCATTGGAGTAGATATTGACGGAGTACTGAATTACCGGGAGGAGATTTTGTTGGCATATGGGACGAAGTTTTGTGCGGAAACTGGCAAAGGGAGTTTGGTGGAGCCTTTGGCGCATCATTTAAGCGAGATGTTTGGCTGGGATAGGGTAACAAGAGATGAGTTTTGGTATGAGTATGGTCGGTATCAGATGATAGAATGCCCGGCGGTGCAATTTGCGGCAGAAGTGATACGGAAGTTGCGAGAAGAAGGACATGAGATCTGGATTGTGACGGGTAGGAATAATCGTGACATGTGGATAAAAGGTATGCCAGAGGGAGAGAGCTGGGAAGAAGTGACGAAAGATTGGCTAGCTAGGAATAAGATAGAATATAATGAGATTGCTTTTGACCTAGGTAGACCGGCACCGGATGATAAGGGGACGTTCTGTCGGAAGAATGGCATAACGGTAATGATAGAGGATTTACCAGAATATTTGGATACTTTCGATGAGACGACGAAAGTTTTGATTTATAATCAGCCGTATAATCGTGAAGTGGAGCCGGTGAATGGCGTAAGAGTGTATAGTTGGTATGATATTTACGTGAAATTGAAAGAGGTAGCATAATGAAGGTACTATGGACGGACGGCAGCGCTAGCCCTAATCCGGGGCCAGGGGGATTTGCGGTGTTAGAAGATGGTAAGCCAGTAGTGCTTGGTAGTGAGAAGATGTCGACGAATATCCGGATGGAAGGATTGGCGATGATTGCGGCGATAGAGTATGCTAACGGCGAAAACTGCGAAATCCATAGTGATTCGGAATTCTGGATTAATGTATTAACGAAATGGGCTCCAGGGTGGAAGGCAAAAGGCTGGAAGAAATCTAGAGGGGAGATCAAGAACTTGGATATTGTGCAGAAGTTGTATGGTCTATATGAGCGGGGAAATGTGAAGTTGGTATGGGTGAGGGGGCATGTTGGCACAGAGATGAACGAATTTGCGGATGAGTGGGCCAATAAGGCTAGGCAAGGCTATCGCCTTGACTGAATACTCGTTTTATGTGCTTATGCTTGATAGAATGGGGAGCTTCTGCTAAAATGTAGTTAGAGGTAAAATACTAACTATAATTTTTGGGAGAAGATAGTGAGTAAGACGCAACTCATGGGTGCGCTGGGGCTAGCGATGGCTTTGGCGATCATCAATACCAATTTAACTTTTGCGGAAGAGGGGCAGGGAACAGCTGCAGTAGCCGTAGCGGAGAGCGCAAGCACGGTGAGTGAAGCTGGCATGACTAGCAATATAGTAAATATGGTGCGTGAATCTAGTGATACGGCGAGTACGGCAATAGAGACGGCTGCAGCGACGGATAACGTAGCTGGAAATAATGCAGCGGAAAGTACAAAGTCAGCTGGCGCGAGCCGTCCGCAAGAATTACAGCAAGCAATGGATGCGGTGCAGAAATTAGTAGATCGTGAAGATGGGTGTGAGTCTACGACTTATCCGGGCATTAAGAATTACCTAGAGGGACTACTAGAAAAGGCTAATAATGGTACGACTTCGGAAGCGGAATATCGTGAATTACTGGCGGCGTTAAACGAAGGTGCAGAAGGTGCGAATTTATTGCTAGGCGTTGATCGTAAAGATACAGCAGAGCTAGCGGTGGTGAAGGATACTAAGTTGCCGGTATCTTTTTATGTATCGGAGAAGGACGACGCAAAAACTCCGGATACAGGAACGGTGTCGCCGGAGCTATTAAAAGAATATCAAAGACAGCAGGCGGCGCAGAATAATGTCGTGCGGGTAACCGAGAATGATATTGCGCCTGAAGATGATGGGGAAACGGCCGTAGAAGATACAACTCAGGATGATGAGAAAAAAACAGCTGAGGCGGAGAAAGAACAACAAAAAGTAGCCGTACCAAGGACGAATGAAAGTAAAGCAAATGCGCCAATGTTGGCGATTGCGGGGGCGTCCGTAGTGATAGCGACGGCAGGGGCGACAGTATTACTACTTAGAAGTAAGAAGAAACGTTAGGTTATTCTGCTAAATAAAATATTGACCTAGAGAGCTAGGTCAATATTTTGGTAGAAAATTGTGAATTGTCGATATGGGATAGCTAGCGAGAGAATTTAGAAAGGCTGTCGACAAGATCATTAGGAAGTAGGATAACAGTTTTTTGGGAAGGATCGGTACTGATTTTTTCTAAAGTCTGGAGAGTACGAATATTGAGGGCGCCTGGAGTGGTGGCGAGCATGCGTGCGGCTTCGGAAACGGCGGCGGCGGAGGCTTTCTCGCCCTCGGCACTAATGATGGCAGCGCGGCGTTCGCGTTCGGCTTCGGCTTGTTTGGCCATGGCGCGTTTCATGTCGGCAGGGAGTTCAATGTTTTGGAGCTTTACGCTTTCGATGTCGATGCCCCATTTGTCGGTCTGTGTGTCGACAATCTGCCGGATTTGGGCGGAGATTTCGTCGCGTTTGCTGAGGATTTCGTCGAGATCGAAATTACCGGTGACATCACGCAAGGCGGTTTGAGCAAAGGTGCTGGTAGCATAGGAGAAATTAGTAGTCTCGAGAACGGCTTTGGGCGCGTCGATGACGCGGAAATAGACGATGGCGTCGACATTGACGGTAACGTTATCGCGAGTAATGACTTCTTGTTTAGGAATATCCATAGGGGTGGTACGGACATCTACTTTGATCATGTGGTCAATATAAGGGATAATGATGCGGAAGCCGGGATTAAGTGTGCGTGAGTAGCGTCCTAAGCGTAAAACTACGCCGCGTTCGTATTGGTTAATAATGCGAACGCCGGGAATAATAATTAGTAGAATGATTGCAAGGATAATGCAAATAAAAAGTATCATAATAACTCCTCTTCTTTCTTTTACTAATTATAACATATCTCTGGTAGAAAGATAAAAGAAAGTTTGCTTTTTTAAAAGCGGTTGTGTTATAATGGTGTTATGAAGAAATTGATTGTAAAAAGTCAATTGCCTGACCGTACGGCATTAGATCAGCAGCTGGAAGGAATCGGGATGGAATTATCTCCGGTGATATGGCAGCATGAGCGGGTGTATCTCCCGCATGATTTTAAGCCGAATATGAACTATCCACGCTTAGTGATGCGGACAGAAGTACGAGCTACGGATCAGTCGGCGGTGTATTCTTTATATTTGAAGCGGCATATAGAAGATAGCGGGATCGATTGGATGAATTTTACTAACGTGACGGATTATACGGAGGCTTCAGGGATAGTGCATCAGTTGGGATTTAGGAAGGCGGCGGAGATTAGCCGGCAACGGCAAGAGCTGTGGCTGGATGATAAGACAGTGCTTTATGTAGATAAAGTGGAGGGGCTGAATAACTATTACATGAAGCTGGAAGCGGAATTAAGCGAAGGTGAGCCGGTAGATTTGTTGCGGAATGATTTGTTTAATATTTTGCGAATGTTAGGACAGGAGACATTTACGATGCAGGCGTATTTTGATTTATTTAGTAATCCGGAGCAGCCATATTTTCTACCGGAAGAGTAGGGCAATATGTTTACATTGGGACTTTTTCGAGATAAGCTGGCTGGGCAGGGGTATCAATAACGGTCTCGGTCCATGCGGGTTTGGCTGGTGTAATTTCGATGGTTTCGGTCCATGCTGGTGTAATAACGTAGGTTTCGGTAACGTAGGTATACCATGGACCATCGCTGCGAGCAACTCCGCCATGATGGCTGCAAGTGCCTTGGCCGGTTGAGCCAGAATAGGATCCATCGTTACATTGTGAGAGGGCACAAGTACCTTCTTTATAAGAAATTGAGGTACGAATGCAATCACGAATTTGGCGAGTATTGGTTACGGCGGGATGTTGGATGGTTTCTGTGACGGCTGGTGTGGCAGGATGGGTGATTTCTTTGGTGGTTTCTGCGACTGCTTCGTGGTACAGATATGTCTTATAGGCAATGCCGGCGTCGTCTTGGCAATTTTGGGTTATATTAATGCCATCGCAAAGGGGGAGATGTTCGGATTGAGGAGCGGGATTAATAGGACTGTCGGCTTGAGATGGGTAGTTGTCACTAAAGCCAATAGCGGCTCCGGCTATTGCTACGGAGATGATTCCAATTAGGGTTTTGCGAATGATAGGTTTCATATAATCCTTATAAATAGGTCTTTGCTTATATCATATCATTGATCTGGTATATAGTCAATAAGCATTGCGCTATTTAATCGAGTGAGACAAGAGAATGAGTTATAAAGTAGTTGTGTGGAAAACTTAGCGTGAAATATAAAAAGTGGGTTGACGCGGGGAAGATGGTTATGGTAAACTAGATTCAAGGAGATCGTAATATAAACAATTAAAGACAAATAAAAGGAGAAAATTTATTATGTCTAAAATGTCAAAAACAATTGCTGTTCTTGGCGTAGTAGCTGCTCTTGGTGTGACTGCTTTGCCGCTGAGTACTTATGCTGCGCCTGCTGATGTTTCTAAGAATGCTCAGGTGAAGACGACGGTTCAAGAGTCTTTGGAATTGACTTTGAAGTCTAATAATGACGCTGATAACGAATCAACTGATGCTCTTCAGGTTGTAAACTTGGGGACGGTTGATTCTACTAAGATTGCTGAAGGTACTTTGACTTCGACGGTTGTTACGAACAATGCTACTGGATATACTTTGACTATTGCGGATGCGGATGCTGATACTAATTTAGTGAGCGACACTGACAATATCCCGACCGGTAAACCTGTGATTGGTGAATCACATTGGGGCTATAAGGTGTTTGATATTACTGTTGCTGATGGAGCTACTCAGACTGGTGCTGCGGTGACTGATTATACCGCTATGCCTGCGACTGGTGCTGCAACGACAATTGTAAACTCTGATAAGTCTACTATTACTAAGACTGGTGATACTGCTACGATTGGTTTTGGTGTGTCTGTATCAAATGATCAGCATCCTGGTACTTATGTGGATACTGTAGTTGTTACTGCTGCTGCGAATCCAGCTGCTTAACTTATGTGAGATATAATCTAGTAAAAGTCGCCTCTGTGAATGGGGCGATTTTACTATTATAAAAAAGTATGATAGAATGTAATAAGAAACAAGAAGGAGGTAAATGAAGAGGTTTTGTAAAATTTTAATGGTGTTGATGCTGTGTTTAAGTGTAGGGTGCATGTTCTGTAATCATATTACATATGCAGAGGATACGCCGGATTATCGATTGCGGATTTCTCCGGCAAAAGAGCGAATCGAAGAATTAAAATCTGGAGAGGTGCACGAAGGGTCGTTTACAGTGAAGAATACTGGCAGCAAGGCGTTTAATTTTGAGACTGTCATAGCTCCATATTCTGTAAAAGATGATCACTACTCAGCGGATTTTAGTGCAGAATCTACTTATACTGAGATAACAAATTGGATTACGTTAGATATCGATTCTGGATTATTGGAGCCGAATGAAGAAAAAAAGATATCATATACTATAGACGTGCCGGATGATATGCATGGTGGATTTCAAAGTGCGGCTATTATTACTCAGATTGCGGAGAGTGGCGAGATTGACGAGAATGCCATACAAGCTACGAATCGGGTGGCGTATTTGATTTATGCGAACGTCAATGGTGATTTGATTGAGACTGGAAAGGTCGTGGAGAATAAAGTGTCTGGATTCTTGTTTAATCCACCAATTTCAGCCACGTCAGTAGTCGAGAATACAGGAAACGTTTATGCGATTGCTAAATATTATTTGCAAGTGTTTCCGCTATTTAGTGATGAGGAGGTATATACCAATGAGGAAGAACCAGAGGATAGTATTGTTTTCCCTGGAACAAAGCGATTTAATCAGATAGAATGGGAAGGGGCGCCGCAGCTGGGGATTTTTAAAGTGCGGCAGACGGTGAAGATCTTCGATAGTGAGAGTGTAGAAGAAAAATTGGTCTTTCTTTGTCCGATTTGGTTCTTGTTTATTGTGCTATTGATTATTTTCTGCGCGATATTCTGGATTGTGAGCCGGGTGGTGAGACGGAAGAAAGAAGCGTAGAGCGATAATCTAAGCTAGCTATAAATAATCCTCGAGTTGGTCGGGGATTATTTAGGCTTATTGACGATGATGGGATAATAAGGTAGTATTATTAGAGTGGAAAAGAAAGGAGAATGATGCGAAGAAAAGCTTGTTTTATGGTTGCGGCAACTTGCATGACTGCATTGTTGCTAGTAGTGGGGCTGACTTTTTTGACTAGCTTTGCAGAGGTGTCGAGAGTAGTGATTGAAGAACTTATCCCGAATGGATTAAACGTGAGTTGGGTAAGCTATAAAAATTATTATATGGTAGGCGTAGGAATACTATTAGTGTTTTGGTGCGCTTTAGTGGTGGCGTTAGGACGAATGGTATTGAAGAAGCCTATTACGCATGATCTACAGTATGTGCAGGGTGTGTTACGCTCACAAAATAAAAGAATCGCCATCGTATCAGTGCTTGAGGCGACGTTGACGATGTTGGGCTCAAAAAGTTCGGGAGAGGCGCAGAGAGAAGTAGGGCAATTATTACGAAGAAATTTTGAGCCGATTCGGGAGTTTTTGATGACAGATGTTATGGACCGGGATGTGTTAGTAGTAAGCGCACCGTGGGGTGATGGTAAAACTTCAAATGTACTAATGGCGGTAGATAGCTTGGGATATGATATCCAGGTGAATCGTCGATATATTTATGCTTCAGCTTTTAGATATACGAATGGAATCAGGGAATTTAATCGAGATATTATTAAGAGTCTAGAGGACGTATTGTTGGAGTGGGGGATAGAGGATCGAAAAGGCTTTGCAGCACTTCTTAATAATCTTGAATCAGACATGTCAAAGACGGTAATTGAAATGCTCAAGGCGGTGATAAATTCGAAAGAGATGCTAATAACTGAGGAATTGATTTACGGGATCAATAATTCCTATGTAAAAGCCTTTAAAAAAGAGAAGCAGGCTAGTCGACCACAGCTAATAATTATTATTGACGATATGGATCGTGTGTTAGGTGAAGATATAATACGAATATTATCCCTATTGTCGGTTTTACGAAGATTTACGTTTGTAAAGATTATTATTCCGATGGAAACAAAGGCAGTAATTCAACAGTTGGAGAAAATGCAGATTTATCATCCAGAGAAATACTTGAATAAGTATTTGCCGGAACAATATGCTGTGAAGTTGAGATCTCAATTTCAAATAGTGGAGGAGATTCTATTGAGGCAGATTCGCAGGCAGGCTGGTGAGTATGATAGGGGCGTCTACAGATATAGAGCGGTGTTGGCAGCGGTACTAATAAAATGCCTGGTAGATATTTTAGAAGGCGATATGGATAATTGGAAGGGGGAAGTAGCTTGGAACGTAATGTCTGATAGCGATCCATTTCATATGGAATGGGGATTACCTCGTGGTATTAGTGATGTTTCGGCTTTGATACTGGGTAAAGTTGAACGAGGGTTGGTAAATTCTTTAAACAGTGATGTGGCTAAAGGTAAGTATGTTCCATGCAGCGATGGGTTAAGTCGCATGAAACGGTTCGAGCAGATTTTTAATAATATACTGTATAAGTACGACGGAATATTGGCTAAGACTATTGCACGGTATAATCGTGGAGAAGGAGCTGTGGCTTCATGCTTTACGGATGAAGTGTATCGGGATACGGTGGAAGGATGGATTTTTAATTTTGCGGGGGAAAATTGGAACAAGCTTGGAATAACTTTACGAGATTTGAAGGATACGTTGGTGACTTGCGATTTAAGTAATATGGGGGTTAGTTCGGGGGCGCAATTTTGTGCGGTATTTAATCAGCTTTTTGAAAACGAACATTTGGTTTATAGTAAAAATGGCAAGATAAACGCTTTGAAATAGTGGAATGGTATATTGGGAGCTTCGGTCTGACAGTCTGCTAGCTTTGTGGCTAGTGATATTTTGAGCGCGGTAAAGATCAATAGTGGAAATGAGAAAAATGCAGAAAAACTGCAAAAAATGCAATCTTGTGTTGATTTTAGCAGCATTTATAGTATAATGATAGCAAGAAAATGGTAAATGTAAGTAGGATACGAGGTTATGTTATTGGATTTTGAGTTCTCTAATTTTAAAAGTTTTAAAAATACGCAGCGTTTATCGATGAGACAGAGAACTAATATTACAACGGAGAATTTAATATCGGATACAGCTTTTAATGATGCTGTTTATGTGGCGGCGATTTATGGTGCAAATGCAGCTGGAAAAACTGGCGTATTGGAGGCACTAGATGCTTTGCGCGAGAAGGCTACGACAACGGAGCGAAAGGAAGATGGAGATGTGAAATATGGCCGGAAATATAAATTTGCTGACGAGAATAGTGACCCTATAGAGTTTAAGCTTGTTTTTATAGCCGGAAAAGAACGGCGGAGGTATTCTTATGAGGTGCGCTATAATGATGATTATATTGAGTATGAATCTCTTTTAGTGTATCTGTCGTCGCGTCCGACTGCAGTCTTTGAGCGGCAATATAATAAAAAGAAACAGGGGGGAGAGCTAATGAAGTTGGATAAGGATTTTCCTAGAGATCAAAGAAACGCAATACCGAATTTTCTGAAGAATAAAGTTACTCTTAGCCTGTTAGGCTTTTTGCACGATACGAAAGAGGCTTCAAACGAGCACATATCTATAGTTTATGATTACTTTATGAATAAGATATTTATGCGTACGGCTTCCGAAGCGAGTTCTTCGATCGAGGGTATTCCTAGTGTTCTAAATAAGTATCAAGATGCTAGAAGTTGGTTAAATATGATATTGCCTGCTGCTGATTTTGGAATTATGCAAGTTGATACAAAGGAAGTAGATGCGGATAATCGGTTTTTATCTGCGGAGCAACAATCAATAATGGTTGAAGCTCTGAAAAGCGTGATTAGATTGGAGAAGCCTGACATTACGGATGGAGAGCTAGACGAGAGGCTTGGTGTTGTATCGAAGAAGGAATTAAAGCTTTTTTTTGGTCATTTAGTGAATAACGTTTATACGGATTTTGATATTGAACAGGAATCGCGTGGTACGCTATCTGCGACGGCGTTATTTGCGCAGCTAATCCCGATTTTAGCGATGGGGATGGTATTTGTTGTAGATGAGCTAGAATGTAGTCTGCATCCGATGTTAGTATCTCAAATAGTGAATATATTTAATAATCTTGAACTAAACCCGCATGGAGCGCAATTGATTTTTACGACACATGATATTTCCTTGCTGGATAAGACTATTTATGGAAAAGAGATTTTAGGCAGAGATGAAGTATGGTTTGTAGAGAAAGGGCAAGACGGAGTATCTGAATTATATCCGTTAACCGATATTAAAAAGACGACGAGGAAGGATGATAACTTATATCGTAAATATGTCGAGGGGCGTTATGGTGCTGTACCGAGAGTGTCGATTGCTTCTAGAGTAGGGGCTTATTGGATGGAGCATGATGATGTTGATGCATAATAGGACCATTAAAATTATGCGTGATCGGTGTTCTAGGGAGGAGGCCAATCGTTATTTGGTGGTAACCGATGGTAGGATAACCGAGACATCATATTTTGAGCGACTCAATCGGTTGTCGAAGGATGTGATTATAGTGGAGTCGGTGAAGCATTTCAAGGATTTGGTGCGTGTTGCACTAAGGATGATGAGTAATGGTAATTATGATAGTGTTTTTATTGTTTGCGACATAGACGAACACTGTAAGAATGCGAATAACCGTGTATCGTTTGAAGAATTATTGGGAGAGGCTCGTAAAAAACATATTATTCCTTTATGCTCGCATGAATCATTTGAGGTGTGGCTCTTGTGTCATAAGATGTTGGTGACGGCTGAAGCTCGGGATAGAAAGAATGCACAGAGAATGGCGGAGGATTTAGGCTTATTGAGGGGAAAGAATGCAAAGCTTATTGCCGATGAAACAGTAACAGTTGAAACAATAGCATTAGCTAGCGAGGAGGCAAAAAGGTTACGTAGAGTTTATGGTGATAATGTATTAGATGATGGGCCTACTACGGACGTAGATGGGCTGATAGACTTGTTGAAGTTTTGATGGGTATTTGATGTAATCTGTGTTTAGGGTTGATGCAATGTGCGTCTATGGTATTATTGCAAAACAGGGAAGAATGTAGTAAAATGGTATAAAGGTAGAATTATTTTTTAGTAAAAGGAGTTATTAAGAAGATGTCGATACAATTAGCTTTGAACAAACGGACTGAGCAGGGACATAAGGTAAAGGCTCTGCGCGAGGCGGGTTTGATTCCGTCGGTGGTGTATGGTGCTGGCGAGCCAATTTTGGCGAGTTCAGCTTATAACGCGACGGATAAAGTGCTAAAAGAAGCTGGTTATCATTCACCGGTAGAGCTAGATATTGATGGCAAGAAGCAATTGGCGATCGTGAAGAATGTAGCTGTGAATCCGGTGAATCGTAGGATTATTAACGTGGAATTCCAGGCGGTTTCGGCGGACGAGATCGTAGAGGCATCGACGCCGATTGTGATTGTGAATTTTGAACAATCAGAGGCAGCTAAGTTCCACTATGTGATTTTGCAAGTAGTGGAAGAAGTATCGGTAAAGGCGAAGCCTTCGGATTTGCCGAGTGAGTTGGTAGTGGATGGCGCTAAGCTAGTTAGTACCGACGATAAGCTAACTATTGCGGATTTGCAATTACCTAATGGTGTAGAGTTGGCTGATAAAGAATTGGCGGCGGAGACGGTGATTGCGAACGTATATGATCCAGCGGCCGAAGCAGCAGCACGCGAAGCTGAAGATGCAAAGGTGGAGAACGCGACCGAGGAAGAGGCGGCGCCAGCGGAAGAGAATAAAGCTGAGTAATGCCACTAGATACAAAAATAATCCCTTCGGAAGGAGGGATTATTTGGTTGGGCGGTGGTGTAAACCATCTTCGCTCAAGACCCGCTCGCGCGCCCGTCCACACGGGGCGCTCATTCCTCGCTGCGCGTGTGCTCGCTCTTTTAGTCTTTCGCAAAGAGATTTACACCACCGCCCTTATTATTATCGTCCTTCGCCATTCTTTATTCGAAGAAGTTAGCGGAGGTAGCGCAGGGCGTCGGTGTCGGCTTCTAGGTAACGCTTGAGTGCAGCTTGAGCGGAGACGATGTTTTCTGATTTACCCTTCCAGAGCTTCATGGCTGGTTCTTGCAAAGCACGCCCAAAAGCAAAACTAACTGGCCAAGGGTATGGGGCGTTTTGACAGATGGCAGTGAAATTTTGAGTGGCGATTTTAGGCTCTTGGCCGCCACTAAGAAATAGTACTCCGGCGGTATATCTAGGTACGGCGTGACGAATGATGGCGGCGGTGGCCATGCCGATTTCGCTGCTAGTAGCAGGTTGATTTGAATCTTCGCCACTGATGACCATATTGGTCTTGAGAATGCAGCCAGATAAGTCTACATAGCGTTGTTGAAGTTTCTCGAAGATAGTGCAGAGGACGCGGTCGGTGACGGCGGCGCAATCTTCGATGGTGTAGTCTCCAGCCCAGAGGATATCGGATTCGATAATGGGGACGATGCCGGCAAGCTGACATTCTTTAGCGAAGCTAGCTAGGAGTTTAGCGTTCTTTTCTACGGCGATAAAACTGGGTTGGTTTTTGCGGATTTCGAACTGGGCGCGCCATTTGGCAAAACGAAAGCCGTTATTATAGGCATCACGAGCGCGCTCGTAGAGGCCTTGGGAGCCATAAGTGTAAGTTTCTCCGGTTTGAATAATCTCAGCAAGACCTTGATCGAGCTTAATTCCAGGTATAATGCCTTTACTAGTGATGTAGCTGCTAATTGGCTGGCCGCGTTTGATCTTTTGCTTGGCACTGCTATCACTGAGAATGACGGCGCTAATGTATCGTTCTAAATCTGGCGTAGTAAGAATAAGTTCGCGATAAGCCTTGCGCTGAGATTCATTACCGGCGATGCCGTGCTTAACGAGACGCGCAGTAAGTTTGTTATCAGATTCGTCCATGGCGAGGATGCCTTTTTTGGGAGCCATAATAAGTTTAGCGATGAAGGGTAGGTTGGCACGTTTCCCACGTTCGATTGTAGCGAGTTCTTGGAGTTTTTTAGCGGAAAGGGATCCGGCGATGGTAGCTTGCTCGGCATTAAGTCTAGCCCAGAGGACGGCGTCGGCGGCGGAGCCACCTATAGAGATAACGCCGAGAATAGTGGCAACAATAGTGGAATAGACGGTAAGGTGAGTCATCATATCGGTCTTGCTAAGAGACCAGCTTTCTTCGGCGTCGCTGAGGATGATTTTGCGGGGGCTAATATGGCAAACGAGCTGAGTGTTTGGTTTATCTAAGGGGGATTTATCAACGATTTCGACGGTGGGGTGTAGGGCGGGCTCGTCTTCACGGAAGAGAATGTTGGCCATGTCTTGCAGGCGTTTGCCGGCCGGGGTGGTATGGCGTTCGCCGTGAACGGCAAGCTTGGTAGTAGGGGAGAAATTGAGGAAGTTTTTGATTTCATCAACAAGGCGAGTAGAAATGTTAGCGGAGCGATCGACTAGAATCCATTCGGGCGTGCCATCGGGCATGGACCAATCTGTGACGCGGCGACTGCTAGGAACAAAATAGGTAATTTCTTCTTTATGGCAGAAGATGTAACGATAGTTAACTGGTTCATCAGACCAAACGATTTCGCCATCCTTGACGGAAGTGCGAGAGTTAAGAATCTCGGCATTAAGACCTAATCTTTGTAAGGTAGTGAGCGAAACGGCGGCGCCACCATAGACACTTGTACGACGAAAGAAACTGTGTGCAGCGCCGTTAAAACCGAGGTTAAGCCAATCGATACCATGTTCGTCGGTTTCGTAATCGTTTTGACGATCGTCTAGTTTGATATAAACGTCTTTGAGGACGTTGCCGATGATTAGGATTTTGCTCATATACTATATATTATATCACCTTTTATGATTATGGTTGTCAATGTAATGGAAACAGTGCGAACCATCTTTGCTCAAGACCCGTTCGCGCGCCCGTCCACACGGGGCGCTCACTCCTCGCTGCGCGTGTGCTCGCTCTTTTAGTCTTTCGCAAAGAGATTCGCACTATTTCCATACAATAAAACAAAAACATAAGCTAATTTTTTGTAGGTCTATCCTCGTGGCGGCTCTCCTTCGGGTTCGGAGAGGAGTTTTTTAGATTTGATTTCGTAGCGGCGACCGTTGACGGGCGAGATGAAGTAATCTTCGGCTAAGAGATTGACGAACATAGTAAGATCTTTATCGTCCATGATGATGATGGAGCCGTCGTCGTCGGTCATGAGTTCGAGTTGCATTTCGTCGGCGTAGTCGATGAGTTTGTCTTGGGGCATTTCGGCGGCGATATCGAGGGATTGGAGTTTTTTGACAAGAGGCTTTTTATCCTGCAAAAGCGTATTAAGCGTGAGGCCTTCGGCGAAGGAGAGCTTATATTTATTTGTTAGTTCTTTGGCTTTTTCGTCGGCAATAACTTGAGATTTGTAGTCGTACTGAAATAAGTTTTCGAATTTGCTTTGATTAAAGATGACAACGGTGCCGTCGATGATGGCAACTTGATTATCGTCGGGCATTTTAAGGGCGACTTCGGCAGAGAAAGGTTCGAAGCTCTCACCATTTAGTTCCCAGCTGGTGCCGCCTTTGAGAGCGGAGGAGGGAGAGAGAGCTTTGGCAATGTAGAAGACTTTAGTCTCGCCGTCTTCGCCAGGGTAAGTAAATTTAGCAATGATGCCTTTAACTTTTTTAAATTCGTCGACATGATCGTTCCAGGAGTCGATGTTGCGATATTCATGTTCGATAAGATGAATTAAAGTCTCGGCGCGACCGACGTTGCTGAGTTTAGTGCGGTAGATGACGCGGTCTTCACCATCTGATTTTTCATATTCACGACATTCGAGACCTTTGTCGGCTTCTTTGATGATATAGCCAGTGGCTTCTTGCATAAACATGGCTTTGACGCTGGCAGTAAGCTTATCGGAATAACGGACGCGGAAAGGTGTATAATTTTTGTTAAATAAGAATAATTCTACGGAGACATTATTTTTAACTTCGTCGATTTCGTTAGCCCAATGGAAGACATCGAAGGCCGGATTATCAGAGCGATAGTAAGTTGGTTCGGGCTCGGTGTCGTCATCGTTGCCGGCGACGGCGGCGGCGTGGTCGTTGATTTGCATGTTAGCGACGTCGTCGGGTAGGCTAGAATTTGTAGAGTCTGCTTCGGAAGATTTGGGAGAAGATTCGTTAGCGGTATTATCTGACGTATCGAAAGATTCATTAGTGATATCTTGGTTGTCACTGGCGCTATTAGCGGAATTAGCAATCTGACCAAGCGTATTAAGAGCTGCATCGGCTGCTGTCTCTAGTGTATCAGACGTTACGGCGGTATCGGCTGATGTTGTTGCTGGTTTTTCGGAATCTGTATCCATAAATATCTATTTACCTCCAAAGAATATTAGGTACATTATAGCAGAAGAATGGAGGCGAAGCAATATTTTATTATGACATAATTTTTTATAAAGCCAAGCGCGGAGATGATATATTATGACATAAAAATGACAACTTTGGTAGCGAACATGGTGATGAAATTATATAATAATGTAATTGATAATGCAAGCGGTGGAATGACTTGATAAAATAGGCATGTGTGGTATAATATGGGGATACTGGGGTGCTTTTGGTGCCTTAGGGTACTTTTGCACCTTAAATTTTGTGAAGTGGGGGATACTAAAGATGAGTCGTATAGTAACTTATCGCTTGCCTGATCAGCATTATCCGGTGACGGCGATACCAGGGTTGGTGCTGAATTCGGATTTTTGGCAGAAGAGCAGGAACGCGCGGAAGAACGGGGGATTGCATGGCATTTGGCGGTGCAAGAGGTGCGCCACTGCGAAGGTTTGCAGCTGGAGTGGAATGAGAAGCTGCGGCTGGAGTGCCCGAAGTGGTACAACCCAACGAATGCAGTCTTTCAAGGAGATCTGCCGAGCAATAATCTGGAGTTGGCGCTGATGGGGCGCTTATTGGACTGGAAACTCTGTGCGATGGAAATAAAAGAAGTGAGAATCATTAATATATAAGCTGCGGCTGAGGCCGCAGCTTTTAAAAGTCGAGATGGCCTGTGGAAAACTTTTTGGAGAAAATAAGAAAAATGTTTATAAAAGTGCTTGCGTTTTTGGAAATAATCCTTTATACTTAAGTCAGTGGACGAAAACCCACACAAACAAGTAAAAACTACATAAAAATAAACAATTTTACTCAAAAAATAAAACGTAAAATAAATGTAGAAATACAAGTGAAGTGCGGGGGCCACGAGAAGATTATCAAAACAAAGATAAGGTAAATTAACAGAGTTTGAGATCGACCAACTAGGAGTTTTTGCGCGCGTTTGGGATACGCGAAACCGAATCCAATAAGTACTTCTTTAACAAACACCTCCCAATTAACTCTATTGGTCCCTTATGCTGAGGCCGAACAACCCACTCATTATTACGTTATAAGTCTCTCAACGGCCATAATTGTATGATGGGCTTTGTGCTTGTCGAATTGTGGTAGATACATATCGTATATCAGCATTCTTTAAACAAAAACTACAAAAAACACAAAAACGTGAAAATTTCTAGTTGAACGATCTCAAACGAACGATGTATAATATATACATGGAAGAACTTCATAAACCGGTATTATTATCAGAAGTATTAGCGGTGCTACAGCCGAAGCTGGGTGAGTCGTATTTAGACTTGACGGCGGGTTATGCTGGGCATGCTAGTGAGATTTTGGATGTAACACGGAATTATAATGCTTCTGTCTTAGTGGACAGGGATGAGCATGCAATAGAAGTCTTAGAAGATAAATTTAGAGGAAAAGGATTGACTCTATTGCATACGGATTTTTATAGTGCGGTGTTACAGGAAATTGAGTGTGGAAACGCTTTTGATATGATATTAATGGATTTTGGAGTGTCTTCTCCGCAGCTAGATAGAGCCGAGAGAGGATTCTCTTTTGCAAAGGATGGTCCGCTAGATATGAGGATGGATCAGAGGCAAGAGCTGAGTGCAGATATAGTCATAAACAAGTGGAGCGAGAAAAGACTTGTGGAGATTTTGGAGCGTTATGGCGAGGAGAAACCGGGCTTTGCAAGACTGATTGCGCGGGCGATAGTACATGGGCGACCGTGGAAGTCGACGGGGCAGTTGGGTAGTGCGCTGAGTAAGTACGGGCGGGGTGGTAAAATTCATCCGGCAACGCGGACTTTTCAGGCGATACGCATAGCCGTAAACGATGAGCTAGGTGAAATAGAGCGAACGTTGCCGTTAATACCAAGGTTATTGAAACCTGGCGGTAGGGTGGCGATGATTACGTTTCATAGCTTAGAGGATCGGCTAGTGAAGAATTGGCTGAAGGAAGCTTCTGGATATGGCGAGGAGTCAGAATTATCAGTGATTACAAAGAAGCCAATGCTAGCGGAGAGTGAGGAGTTGGTTATCAACCCGCGGGCACGGAGTGCAAAATTGCGAGCTGCCAGAAAAATGTAGAGTGTGGAGACTTTGCGAGATGGTAGGAGTAATGGAGTGCAGTGCTGGGCGGATGATAGCTGGATGAAGCAGGGAAGTACTAAATGGTGAACTTGCGGGATTTTGGCTATCGTTGATAAAAGTAACGTCCTCTGGAGAATTCTGGAGGATGTGCGGCATACGCTAGAAATAGCGGGTGTTTAATAAATATAAAACAAAAAATAAAAAGGAGGCAAATATTATGCCACGTCAAATTATTGTAACTAGCAACCGTTCACGCGCACAGAAGGTGAAAGTTCACTTTCGCTAAAGTACGGTAGTAATATCGAAAGGTCGAGCTGAGTTTGGCATTTTGGCTGAGCTTGACTAGAAATCCGCGAGGCGCTAAAAAGTGTAAATATGGGCGGCGCCTCGTGATATGGGCCAGTTCTGGCTCACCAACGGTTGATGAGTTAAGACCGAGAGTGTTTAGAAAAATACATGACCTTCCCAGGAGCTTGTGCCGTTTTGTCCTAAGGTATAAGACTCCTGGTCTATGTTTGGCGCAGGGTAATGTATGAGATTTTGCTGGGCGGCTGATTTAACAACGTCAATTTAAAAAGAAAAATAAAACAAAAATAAACTGCGAGGATTATTAATGAGACCACAAGTGTATACGTCTAGGCGTAATGTGGCGACCACTACGGGAACATGGTCGCGAAATTATAATACGGTACGTCATACTCAGAAGACGATAGGGCCATTAGCGTATACGTTCTTGGTAGGTCTATGCGTGTTGGTAGTAGGATTGATTTATGTGGCGCAGAGTACACAAGCGACAAATTATGACTACGAGCTATCCGCCATTGATGATGAGATTGCCGATTTGCAGGCGAAAAAGGAAGATTTAGCCGTGGAGAAGGCGCGGTTGACGTCGATTGCGGCGTCGGAAAACAGTGAAGTGGCGAGTACGATGGAGAATGCGGGGGCGAGCGGGTACGCTACAGAGTAAGGCTGCCTGAGGCTTTGTCTTAGATTACTCTATAATAAGGATTCTGATTTTTGGGGTTTAAGTAAAGACTATTTTAATAATACTTATGATATAATGGACGTATGACCAGAAATAAGGTAATGCGATTGGGCTTGCTGGCGGCGATGGGGGTGATCGTGGTGCGGTTGTTTTTTATTCAGATTATTCAGCATGACGAGTGGGCAGAGAAGGCGGCGGCACAGCAAACGATGCAGAATGTATTGCCGGCGAAGCGCGGGGAAATCTATATGATGGATGGGAGTGAGCCGACGGCGGTAGTGATGAATGCGACAGTATATACAGTGATAGTAGATCCGATGTTGACAAGCCAAGAGACGGCGGAAAAAGAATTGGATGCGTTACTAGGCGATAAGAGAATTGCGGAGTGGGCGGATGTGTTTGCGGATAAGAATCGTCGATATTATATAGTTGCAAAGAATGTAGAACGTAAAGCAGCAGAGCAGATAGCGGAGCTGGAGATGGCGGGGGTGTGGTTGCAGTCGAACACGAAGCGGATTTACCCAGAAGGGACGCTAGCGGCGGGTGTGCTGGGGTTTGTGAATGCAGACGGAATTGGCCAATATGGCATAGAAGGGGCGCTGAATGAGGAATTGTCTGGGACGGATGGACTATTGAAAACGGTGAAGGACATTAATAATGTGGCGTTATCGATTGGTGATAGTAATGTAAAAACTCCGGCGGTGGACGGTGATAATATTGTGCTGACAATTGATAAAACTTTGCAATATAACGTAGAGAAGATTTTAGGGCAGAAATCGGATGAACTAGGGTTTAAGAATATGAGTGCCATAGTAATGGATCCGAATAATGGCGAAGTACTGGCGATGGCAAATTATCCGAGCTATGATCCGGCAGATTATGGTAATGTGGAGAGTGCGGCGGTATATGTGAACCATGTAGTGGAAGATCCGTTTGAGCCGGCGAGTGTGTGTAAGACTTTTACGTTTGCGGCGGCGACGGATTTAGGGGTGATGACGGCAGATAAGACCTTTACAAATTTTGGGGAGATTACAATAGACGGATGGCCGATTCGGAATGCAGAACAGGGGAGCTACTTACTTGGGACACAGACGATGCAGACGGCGTTTAATTATTCTTTGAATACGGGTTCAACCCAGGCGCTGCGTTGGATGGGCGGGAGTGAGACGGAGATTACGGATGAGGCGCGCGAGAAGCTGTACGATTACTATTACCGGCATTTTGGATTGGGTCACTATACAGGAATAGAGCTAATAGAATCGCCAGGACTATTGATAGAGCCAAATGCGGATATGTATGGCTTGGCATCACTCTATGCAAATATGACTTTTGGGCAGAATATGCAGGCGACGATGATTCAGGTGGTGGCGGCGGTAGCGTCGATCGTGAATGGCGGAAAATATTATACTCCGACGGTGGTGGCAGGGAAGATGGTTAACGGGGAGTTTGTAAAGAACGAGCCGCAAGAGGCGGCGAGGCAGACGGTGAGCGAGGAGACGAGTGCGGCGATGCGTGAGATGTTGTATAATACGCGGTCAGCATGGCGGAAAAACGGTTTTGATAAGGAAGGCTATTATGTGGGCGGTAAGACCGGTACGGCGCAGGTAATTAAAGATGGTAAATATTCTATGGACGAGACACAAGCGACTTATGTGGGTGTAGGCGGGACGGCAGGGGAACTACCTAGTTATGTGATTATGGTGCGAGTATGGGAAGAAGGGAAATTAGCTGGCGGGCAAGAGCATGCGTTGCCGGTGTTTAATGCGTTGAACGAATATGTGCAAAAGTATTTGAGGGTGGCGCCTGCAGAGGTAAAAGAATAATTTTTAGCGAAGAGGAATGGAATACTTAGTCTTCTCACTCCCTCAACCGACACGTAATTATATCTTATATCAAATCATAATAACTTATTGGTTTACTATACGGTTCTTTTAGTCGGTTTCGGAAGTAATAAGACTAAGTATTCCATCTTACATAAAATTTTTAATATATTTATGTTTTTAACATGGATGAGTATGGTATTTTCTTGTGTAATCAATTATCTTGAGGTGTGGGGTAGGAGGAGAAAATACCACGTAATGATTGTTAGTCATTTACAAGTCTAGGCATGCGCGTGAAAGTTTGATATAATGAAGTTGTTAAGAAAGCTAAATATAAAACGGCAAGTATCTTTTTATGATACGGCTTTGTTCGCCAGGATAAAACAGCATCGCTTGCGGCTAAGTTACTTGGTGAGCAGAGACTTGTCATTTAGCTTTCTTAACACCGTTAAGCGGTGCTGTTTTGTTGTTAGAGATAATTCAATAAGACAGGCCTGATAGTTATATATCATATAGCGAGCCTTGTTTCGCAAATATAGGAATTATATTTGCTGGATCACTCATCGCCTGATGAGAAATCCTAGAATCTTCGGCTAAAGCCGCCGTAAAAGTTCCGCAAACTCTTGCGCTGACTTTTACTAGATTTTAGGATTTCTCATAAGGGCCTCGTGATAGGCAAAGATAATTCCATATTTGCAGAACAAGACTGAGATTATGTATCAAAGCCTGTTTTTTGATACCCTAAAAACTTACAGTATCGCCGGGGAATAAATATATTTATTACAAAAGGAGGGCAAGTATGCGCCAAATAAGGAAATATCAAAAGGATAAAGGAAGAATACTAGATAGTAATAAGTTACTATATCATAGTATGCCCATTGGCTGCATACTTGCCTTACTTTTGTTAGGATGTAGTTTACTTAATCCTGCTGGGTTTAGTAATGGTATTAGTAATGGTATGAATGATAGTCTAGGTAATATGGGTAGTAGTAATAAAGCCTATGCCGCAGAGTTAACATCTAGTACTAATGACACATCAGCAGCTTTGATCGTAGATGATGGTAATATCGAGGATGTGATACTAGCAGAAAGCGGAGTGAATTATAAAAGCCATAATATTAAGATCAAAGCTGCTAATGTAGAATCATATACCTTACAAATCTCTGCTAGTAGTAATGGTACTAGTGAACTAAAGCTTGATGGTGGTAATACTACCATTCCGGGAGCGGGCGGTGTAGTAGGTAGCAATATGCCTACTAACACATGGGGTTATGCCTGGGGAGCAGAGAACGCTACTGAAGACTCCATGACCTACTACACCTTGCCCGCTTACGGAAGTGTAGGTACCACCATCAGCACAGGCTTACTAGCTTCTGATACTCCTACTAATAATACTATTGATACTAGTAATAAGTTATCCTTTGCTGCTAACTTCTCCGATAACATTCCTAGTGGGCATTATACTACGAGTGTGCTATTGTCATTAGCCATAGAACCAAAAGAGCTACTCAAAACTTGGGATGAGCTAGTGTATATGCAAGACATGAACCCATCAGCTTGTAGTAGTCAAACTACACCAGCCGCTAGTGCTACTACTGTACCTACTAAGACTCTTGCGGATAGTAGAGATGGTAATAAGTATACGATTAGTAAACTAGCTGATGGTAATTGCTGGATGACGGATAACTTGGCTTTGCCAGGAGGAACGACGCTAACTATTAACGATAGTGATTTGGATATGAGTGTATTTACCGATATAAGTAAGACTTATACTTTGCCTGTAGCGACAAATGGAGGGTTTAGCAGTACCCAAGTAAATGACAAAAATAGTACAGCTACTTATCCTAACCAGCAAGTCAGAAATCCAGCTAATCCTGATACTAAGAAATACGGAGCATACTATTCTTGGTGTGCTGCTACAGCAGGAACATGCCTACAAGGAGCATATGTTGATATTATTCCTAATAGCAGTAATGCAGGCAATGCTGGGAATGTAGCTAATACTACTATAGTACCAGCAGATCAAAATGCCACATCTAGTATTTGTCCTAAAGGGTGGCAATTACCTACTAGTAATAATACTGACGCTAAGCAAAAGTCATTTAGCGGATTAACTACGGCTTATAATATTGGTAGTGACGCAGACGGTAGTGAAAAGTTAAGGACAGCTCCGCTCAGCTTTGTTTACGCAGGTTTCGCCACCGATGGCTCTATGAGCCCTGTCGGTGTATTTGGTCGCTATTGGTCATCTACGGCCAATGCGGCTACTAACGCATACAACTTGAGCTTCGCCAGTGGTAATGTTAACCCGTCCAGCTACTACCATCGCTACCTCGGCTTCTCCGTCCGCTGTGTGGCTCGCTAAAATAAGAAGGATATAAAAACCTTAAGTTAATATTCCTGACTCTGCCATAATCTGCTATAATGAGGTTATGGAAGAGCGGGAATACTATACGATTAAACAAGCTAGTGGAATTTTGGGGACGTCGACGGCGGTGCTACGATATTTTTGTAAGCATGGCTTAGTGCGGGGCGTGCGGCGGACGAGAGCGGGACGAAAAATGCATAGAGCGGGCGGATTTGTGATATAATAGGATTAGTATGACCGATACGTTGAACAACGAAACATTTTACGGTTTGCTTTTGGCGCTGTCGGCGTTTTGTTTGGCGACTTTTTTGACGCCAGTCTATACTTATTTTGCTTATAAATATAAGTTTTGGAAAAAACAGAAGAAAGAGACTTTAACGGGCGAAGCTTTGCCTGTGATGACGAAGCTGCATGCTAAGAAGTTTGCGCGGCACTTCCCGACGATGGCGGGGGTGATTGGTGTGGTGACGGTAACGGTGGTGACTTGTATTTGTAATCTAAACCGTGAGCAGACTTGGTTGCCGTTGGCGGGATTTTTGGGAGGCAGTATTGTAGGCTTTATTGATGATATTATTAATATTTTTGGTAGCGGTAAGGGTGCGGCAGGCTTAAGAGCGCCGGTGAAATTTGCGATGATTACTTCGATTGGGATTTGGCTGGGGTGGTGGTTTGCTTGTAAATTGGGCTGGACGAGTATCGAGATTCCATTTTTTGGAGACTTCCAAGTAGGTGCGGTGGGGATGATGCTGATTTTTGCATTTGCGGTAGTAGCGACAAGCAATGCGGTAAATATTTCGGATGGATTAGATGGGCTGGCGGGGGGATTGGCGATGATTGCGTATGGAGCGTATGGGATTATTGCGCTGTTTCAGGGGCAATGGATGCTAACGGGGTTTTGTTTGACGGTGGCGGGATGGTTACTTTCGTATATTTGGTTTAATGTGCCGCCGGCACGGTTTATGATGGGGGATACGGGGTCGTTTGCGCTGGGTGCGGGGTTAGGTGTGGTGGCGATGATGACGAATGCGTTTTTCTTGTTGCCGATTATTGGAATTTTGTTTGTGGTGGAGGCGGGGTCGTCGCTGATACAGATTTTTTGGAAGAAGGTGTTTCATAAGAAATTGTTTATCTCGGCGCCGATACATCATCACCTAGAAGCGCAAGGTTGGGGGGAAGCGAAGATTGTGATGAGGTTTTGGGTGATTGCGGGAGTATTTGCGATTGTGGGGGTGTTCTTGGCGATACAAGGTGGGATTGTGAGCCAAGAGAGGATGCAGCAAGTAGATGATTTTGTACGAGGCGAGAACTCGAATCAAGAAATTGAAGATTCTGGAGGAGACCATGCGCAGACATAAGAGTGATCGGGTAATTGGAGCTTTGACGCTAGTCCTGCTGTGTGTAGGGCTGATTGTGATTTATGCGATTGGGCCGATGCGGGCGAATGTGATGAACTCGGTGTATGGGACGAATTTGAGCGAGAATACGTTTTTTATCCAGCAATTACGGAATGTGATTATGTCGTTGGTGGTATTAGTATTGGCGTTTAAGATACCGTATAAATATATGCGTAAGTATGCAAAGCTAGTGATGTTTGGCGGGATAGCACTGTGTGTATTGTTAGCGATATTGGCGGCAGTAGGAAGTCGCTTTGCGAAGTGTGAGCTAGGAGCATGTAGATGGATAGTAGTGCAGGGATTTAGTCTGCAGCCGGCGGAGATACTGAAGTTAGGTCTAGTATTGTACTTAGCGCAACTGATGGCAGAACGTAAGGCAGAAGGGAAATTAAATAGTAGTGATTTTTGGATACCATTTGCGGTGGTGAGCGTGCTGAGTTTGGGGTTGGTGATAGTTCTGCAGAAGGATTTAGGTACGGGGATTGCGATTGCAGCGATTATTTTGGCGATGTTATATATGAGCGGGGTAAAAATGCAGTATTTCTTGATAGTAGTGGCGGTGGCACTTGCGGCGGGAGTGGCGTCGATTGTGGTGTCTCCGCATAGGTTGGAAAGAATTATGACGTTTAGCTCGGAAGATTCGAGTGATGCGTATCATATCGAGAACGCGATGATTGCGATAGGCACAGGTGGTATGTTTGGGGTGGGGATTGGAAACAGTGTGCAGGCGACGGGTTATTTGCCGGAATCGATTAACGACTCGGTATTTGCGATTATGGGGGAGACGTTTGGATTCTTTGGATTGCTATTGGTAATAGGATGCTTTACAGCGTTATTATTGAGGCTTCTCCGGACGGCAAACTATCTAGAAAATGATGAAGAGTCGCTAGTGGTGGTGGGGGTGTTTGCGTGGGCGGCGGCACATGTAATTGTGAATATTGCGGCGATGACGGGATTGGTGCCGTTGACAGGGATCACTTTGCCGTTACTTAGCTATGGCGGTACAAGTATGTTGTTCACGGCGGCGGCGTTGGGGATTGCTTTACAACTATCTTGCTATACGAGCAGAGAGCCACGCAAGGAGAAATTAGCGAGTGCGAATGTTAATATACTGAGAAGGAGAATGGAATGAAGGTTTTAGTAGTAGGTGGTGGCAGCGGTGGTCATATTACGCCGGCAGTGGCGGTGGTGAGAGAATTATTGAAAAAACTGCCCGGAACGAAGGTGGAATTTTGGACGGATAGGAAGTATTATAAAAATGTTGTAAAAATTACAACAGAAATCGGAGTACGTTGGGGGTCGCATGCACAAGAAGGAAACCGACGGATTCCATATATACGGGTAAGGAAGATCTGGTCAGGGAAGTTCCGTCGGTATGCGGGGTGGACATGGAAAGATTGGCTGAAACATCTAGGAATAGTGTTTAAGGATTTGATTTTTGGAAATATTGTTGGATTCTTTGGGTTTGTAGGGGGGATTATGCAGAGTTTTTGGAGGTTATTGTTGCCGAGTAAGCGTCCTAATGTGATCTTTTTGAAAGGGGGATTTGTAGGGCTGCCGGTGGGCTTAGTGGCGAGTTGGTTTAAGATACCATATGTAGTACATGAGTCGGATATGGTGCCAGGTTTAGCAAACAGAGTGTTAATGAAGCATGCGGCGGTGATTGCGAGCGGCTGGGATGGATTAAAGGTAGAAGGCGGCTGTGTGGTAAACGTAGGTGTGCCAGTGGCGCCGGAGTTTAAAGTAGTGACGGAAGCGCAGCAGAGAAATTTGAAGAAGGGTTTTGGCTATGATTCAGAACGTCCGCTAGTGGTAATAACGGGGGGTAGCCAAGGGTCGCAGAATATTGACCAGGCGGTGCATGAAATTTTGCCAGAGTTATTGAAATATACGAGCGTGGGATTAGTGGCGGGGCGAAAATATTATGAAGAAGTGGTGGATTTAAAGCGGTATGAGGAGTGGGATAAGGCAAAGCTGCAGTCAAACTTTAGGATGTGGGAGTTTAACTCGGCGATGCATGAGCTGATGGGGGCGGCGGATGTAGTAGTGAGCCGGGCGGGGGCGACGACGATTGCGGAGTTGGCAGCGCTAAAGAAGGCGGTGATATTAGTGCCGTTTGAGCGGCTGCCGGGGGCGCATCAGCTGAAGAATGCGGAGAAATTGAAAGATTTAGAGGCAGTAGTAATGGTACCGGATGAGAAGATGCGCAGGAAGCCGCAAATCTTACTAAATGAGATACGACGTTTAGTACGGTCGCCAAAAGTGCGGAGATCTTTGGCAGAGAAGCTACATGCGCAGGCGACGCCGGATGCGGCGGAGAGGTTGGCGCAAATCCTTATAGACGTGAGCGAGCAGAGAGTAGCGGAAAAGGAGCAAGCGAAATTGAAGAAAGTGGAAGATAAGAATGCAAAGAGGATACAGAAGAAGCAAGTGAAGAGAGCGAAGACGAAAAGGAAATAAAAAGTAAAAATGCGTGGGCAAAATAAAATGAAGCGGCTAAAGCGCGGTCAGACGATAGTAGCAGAGCGCGAACGGGCAGAGTCGGACTCGGAACGGCTGCAAGAACATGAGCGGCAGAGGCGTAAGCATAAGACGTCGGTAGTAATGGCAGCGTTGGTGTTGGCGGTTTTGGCGTTGCTGGCGTATACGACTGGTAAAAATGTGTACGAGCAATACGAAAGCGAAAATAAAACTCAGACGGCAGAATATATTATGCGGGCGACTATTGTGGATGAAGACAACCGCGGGCAGATTTCTAGCCGGACAAAAAGTTACATTGCGCAGCTAGAACAAGATATGCAAGATTTAGGCTATACGATTACGCAGGTGATTCTACCGACGGGGATGAGCAGGGAATTATATGTGGATTTGGAAGGATATAATACTTACCTAAAAGTGAATACGGATAGAGATACGGCGGTGACGGCGGAAGATGCGGATAGGGTGTTGCGCTATCTGAAAGAACATAATTTGGAGCCGGCGTATGCTGATATTAGAGTGGAGGGTAGGGTGTACTATAAATAAAATCTCTAGCACTTTCGCTGATGTTCACCGGCAACGTTACAAAAAGCTAGACCTATGCTATACGAATTTTATCTCATGCCATCTTTGTTCGTAATGTCATACTCTGGCAGTCCGGCAGAACCGCCCTACGGGCGAACCTGTCGGCTGCGTCAGGAATATACATTACTCGCAAAGAAGGTGGTCTATGCTCGCTAAAATTGTATAGCATAGGTCTAGCTTATATCCGTTTATTTTGAAAACGCTCACTTATAGTGAAAGTGCTAGAGACTTATGGCTTTGCAATCTTCGGATGCTCCAGAAAGACTACGTACGTAGTTTATTTAGTTATCATTTCGTAGAGGCGGTGATGGTGACGGTAGTACTATAAGTACCAGCAGGCAACGAGGGTGCAATGGAGATGCCGAGGCCATAGGTATAGATATCATTGCCTAGAGTGTCTGTAGTTTTAGTATTATAGAAAGTATCGGTAGCAGTTTTGATGGCTTTATAGGTATTGCCTGTACTGTCATCCTTGATAGCCCAAGCATTAGTATTTGGAGATACATTAATGTTGGCGGGGATATTAGGTCCTTCTGGGTTCTTACTATTAATTAGATTAGGTTGGTCGGCGCTTAAGAATATATTGTATTCTGTATTGCTGCTTACTGTAGCGGTAATAGTACCATCAGTAATATTATTAGGAGTTATATTAGGATCTACATTACTTGAGGCTTCTACGGTTAATATTGTAGGTATAGTGACATTTATATTAGCGTTATCTTCTTCTGGGGCTTGCCAATCATAAAAAGTGTCGCTATTCACGCAGCGGATAGAATGTCCGCTAAAACGAATACTGTTATTGGATGGATTGGCGGAGCTACCTATGAATACTAAGCTATATATGCTAATAGTGTTGGTAACTGTAGATGACCAATAATGGCCGCCAGAACCAACGCCGCCTAGAAGATTGTCGGTAACGTATCCGCTATAAATGAAATATAATGGCGCAGAAAGCAAGGCGGAGCTAGCTGCTGCATCATCCGTCGTAATACCTTGATGAGTCATTAAGTATTTAAATGATCCACTTACGGTATCGTTAGAATAGATGCCGTTACTATAGCGTGCTCCACTTAGCGGTAATTTCCAACCCTTAGGGCAAATACTAGAAGACGTAATATCACCATCGTTATTCATATTAGAAGTCGTACCGACTGTCGCTGCTCCCCAACTATAATAATTACCTTGACTGTCATGGCCGTTATTATTACTGGTAATTAAATCGCATTTGTCCGTTCTATTATTGGTGCAGTATTTATTTCCTGGATCATAATATTTTATTATATTAGGATTATCGAGGCTCCCCGTCCATAATGTCGAAGCTCCAGTAGTTGAAGTCCAGTCACTAATTATATCGGAATCTGCACTAGTTAGTATACTGCCACTACCGGTTTCATTATCTCCTTTCCAGAGGCCTAAATCGAGATTTTGTGTCATCCAGCATCTACCATCCTTAAACTTTGCTACCCAATAGCTTTTACCATCGCGATGGTCGATTAGTCGTTTTTGATTATCTACTGTAGCAGTGGATTCTTTCATAGATTCACAGACGTGCGGAGACATTTCTTGCATATATTTGATGTCGTCGATGGTTTTGGTGTCTTCGGTGGCATGGGCGTATTTTGGAGCATAACTAAGGTTAAGAAAACTCCAAAAGGAAAGATTGATTATTCCGATAGAACATATCGTCATTCCTAGTTTATGTTTGGTATTTTGTAATTTTAGCATTAATCTCCTCCTGTTTATGGTTTGGGTGTGGTGAGATTGTGGGTATCAAAAAGATGGCATAGCTTATGCGTTTATAGCGCGTTTTGCCATTTTTATAATTATTTCTAAATACAAAAACAGCACCACAAGGGTGTTTAAACAGCTTATCGACAAACCATACAGATTCACCGAATTGCCACCTTATGGTGCTGTTTCCGTGGTGAAAGCTGTAGACTATAATAAAAGTCTGAGGCTTGTTGTATTCGATAAACTGTTTAAACATTTCTATTGTATCACGAAACTGGTGGTCTTGGATAGTCTAAAAATATAAAATTGGAAGCTGCGGCATGTAAGGACTTCTTATCTTGTTGTGATGGGTATCGCCGCGGGAGCGCAGGAGACAGCTAAAACTTGGGATCAACTAGTCTATATGCAAGATATGAACCCGTCAGCTTGCAATAGCCAAGCTACACCAGCTGCTAGTGCTACTACTGTACCTACTAAGACATTGACTGATTCTAGGGATGGCAGTACTTATACTATTGCCAAGTTGGCTGATGGTAACTGTTGGATGACCCAAAACCTAAGAATTGTCAGCAAGCTGCTTACTCCGGATGATTCTGACGTTACAGGCAATTACTATCTACCTGCATCCGTAGCTTTAGATAAAACTCCAGCTAATGATACCCCACAGTACTTTTCTAACAATGACACTTATCAGTCTAGGGTGTACTATAATAACAATACTACCTATGGCGCACATTATTCTTGGTTTGCAGCTACGGCTGGTACGGGCGATGCTAAGATTACTAGTGGAAACGCCCCATCTAGCATTTGCCCCAAGGGCTGGCAATTACCTACTAACAACAATACTGATGCTAACCAAAAGCCTTTTGGTAAACTAACTACAACTTATAGTATAGGTAGTAACGGTGGCAAATTAACTCAAACTCCACTTAGTTTCTTCTTTGGCGGATATGTCAATAATAGCTCTCTGAACTACGCTAACTCCAGCGGGTACTATTGGTCCTCTACAGCCATCGATTCCTACAACGCATACCTCTTGAGCTTCAATATTAGTAACTTTACCCCGTCCGGCAGCCTCTATCGCTACGACGGCAGCTCCGTCCGCTGTGTCGCTAGATAATTATACCTTTTCCTATACTTAAGTAGGAGGAGAGGGCGGGGAATGAAGAATGTTATATAATGATTATTGTTATTTACAAGACTAGGCGCAGGCGCGAAAGTTTGGTATAATGGAATTGTTAAAGCAATCATTGTTTGTCGGATTTTTGTTAGGAAATCTGCGTCGTTTTCACCGTGAGGACAGCACCATAAGGCGCTAATTATTGGTGAACCGACAGGTCTCTCAGTGATTGCTTTAACACCCTTGTGGTGCTGTTTTTGTATTTAGGGTAAACTCTATTACTTATATACAAAAACTAAGAAGCAATAAATCTTGAGGAAAGATTATAGGAGATACTGTTCAGAAGAAGTCTTTTAGCAAAGTAAAATGAGTATATATGACATATCATAGTATTCCTTTATGTCATATATCTATGTATATAACTCATTGAGGCTTATGATATAAAGATCTATTCTATAATATATCTTCTATAGAAGAATAAAACTCAAGCATAGTTTTTGATGCTCTAAATATTCTGCAGCACTACTTTAAGGGTTTATGTAAAACTAAACCAAGGAGGGCAAGTATGCGCTATAAAAAGAATAATAACTTTAAACGAAGAAAAATTGTTCATAGTATTCCAATTGGTTGCATGCTTGCTTTGCTTTTGTTAGGCGGGATATGTATTAATCCTACTGGGCTTAGCAATAGTATGAATGGTGGTATAGGTAGTAATGGAAGTGCTTATGCGGAAGAAGGGATTAGTACACAAGCAGACGGAATGAGTGTATCGCTAAGGATGGATGGTGATGCGAATACATTAACGAATAATTCTAAGACAGGACAAGTAAACTATATAAGTAGTGGGTTTACAGTTACTACAGCTAATGTAGATGGATATAATGTATATGTACAAACGGCTCCTGGAAGTACGAATAAACTCACAAATGGAAGCCTTACAGTAGACTTTGTAAAGGTAGATACACCAACAAGTGAGTTCACGGATAATACTTGGGGATATGCGGTAGATAGTACAGGAGCAACACCAGAGAACTTAAAGTATAATCCAGTACCAGATAGTGCTACTACAGCACTAAACCCAGCATATTCTTCTACGTCCACAGGAGAAACCAGAAACTTTACCATTAACTTTGCTACTAAGTTTGGAGCCAATGCGACACCAGGACATTATACTACTGGAATACTGCTTTCTGCCGTGGCGGGGGTGGAGGAAGTGGCAAATTGGAATCAGTTTGGTAACTATACTAATATGCAGGGATTTACAAAAGCTCAATGCAATACTATTCCAATCGGTACCGAGGGCCGACTGAAAGATACTCGTGATAATAAATGGTATTGGGTTGCTAGACAATCTGACGGACTATGTTGGATGACACAAAATTTAGATTACGATGGCGGAGGAACTAAGATTACTGATCCGCTATCCAATTGGATAAGTTCCGATTCAGATGCTTATTATTACGATCCTGGAAAGTACGTATTAGCTAATCCAACCATATCGCAGAACTGTATCATGAGTCAATATCCAAATAGCCTTTCTGCGTGCACTGGTTTTGGATGGAAATTAGCGTCGGAAGTCAATACTTCTGATATACCAGCCTTCAAAATTGATTCTTCTTGGATTAAGACATATGATAAAGATTTTATTGCTGCGACTTCGTACATTAGCAACGACGGTAAAATGAGTTGTACAAAGACACCAGGGTATTATGGCGATATGACATCAGATTATATACCATGCAGAATGTATTCTGCATTTGCTCCGGCCTTAAGCGCGCAAGCTTACGAGCATTATGCTGTAGGAAAATATTATAATTTTATTGCAGCTACTAATGGTACTGGCAAGGATCTCACCGCGGAGAGTAATGCTAGCGGCAGTATATGTCCGAGCGGCTGGAACCTTCCCTTATCTGGCAAAGATGTGACAACTGCCGGGTCTTTTAATGGGCTTTTTGCAGCAGACCCTAGAATCGATGACGTTGATGTACGTGTGGCTCCATATTATTTCGTTACTGCCGGACAGGTGAGCACTCAGATAGCATTTGCATCTCAGAATGCTATATATTATTCATCTACGGCTGCTGCTTCTGAACAGCCTAATGGAAAGAAGAAAGCATATATGCTTATTACGTCAGGTGCTGCTCAGACGAATCAGAGTTTTTCTAATGCAGCAACACTGGGGTTGCCAATACGATGTGTGATGAGATAATTGTAAGGATTGATTAAGATCAGCTAAAATTAGAGCACAAGTCTGCTCTCGCAGTATTTCCCTAAGAAATATGCTTGCATAAAACGCATAAGTTTAGTAAAATTAAATTAGAGAAATAAGAAGAGTGCTACTTCTTAATGTTGACATTAATATTGATAATGCCAACATTAGAAGTAGTATCTTTTTGTTTTGTAACGGGTTCTTCCTTGCGTTGGAATAAACCCCTTACTAACTCTACCAGTTGTTTGATTTTATTCATCGTATCTCCGATTCCTTTCCTCCAAAATACAACTCCACACCCTACTAAACTGTAAAATAACAAGCTAAACCTGTGCTCTGATGGGCATTGTAGCATATATTAAACAAGATTAACAAGCACAAGTTTGTTAGTTTTGACAATTTGATGTATTGTGATTCGAGGATTGGGGCTAGGCAAAAAGAGAAGAGTGTGGTATACTAAGGTGGTATTGGACCGTCGCCAAGCGGTAAGGCACTGGGTTTTGGTCCCAGCATTCGCAGGTTCGAATCCTGCCGGTCCAGCCATAGAAAAAGCATAACCCTTGGGTTGTGCTTTTTCTATGCTACGGAGTGGTTGGATGAGAACCGTAGGTTCGGTCGTTGTAGGAACCGAGTGAAGAGGGAACTAGTTTCCTCTTCCGAGGTGACGCCCAACGAAATACATTGCGTTAGCAAGGTATAATCCTGCTAAGCTGAAAGTCAGAGGTTCGTTATGTGCCCAGCGCGAAGCGTGATAATCCTAGCTGATTTGGATACCGGCTTCGCGGAGATTGGGGAGTTCTTCAAGGATGACTTTAATGCAGCCGGCGATAGGAATGGCGATAATGGCGCCAATGAGGCCAAACATGTACATGCCGATGACGATAGCGGTAAGGATGAGGGCAGTAGGGAGATTGAGAGCATCGCCCTGGATCTTAGGTGCGATGAAGTTATTTTCAATTTGTTCATAGAGGATATAGAAGATAAGGAAGATAATAGCAGCGACTGGGGAGCTGAAGAAGAGAAGCATGGTAATAAGGATGCAGCTGATAATGGGACCAAACATGGGGATGAGGTAAAAGACGAGGGCGATGAGGCCCATAGGTAAGGCGAGGCTGCTGGAGAAACCGCAAGTAATAGAGAGCAAGAGTACAGCTACGGTAGTGACGGCACCATCTAGAACGGCTACGGTGACTTGTTTGGAGACATAAGTACTAATGACTTCGGCGATACGAGTAGCAAGTTTCTGCCAGCTACGTATGGAATCATTCTTATGTTTGCCTTCGATAGTAGCCCAAAATTGTTTGACGAGGGTGGGGCCTTCTAGAGAGAAGAGTAGGGTGAGCACTAAAACCAAGACAACGTTGGTGGCGACTTGGGCGACGGTGCCGACGCTAGAGACAAGGATATTGCCAAAGTCATTGACGAAACTGTTGGAAAAATTCTCTACGCCGGTGAGGATTTCTTTTTGGAGGTTGTCGATGCCGATCGTTTGGCCGAAGCTATTGATGCCATCCCATCCACCAATGGTATTCTCGAAGGTATCGGGAAGCTGGCGAACGAATTGGACGGATTCGTCGATGACGACTGGTAAGATGACAGAAATAATAATACCTAAAACGATGACAATAATACCATAAGCGAGTACGGAGGAGAAGGAAGAGTGGTCTTTTTTAGTAAGGCGATTGATGCGGGCGGCGAGGGGCTGAATGGCGATAGCTAAAAAGATGGCAATACCAACGATAATGAGGCCGGGTAGAGCCTTCCAAATAAAGAGTCCAAGTAGCCCAAGGGCTAAAATCACTAGCCAAAAACGGACAAAAGTTTTGGTATCAACTTCAATGATTTTTTTATTGTTCATGATGCCTCCGTGCTTAGGGGAACTTGGTTTGAGCAGTATCTAAGACAGCGGTTGGAAAATGCTCAAACAATATCCTCAGTGATATTCTTATTGTATCATAGACGGAGTGAGAAGGGAAGGTTATTTTTTAGGTATAATAGTAATGCAAGCTTTGGGGTTTAGACTTTACCATTAGAGATCATTTTTGAGCATAATAGCGTGTAAGGAAAGCGATTTTGTACTGATTAAAGTCGCCTTGTAGGATAGAGGCGCGGATGTTCTCGGTGAGGCGGATAATAAAGCGAAGGTTATGGGCAGAGGCGAGGCGGTAGAATTTAGATTTTTTGTCAGAGTCGCCAGAACGCCAAAGCGCGCGGAGGCTGCCAAGGGTCCAGCCGGCGCGACAGGTAGGACAATCGCAGCCAGGGTCGAGTGAACGGCTAACGTCGCGGAATTGGCGGAGGTTGAGATTGCCGTCTAGGGTGTAAATTTTGCCATGACGAGCTTCGCGCATAGGGGCAACACAGTCAAAGGTGTCGGCGCCCATTTCGGTACCAATGAAGATGTCGTCGGGATGAGAGAGACCAAGGAGATGCCGAGGCTTCTCTAAGGGTAGCTCTTCATTGCACCAGCGGAGGATGTCGCCAAGGTCTTCTTTAAGAAAGGCGCCGCCCAGACCGAAGCCATCGAATTCTACGCCATCGACGGACATTTTAGCAAGATTGCGGGCAGTGCGGCGGCGGAGATCTTCCCAGCGACCACCTTGTAAAACACCGTAAAGATTTTGGCGGTAACCGAGGTCGTCGCGGTGTTTGAGGTGTTCGCGCAGGCTGCGTTCAGCCCAGCGTTCGGTACGTGCCATGGCTTCGATGTTATATTCGTAGGTGTCGGCGAGAGAGGTAAGCTCGTCATAAGCCATATGGATGTCAGCACCAATGCGACATTGGATTTGCATAGATTCTTCAGGACTGATAAAATCTGGTTGGCCGTCAAAAGGGTCGGTAAAGTGGACGCCGTCTTCGGTGATGTGAGCAAGGCGCTCGGTGTGAGCGGTATTGGTAATGTGGCGCTCTTTCTCCATAGAAACGACTTTGCCGAGGCCGGAGCCAAGTGACATGACTTGAAAGCCGCCACTGTCGGTAAGAGTGGGGCCAAACCAGGGGGCGGGTGAGAGGCCGTCTGGACGATGAGGTGAGCTATCTTGTTCGGGCGCCTGACTGCTGGGCTGGTCGATGGGTTGCCATTGGGCGAGACCGCCAGCTTGGGCGATAGCTGGAGATTGACGGCGAAGATGGTAGCCGTTAGAGAGCATAGCTTGAGCACCAATGTCATGCAAATCGGCGCTAGAGAGAAAACGTACATAGCCATGAGTCCCGACGGCCATAAAAGCTGGGGTTTTGATTTCGCCGTGGGCGGTTTTAATGATACCGGCGCGGCCAAGACCGTTGGGTAAAGTTTTCTCAACGATAAATTCCATGCGTATATTATAACACATTTTGGGGTATGTAATAGAAAAACCTCCCCAGAGCGGGGAGGCTGAAGCGAGAGGTGGTTAGGTATTGGGTGTGTTTTGGAGATTGCGGCGGAGACTATTAACTAGCCAGCCGGCGGGGATAATCAAGATGAGCTCGACGAAAGTTGCCAGAATGTAGCTGCTGATGAAGTTCCAGAGCAGTTGCAACAGTCCGAGGCGCCCCCAGAAGGCAATGAGATTAAAAAGGGCTAAGTCAGGAATTCTGGAGATGATTGAGCTTACGAAACTGCGGAATTTGTGCTGGTGGATTTTGGTGAGGCCGAAGAGTTGCCAATGGACTTTGACGTCTATCCGATGACTAACGTAATAGGCGATGGTACTGGCCAGCATCACGCGGGTAGATAACCCGAGCGCGACGCCAAATTGTACGCTGCCAGAACCGGCGGCTGCGGGGATGAGATCGGCAATTTTGAAGCTGATTAGTGCAATAATGTTGCAGAAACAGGTAAAGAGGTCGATGCGATTGGCGATGCGATCGTCAAAGACTTCGACGGTGAGATCGGTGACGATATAGGTCAATGGGAACAGCACGATACCGCTGTCAAACCGAATAGGGCCGATTTGGCAGAGTTTACTGCCAAGGATGTTGGAGACGACCATGGTGCTAGCTTGCAGAGCGGCGAGCAGACCGATGATAATGGCAATGGCGTACTGCTGTTCGCTCCTGAAAAACTGGGGTTTGTGAGGGCGAGTGTTGCTAGGGGGCGGAGATGGCGGGTCATCGTGTTGACCAATGCCGCCACTGCTGTGGCCGGGATGGCCACCAGCGCACATTGGCGCGCAAGGCGGGGGTGGAGGTGGTGGTGGCGGACCCATTCCGCCATGACCACCAGGGCCACCGAATCCACCAAAACCACCAAAACCACCAGGGCCACCGAATCCTCCGGGACCGGGCATAAGAATTCCTCCTCTCGATGTGAAAGAACTGATGCTAAATAGTTAGATTTTTAGCATCCTAACACAGGCCTAGATTAGGTCTTATCTTCATTATAGCACACTTTTACTGTTTTGTCTAGAGGTGAAAAGTGCAGGGTGAATTCTGTCAAATAAAAAGTTAAAATCAGGCTTAAAGAATCAAAAAATGTAACCATGGAGAGGGAAAATGGGCGGTGGCGGGCTTGACATTGCGAAAAGTGGCGTTTACAATAAGAAGATATGTTAAAACTTTTGCGTTATCTAAAATCATATTGGTGGCAGGTGCTGATATTGCTAGTAGCAGTGGCAGCGCAGGCGTGGTCGGTGATGCAATTGCCGGCAATTATGGCGGACATCGTGAACGATGGAATCGTCGCGAATAATCTTAATTACATCTGGGAAGCGGGCGTACGGATGGTGATATATGCACTAGTGGCTTCGGGATGTGCGGTAATAGTGAATTTATTAGCGGCGATAGTGGGGACGGCGTTTGCGCGAGATTTGCGCAACGATGTGTTTAAAAAAGTTTTGAGTTTATCGGTGAGCGATATGAAGAATTTTTCGACGGCTTCGCTAATTACGCGGACGACGAATGACGTACAGCAGGTACAGCAAGCGATTGTGATGTGTTTAACGATGTTGCTAAGAGCGCCGATTATGGCGATTATGGCGATAGTGCAGGCGGTGGCGACGGCGCCGGATATGACGTGGATTATTGCTTTGGCGGTGGTGGTGCTGTTAGTGTTGGTAGCGATTATTTTGGGAATTGTGATGCCGAAGTTTAAGATCTTCCAGCAGTTGGTAGATAGAATTACGATGTTGACGCGGGAGAATTTGACCGGTCTCAGGGTGATCCGCGCGTTTAATAATGAGAGTCTAGAGCAGAAGAAATTTGATAAGACAAATACAGAGCTGACAGACCTTTCGATTTGGGTAAACAAGGTGATGGCTTTACAGAACCCGCTGATTAATTTGGTGTTTAACGGGACGACGATTTTGTGTATCTGGATAGGCGTGTCTTTGATCACTAAGGATATGGCGTATCTAGGGAATATGATGGCATTTATGCAATATGCGATACAAGTGATTATGTCGTTCTTGTTCTTGACGATGCTGTTCGTGATCTTGCCAAGGGCGAACGTATCGGCTAAACGTATTAACGAGGTGTTGATGACGAAGACGGCGATCGTTTGGAAAGATCGGACGGTAGGAAAGGCAGATTTGACGCCGTCGGTGGAGTTTGAGCATGTGAGCTTTGCTTACGAAAAAGCGGAAGAGAAGGTTTTGAATGACGTGAGCTTCATAGCGAAGGCGGGGGAGACAACGGCTTTTATCGGCTCGACGGGCTCGGGGAAGTCGACTTTGATCAACTTAGTGCCGAGATTTTATGAGGCGACTGAGGGTACGGTAAAGATTAACGGATTGCCGATTCAGGATTATGCGAAGGACGATTTGATGTGGCGGATTGGCTATGTGCCGCAAAAGGGAATGTTGTTCGCGGGGACGGTAAAAAGTAATATTATGTTTGGTGCGCCAGAAATTAGTGAAGAGGAGATGAAAAAAGCGGCACGGATTGCGCAGGCGGATGAATTTATTGAAAAGTTGGATAAAGGTTATGATGCGCATATTGCGCAAGGGGGAAGCAATGTATCGGGCGGGCAGAAGCAGCGATTGTCGATAGCGCGAGCAGTGGCGAAGAACCCGGATATTTATATCTTTGACGATTCTTTCTCGGCTCTAGATATGAAGACGGATGCACTACTAAGGGAGGCGCTAAAGCCGGTAACTAGAGATGCGGTGACTTTGATCGTGGCGCAAAGAATTAGTACGATCAAGGATGCGGATCAAATTGTGGTGCTAAACAATGGTAAGGTAGTAGGGAAGGGTAAACATAGTGATTTGTTGCATGATTGTAAAGTATATCACGAAATTGCAAAATCACAGTTGTCGGAGGAAGAGTTTGAGGAAGAATTGGCGCGCGGAAAGGTAAGGGGGTGCGCAGTAAAAGAGGACGGTAATATAGAAGTAGTAGAGGAGATAAAGAAAGGAGTGCGATATGCCTAGAATGACGCAAGAGACGGCAAAACCAAAGAATTTTGGTAAGACATTTCGGACTTTTCTGAAAGACTTGAAACGGTGGCGGGTGCTGATTATTGTGTCAATAATCTTGACAATTGTGTCGGTGATCCTGTCGCTGTTTGGGCCGTTGATTTTGGGGCAGATTACAACAGAAGCGGTGACGAGCTTTACGAGTACGGGGGCGATTGACTGGGGTGTGATTACAACGTTGATTATAGAGCTAGTAGCACTGTATTTAGGGTCGGCGGTATTGAACTATATCCAAGGTGTGGTGTTGGCGATAGCTACGGAAGAATATGGAAAACAGTTACGTAATGAGATTGTGGCGAAGATTGCTAGGTTGCCGATTTCTTATTTTGATAAGAATCAGTTTGGCGACACGCTCAGCCGAATGAGTAATGATGTAGACGCGATTACGGGGTCTTTGGCAAGGATTTTGTCGGAAGTGTTGTCAGATGTAGTGACGATTGTTGGGATCTTCGTGATGATGTTGACGATTTCGGTGCCGCTAGCGTTTGTGGCGTTGCTGATTTTGCCGTTGTCGTTACTGTCAATTAGTGGCTTGGCGAAACGGGCGCAAGCTCTATACCGAAGTAACCGGGTAACTTTAGGCGAGCTGAATAATGCGATTGAAGAAGATTATACTGGCCAATCGATTATTAAGGCGAATTCGCACGAGGAAATTTCGATAGCGAAGTACGAGAGGACGAATCAGAGATTGTACGAGACGGGATGGAAAGCGCAATTTTTCTCGGCTTTGGCTTATCCAATTATTCATGTATTGACGAATTTGAGCTATGCGGTGATCTGTGTGTTGGGTGGTGATATGGTGATTAAGGGGAAGCTGGCGATTGGGCAGATTCAGGCTTTTATCCAGTATGTGAGCCAGTTTAACCAGCCAATCCAGGGGGTGTCGCAGATTGCTTCTAATATCCAGTCAACGATGGCGGCGGCAGAGCGAGTGTTTGGATTCTTAGAAGAGAAGGAGGAGACTCCGGACGTAGAGCCAGCGCAAGTAATTACAGACGTGCAGGGCAGAGTAGAATTCCATCATGTAGATTTTTCTTATAACCCGGAGAAAGAGATTATTAAGAACTTTTCGGTGAAGATTAGACCGGGAATGCAAGTGGCGATTGTGGGCCCGACTGGAGCAGGGAAGACGACGATAATTAACCTTTTGATGAGATTCTATGACCCAACGAGCGGATATATTTCGATCGACGGTGTGCCGACTAAGGAGATGAAGCGGGCAGATGTACGGAAGCTGTTCGGAATGGTATTGCAGGATACGTGGCTGTTCTCGGGGACGATAGAAGAAAATTTGCGCTATGGGCGCAAGGATGCCACGCATGAAGATATTTTGAAGGCGACGAAGATGGCAAGTATCCATCACTTTATCGAATCTTTGCCGCATGGCTATAAAACGCAAATTAGCGAGGATTCGGACAATATCTCGGCAGGGGAGAAGCAGTTGTTGACGATTGCACGGGCGATGGTGGCGAATCCGCCGATGATGATCCTGGATGAGGCGACTTCTAATGTAGATACTAGGACGGAGCAGTTGATTCAAGATGCTTTTGCGAAGCTAACGCATGGGCGGACGTCGTTTGTGATTGCACATAGGCTGTCAACGATTCGGAATTCGGATCTAATCTTAGTGATGAAAGAAGGGCAGATTGTAGAGCAGGGGAACCATGAGGAGCTATTAGCGCAAGATGGATTTTATGCCGAATTATATAATTCGCAGTTTGCAGATGAACTACAATCCTAGTTGGCGTTGGTGCTACCTCGTAAGGAAGTCTCTAACGCTTTCACTAACGTTCACCGGTGGAGCTCTCTTCATCACGTTTTAGCCCAAACTTGTACTTTGTACTATGTCGTGAATCAGACCCGCTCCAGCCGGGAAACGCTCACTTATAGCGAAAGCGCTAGAGACTTACGTATTTATCTACTGTAATTGCATAATATAGGTTTGGCCTGAAGATGCTCTGATGAAAATTTGTGCGCTACTCTAGTGAAGATTTCGAGTTCAAAGAAGTAAAAAGCCGCCCGGTGGGGCGGCTTGGCGGGGAAGGTTTTGTAGTGCATCTGCGGTATGCGGTGGATGCTAAACGGGTGGCTTTGGGGCGGCTATTGTTTGGGCGCGTCGGGGATGTTTTTAAGACAATCCTCGGTGATTTTGGTTAAGGCGGTGATGGGGGTGGGTTCGGACTGAGCTTGAGTGGTGCGAGAATGGCGTTGCCAGACGATGCGGCGGGTGAAGACGGGGTTAGGGATGGAACTTGGGTTGGGAGTGGAATTTGCATAGGCACTGGTGTCATATCCGGAGGGGTCGGGGTCTTCGAAGTCCTCGGGATCTTCATCATCGTCATTAATATGTCTGGCGAAGAATTGTGCGCAAATTTGAATAATAATTCCCATGCTCATGAAGAGAAAAGTAATGATTGATTCGTCGGCCTCGTATTCAGGTGCGCCGAATTGGACGGGACAGAGATATTGCAGCGCAGCCATGCCGAAACACCAGCTACAAAAGTAGACAACGCGTGTGACCATAGTAGTATGATTGATGAAATAGGCCATGATGGAAATATGGATGGTGACGATGAGGAGGCTCGTGAAAATGGGGTGGGCGATGAGCTCATCTAGCATGGTGCGGAGGCCGAAGATACTGAGAACAACGTTGACGACCAGCGTGACCCAGACGGAAGCGATGGCGCCGATGAGGAGCTGCGGAGATTTGCCGTATTTGCTGTAGAGCCAGAGCAGCAGGATGGCGCTGCCGGCCAGGAGGGTGGCGAAGGTGAGGATTTGGATGCAAAAGGCGATGTAGGTGTTCATGAAATGACTCCTTTCTACATGCTGATGGTTTGGAATGGGGGATTTGGTAGTGTCTAAGTGATGAATGTAGGCATTTAGGCATTAAGTAGTGCTTGGGGCGTTGAAATAAACTGTGTGGGTTGATACCTTCCTTTCTTAAAGTACTAGGTTTTTTGCGTACAAAAAGCCAGCTATATCTCCATTATAGCATAGCTTTAGCAGTATGTCAAGAGGGCAATTGTGGAGACGAGGCGCAATAGGGAAGTAGTAGGGCGAATGTTAGAAGTATTATGGGCGTGACAGGGGTGTATTGAAGAAAAAGAGGGGATTAGGAAAGAAATATGGGCGATTTTGGGGCAGAATAGGGAATCAGTGGTATAATCGAAGTAAGTAAAGGGGAGAGATGAGATAATGTTTGGCGTAATGAAGCCGGGGATGGCGCTTTTGGTAATAATCGGCGTGTTGGCGCTGTTGATAGTGGGGCTATTTGCGAGCGGTATCGTGAAGATAAACGTAGAAGTGCATGATGAAGATGATGAGAAGGTAGATTGGAAAGAGATTAAGGCGCTGGACGATTCAACATGGAGGAATCGGTTGCTGAAGTGGCTGGCGAGACTATATGAAAAAATATTAGAAATAGAAAAGAAAAAGGCGGAAGAAGAGAGAAGAGATAAGGGGGATGATGGGGATGATGGGGGAGAATCGTAGTCGGCGTAGCTGTGACGAGCCGCATTATGACGACGGGGTGGGGTTGGCGGAAATCTGGATATTATCTTTGGTAATGTGGTTGATGTCGTCTATTTTGAAAGCGGCGTTGTCGATGAGTTGATTATATCCGGAGTTCATAATTTCTTGAGCAAGCCCGAACACTTGAGCATAGGATAGATAGTGATCCCAGAGAATGACGGCTTCGGGATTTTTGTCAACAAAGGTATTGAACTGAGCAAGGAATTGTTTAAAGGCGAGGAGCTTTTGAAGTTCAGTAACGCCTTTGTCGGTGCGCTGGAGGTGACGTTCGAGAGTGGATTTGTAAGTATTAGTAGAGGCTTCTCGGAATTGTAATCCGGCCATAACGATAAGATAGATGGCTAGTAGAGTAATGACGACGATAACGCCGCTAAAGATGTAGATGCCAACGACGGTGCCTACAACTTCTGAAGGTAGAAGGAAGGCACTAAGGGGTATGAGGGCAAAACCGAGGATGAAATAGATAATGAGGCAGCGCTGGACAATCTTTTCGGCTTTTTTGGCTTTAGCTTGGGTGATTTTGCGTTGAGATTTAGTAAGGCGCTGTTTGACAGGGGCAGGGAATTTGATAGGGCGGAAGAGGCCTAAAGAAACGCCATCATTAACGCAAAGCTGGTACCATTTATGGTAATCGAGTTTGTGTAGGGAATTATTGTGGATGAGGTCGAGCAGGTAAGCTTCGTTAGAGAGAGGTGTGCGGGCCGGAGGCGGGAGGATTTGGATGACGTAGCGATCACTGTGCCGAGAGAGGCGGAGATAACCTTGGGCGCAGAGGTCGAGTAGGGCAGCGGTGATGTCTTTTTCGTTCTCAATAGTGGAATTGGCAAGAAGAGTAGCAACACCGATACCGAAATTATTAGGGAGTTCTTTGTAATATTGATATGGATTAGTAAGTTGGACTTGGCGGCGGGACTGGAGAATCTTGCGTTTAGCACGGAGTTTGCCAATGATGGCGCCAATAGGAAGGGCGATACAAAGGGCAAGTATGGCGGTAATAATGACGATAAAGGGGTATTTGAGCACTATATCTATAGGGTGGGAGTCATCTGGTATGGTGAGAAGGTAAACAAGACTACCGGCTAACGGATAGATGAAGAAGATGCCTATAAATAGGGCAATTATGATATTAGCCCAGAGAGGGAACTGAGAGTTTTCGTGGCCGGAATTGGTGATTTTGGAGGTGGGTTTGGTGGACTTGATGTTAGGGGAATGTTCGGTTTTCTTAAAGTGGGCTGGTTTAGAAGAGTGAGAGTTATTAGTGCTATTGCTCATACTCACATTATAGCAGATTTTAAGTTAAAATTGATAAAATGATAGGACAGGGAAAGCCCCAGTGGGACTGGGGCTATTGCGCAGTTTAATGCGCTTCGTTGGTAGATTCGAATTTGTCGACGAGAGGAATAAAGATGGATACAATGAACTGGATGAACACGAGGACGGCGAGCGTGAAAGGGTCGAGGACGATGACTTGGTAAAGGATGCGACAGAAGAGAGCGGAGAGGACGAAAGCTGTGAGGTCACCGGTGATGAAGGCTCTGAGCCAAGCGGTGTACTGGGGCGGGGTGTCGTTGTAGTAGTGATGGATGGCATAGAAAACGGGAGCGACGAAACCACAAACGGTGTAGATAACGCTAAGGAGGAGGATGAGCTCGCAGGCGGCAGTGAGGGGGGAGGCTAGCAATGTTGGAGATAAAAGCCGTGTTCATGATATAGAACCTACCTTTCTAAAATGTACGTCCTTTGAAGGAATGTTATACTACCATTGTAGCACACTTTGCTAAAAATGTCAAGAGGTAAAACATAAGTTTTTAGAGGATGGGAAAGTAATGTAGTTAGGAAGTGGGGTATGTGTTTTTTTGAGATGAAAACCGCCCCTGGAGCGGGGCGGAAGGGGCTTAGAGAGGTGTTTGAGGAGTGGATTGTTCGAGCTGTTCAAGTTGACGGTCGCAATAGCCAGCTATGGCTAAGAGTGGAGCGGCATAGGCCATAAAGGTAAGAAAGCTAACAATCTCTGGATAACCGTCCCAGAGGGTGGCGTTGCCAATAGTGAAGATGACCAGTAATATAATAGATCGAAGGACGATGGAACTGCTGGCGGCGGCGATATCCGCAACGGTGGGCAGCTGGGAGATGTCTGGGATGAGGCGCCAAGCGCCAATGATAGCGGCGGCGTAGATACAGATGTATTTAAGGATTGCGTTGATGAGTGAAAGGGAAATAGTCATGCGATAGCCTCCTTGTGTGGAAATGATTAAGGTACATTTAGGTGAATAGTAATATTGTAGCATAAAAACCGTCATAAATCAAGGGTTCTGTAAGATATTGTAGGATTTAACGGAGGTGTAAGTAAGATAATGGGTGCTTCAGTGCAGACGCGCTACGCGGTCTGCTGAAGGCGAATTGCTAGAGAGTTCTCTTTATGAGAGCGAGAAATGCCTGTTGGTGATTCTATTTTAGTTCTGGTAATGTTCGGGTTGGTGGGGAGGGGTGTTTTGAAATGAAATCCAATTTTTGTGAGATTGCACGGTGATGAGGTGCGAGTTGATTGCGTTGAAATAAATGAAAAAGAGGGGACTAGGGAATTTGAAAATCACAAAAAATCTGTATAGAGGTGGGCGTGGCGGCTATAGGGGTGGAGGGTCGGATTGGTAGGCCTTACCCTTATACAATGTCGTAAAATATGTATTGTGCGACATTAAGAATCTAGCTAAAAGACGATTGTCTATACCTCTTCCCCGGCTGGATTTGGGGGTGTTTTAGGATTGTATGTGGATTATTGGAGCTTAAAAAGCCAGCCTGGGTGGGCTGGCTGCAAGGTTGAATAAGGGCGGACGCAACGGATTATGCATTAGGCACTGGCGTAGATAAGAGCTTGGAGCCAGGTGCTATGATATAGATAGATACAAGCGTAGATGATGCCACAAGTGGCTAGTGTGAGATCGCTAAGAGGGTCTGGAGAGGTGGATAATGGCCACCAGTTGCGCCATTGTGGGTGATTGACGACGTAGAGAGAAGGCGTTTTTGCAAGCAAAAGCGTAAAACAGGGGCTACAGGGAACTATATAACAGGATATTGAAAAAAGTTGAAAGGTGATAATTCCCTCTTTGAGGCGGATGTTAGAGCAAGCTTTGCCTAGTGTGGAATTTTAGATTATTCCCACCGTAAATACTGGTTATTTTTGCTTATTGACAGCCTTGAGAACGGCTTTGCCGGTGGACTTGAGCTTGGGATTGGCCACTTTGCCTACAAATTTAGCTTCGGCGCGTCGGGCGGCTTCGCGTGAGACGATCTGATTAGCTTGCTTGAGGCGGTCGTTTGATGTGGCAGATGGAGACGCCTGCGAAGCGGATTTAGCGGGGGTTTTAGGCGAATTTGGTGCCGATTTTGATGCTTCGAATGAGCGGATTTCGCGTTTAGGGCTATTTTGGGGTCTGCTAGCGGGTTTATCAGTATTAGTGGGATGAGACTCAGGTGTTTTCTTTGCGGGGGCTTGTGAGGCTTTTTCTGGCCGTGTTTCCCTGGCTTTGACGAGATTGCCGAGATCTTTGAGCCCTAGGCTTTGCTTCCCCTCGGCGCTATTAGGTGAGAGTTTGAGCTTTTTGAAATCGGCTTGAGGGGTGGGGATGTATTGGAAGGCGGATTTTTTAGTTCCCTCTCGGCTAGAATTAGGGATGCGTTCGGTATTTGTACGGTTTTGAGTGTAATTCCCTGCTTCTCTGCGACCGTCTGATTCCCCGCTATAATTGCGACTAGTATAACTATTACTGATTTGCTCGTCAATCATGCGACCGCTGTCTGAGAGTTCTTTTTTGTATTTTTCGGATTGCTCGATGGTTTCGCGGATTTCGGCTTCGACTTCGGCACGGTTGCGAGCGTAGCCACGGCGGGAGCTTTCGACGATTTGGTCGAAATTGTCTTTTGGTGTGGTTGGCAGAGATAATGTGGTGGCGGAGAAGGCGGGGACTTTCTCGCCATTAATGATCATAGAGATAACGAAGTGGCGATTGTTCATCTGGATAAGGTCGGATTGATCGAAGGTTGGTTCAAACTGTTTAGAAAGGATAGGGGCGTCATCGGCAGAAACGCGGAAGCTAATAGTGGTACCAACGTTACCAAAGACGGCGTCGCGGACGGAATCAGTCATTTGAGAAATATACTGGTTGGCAACGGTGAGATTTAGGCCATATTTACGTGCCTCAGAGAGGATAACCGCGAAAGAGTCGGTGGCAAAGTTCTGAAACTCATCCACATAGAGATAGAACGGGCGACGGTCGGCGACGTTAGGGATATCGGAGCGGCTCATAGCAGCGAGCTGGACTTTAGTAACGAGGAAGGCGCCGAGGATACCAGCGTTATCTTCGCCGATGAGACCTTTGGACAGATTGACGACGAGAATTTTACCTTCGTCCATGATTTTGCGAACGTCGAAGGAGGATTTGGGTTGGCCGATAATATTACGAATGATAGGATTAGCGGTGAAGGCGCCAACCTTATTAAGTACTGGGGCGATGCTCTCATTGACTTGTTTTTCGTTCCATTGGCCAAACTCGTGCTTCCAGAATTGTAAGACGGTGACATCGGTACAATAGTCAAGGGTTTCTTTACGAAAATCTTTGTCGGTGAGGATGCGGGAGATATCAAGCAAGGTGGTCTCTGGACGATCGAGCAGAGCTAGCAAAGTGTACCTTAGAATGTGTTCTAGGCGTGGACCCCAAGAATCGCCAAACATGCGTTTAAGCACGCCGATGACTTCTGAACAAACGTTAGGCTTGCGGGCAGGGTCGCTGAGCTCGAGAGGATTAAAGGCGACAGGGTAAGCTGTATCAGCGGGATTGAAATAAATTACATCTTTGATGCGGCTTTCGGGGACAAAGCGGAGATTATTAATGGCGAAATCGCCGTGTGGATCGATAATGCAGTAGCCTTGATTATAAAAGATGTCAGAGAGCGCGAAAAGTTCGAGCATACCAGATTTACCAGCACCGGTTTGACCAATGATGTAAACATGGCGGGAGCGGTCACGACGGAGCATGCCGAATTGATGGTTAATACCACGAAAGTTGGTAAGGCCGAAAGCGGAGATATTCTCATCATGTGCAGGCTGGCCAGTGATGAGTGGGAGAGTAGAGGGTGGTTCGGCAGTCTTGGAGGTAGCCCAGACGATATTAGGGGTTTCTACGGAAGTATGCGGAAGGTGGTAGACGGAAGCCAGCTCAGAAATATTGAGGATAAAGCCGCGTCCGATGAACTGACGCATTTTGTAGGCGTCAAGATCTTCGGCCTTAAAGCTGCCGCCGGTAAGCTTAAAACCGTTAAGATTAGTAGAATTATATTGCTTAAAGGTGCCGACGAGAGCTTGCATATTGAGTTTGGCGTTGATTTGTTCTTGGCCGAGGTAAGCGAGACGGATTTTGACTTCATAGCCGAGTTTAGTAGCTTTTTCTTCGGCTTTGGCGATGCGAGTCTTATCGCGTTCGGAAAGCTCGGGTTTGCTGTCGTCAAGGGTGCCACCGGTGGGTGGTGTAAAGAATGCGCCGAGAGCTTGACGGAGCCAGACCCAGTCGATTACGCCGCCAGACTTGCCAGCTTTGACTTTGCTAACCCATTTATCGGTGGTATCTTTGTGCCAATCATCGGGGATGGGACGAATTAAAATTTGAATCCAGAGTTCTTCAGAGGCATCGGGATTAAGTTTTGCAAGAGTGCCAGTAATGCCCGCGAGCGGGTCGACTTCAAAAGTATCGAAAGTTTTAATGGGGAGAGCTTCGTTCTCGGTTAGGGTAAGCTCGGCGGAGTAAGTGACGGGGTATTTTTCGCGCTCATCACAATAATCTTCGTTTATTTTGTAAATTTGGACAGTGGGGTATTGGGCGTAAATTTGCCCTTCGACGAAGCTCTGGAGGATTTTTGGTACCCACACATAAAAACGAATTTGCCCGCTAGTACTGACAATTTCGAAGCTAAGATGTTCTTGGACGCCGCCGGATTGTTTGAGCTCGGAAGCATCGCGCAGAATGCCGTGTAGGCTTGCAAATAATTGTTCAGCGGCGAGTTCTTTTTTATCATTAGTGCGTGGAATTTCGAGCATCAGGAGCACGGAATCGGTATTGAGAACTTTGAGACGGTTAAGCTTGCGATAATTGATGTAGGAAAGAATAGCAAAAATACCAACAATCGGTATCCAAACAAAAGGTTGCAAAATAAAATGAATAATTTGCGAAAGCATGATAACTTTATTATACTATATGTTGGCAAAAGGCACAATTATAAAAGCGTGGACATTTTGCAAAATAGGATGAATTATTTATTAACTAAATCGTAAGAATCTTTGCCAACTTTGGTGAACAGATTCTTATTTTGGAGGTTGAGAAGGACGGTAGTTTCCTTAACCTTGCGTGCATGAAGGACGCGCTTGACGATTTCTTCGCGGGTAAGAGGCTGGCCGGCGTCTTTGAGGATATTAGTAATAATGTCAGCGACAGTACCTTTGGCGTAGCCCCAGGTATTTAGAGCATAAATGCCGCGCCCGATGAGGACAAAACGAGAATCTTTAATTAGTTCGTTATGAATAGCCTGGATAGTGACGTTTTTGCGGCGAAAATCTGAAGCAGAGATGGCTTCGGCGATTTCGGAGAAATGCATAGGTTCTTTTTTAGCCTCAAGAACGACGAAGATCTTGTCGCGGATGTTGCGCGGGTTAACGGTGGGCCATTTGGTGAGGCCCCAGAGGCCGTTAAGTGAGGCGAGCTGTTTAGAAATGGAGGCGATGGCTTGGATGTAGCTAGGGTGCTCGTAATCGAGGACGCTATCGAGCTGATCAATAGTCATAGGGGATTTGTTACGGCGGATAATATCGACAATTTCGTCGACGCGCTCACGGATTTGGTAAGCGTCGCCATAGTCGGCAATGCCGATGGCGGAGTGATAGAGGTCATTCTCGTCGATGCAGGTGAGATTATTAGAAATCGCGCTAATGAAGACAAGTTTAGCGCGTTCGCTAGGGGTAGATTTGTGCCCGTAGAGTTGGTCGGCAAGAGTAGAGGTGCGGGCGACACGACCGAGTTCGATAAGGTGACGAATCATGAGCTTTTCGGCGGGGGCAATGGCGGGGATTTGACCTTCATCGGCGCCAATGCGCAGGCGTACAAGAATGGCTTTCTCGAGCTGACGTACGCGCTCGCGCGTGATATTTAAAAGTTCGCCAATTTGCTCTAAAGTCTCTCTTTGTCCGGTAATCCCAAATCGACGCGAGATGATTTCACGTTCGCGCTCTTGTTCAATGATATTTAAACTACCTAAAATGGCGTTTTCTATGATACTGGCGTTTTGGTCCATCAGGTTCCCTTCGTTCCCATCCAAACTTATGTTTAATATTAGTACTTCACTAAATGATATCATGTTTTATCTATGATGTCAATAGTGAATTTTGATTTTTCTTAAAAATTGTTAAATTCCTATATTTATTATACCACTTTTTAGCGAAATTTTGCATAAATTTGAATGTATTTTTGACAATTATGCACATATTGCTTATGATAAAAATATAAGATAAGCGCCCCTGTAGGGGCGCAGAAAATGTGGCTAGTTTTGAGGGTGAGTAAGGGCAACGTAATCTTGGGTGAGCTTGTAGGCAAGGGCGGCAGTTTGCGGAGCCTTAGAGGTGAGCGTAAGACGTTTTTCGGGATGAATAATCCAATGCTCCATAAAACAAGCGGTATATTCTAGGCAATTAGTTTGAGCGTATTCGCGTAGAATTTTGGTAAGGGCAGGACCTTCGGTAAGGGCAGGACCTTCGGACTGGAAACAGGCTTCCATTTCGGAATAGCCGTTTGGGAGGTTAATGGAGGCAAAATGGGTAAATTCGTGGATAATAGTTTGATAGGTGGGCGGCTCAAAGAAGTAGATAGTCTTATCGGGGCGAGAAGTGACGGCAATAGTTTTAGTGTTGGGGCGGTCTTTGCGCTTGGCGGCATATTTTTCAGGAATGTCGTAGCTAATGTGCCAGCCAAGTTCTTGGAAGTGATCAAACCAGCCTTCGGGTAGATGGTAGGCGGCGGTCATGACAGTGTTACGATAGCTAAAATTAGATTGATTCCATACGGTATCGGCAAGGTCTTCGGGTAGGGCGGCAGGCGGAGTAAGAGGGGTATAATCGCCAGTTTCGAGGCGAGTAATTAGATTGTCGAGGAGATCTTTGGTGGCATAGTTGATGTCTAGGTAAGTGGTGGGAGTGGCTAATCCGGTGACGATGGCAGCAATAGTAGCATCGTCGCAGAAAGAGCTGTGAGCGCGATCTTCCCCGGGGAGAATGTGAGGGTAAAAGATTGCAGGATAGGGGTAAATACCGTAAAGTGGCAGGAGATTGGGGTAGAGCTCGCAAACACAAATAGTATCGCGTTGCCAAAGGCCGGGATTGTCGGTAATAACACCAAGCTGGACGAGTGTGTCGACATCGGCGGGGACATTGAGATGGTCGGCAATAGCTTCGATGAGCATGCTCGGGGTGGCGAGTTCGGAGGTGTAGTTAGTAGTGGCTTGCGCGGTAGGCGAGAGACTAAGGATCAGGGTGAAAGTAACAAGATAAAGGCAGAATTTCTGTGAGAGTTTCATGGATAACTTCCTTTCTGATAACTAACCATAGATTATAAGGTGCAGATTTCCGAAATTAAAATTCGGAATATCAATGTGCCAATTATCTAATAAAAGAGGAAAAAAGTCTAGGCGTTTATAGTGAAGATCATTAAAGTCTAGGGGTGGACCGAAGAAAATATGTTGTAAAAAATACAACAAAAAGAGTTAAAAAATAGATAAGCCTACTTTTTAGTTCGACGGGTTTTGGGAGAAGCCTTTTTGGCGGTAGTGGATTTTTTGGCGGTTTTGCGAGTTTTGGTAGTTGACTTGGTAGTAGTTTTGGTTTTTGCTGAAGTTTTTTTGGCAAAACGACTGGTGCGAGCCGGCTTAGCTTCGAGCATTTTTTTGGCTTCGGTGAGGGTAATCTTTTTAGGGTCTTGGTCTTTGGGAATTTTGACGTTATTAAAGCGACCTGGCCCTTTAATATAGGGGCCATAGGCACCGATAATGATCATAATATCTCCCCAATCGGCGATGATAGAGTTGATCTTGTCTTGATAAAGCTTATTAGCAGTAGCGAAATCAATAGTGTATGGGTCGTAGTCTTTGATTTGGATGTTGTATTTGCCGGCTTTAAGATATGGACCAAATGGGCCGCTAGCGGCGATGATTTCGGTGCCATCTTTGGTGGTGCCAAGCGCGCGTGGTAGGGCTGGCATAGCGAGCTGTTTCAGAGCCTCTTGTAAAGTGACGGTTTTTTCGGTTTTGCCTTTAGGAAGTGGCGCGAAACGTGGTTTTTCGCCAGTGGCTTTCTCGTTATCACCGAGCTGAATAAAACCGCCATGACGGCCGATTTTAGCATAAATGGGTAAGCCAGTTTGAGGATCCTTGCCTAGTTCCCTGGCGTTGTTGTAGCGAGCGGCATCGTCGGATTTGAGAACTTCTTTTTGGAAAGGTCCGTAAAAATCACGAAGCATTTTGACGCGAGCGAGCTTAGCTTCGGCGATTTTGTCAAGGTCTTCTTCGATATTAGCAGTAAACTTGTAGTCAACAATGTTATTAAAGTTATCTACGAGAAAGCCGGCTAGGAGTTCGCCAACGGGTGTAGGAATGAGCTTGCCTTTAGTAGAGCCGGTTTTTTCGGTGACGAGGGCACGTTTAACGCTGGATTTATCTAAAGTTAGTTCAACAACTTCGCGCGGTTCGCCTTCGGAATCACCTTTGATGGCGTAACCGCGAGTCTGAATGGCAGACATGATGGTAGCATAGGTGGAAGGGCGACCAATACCGAGCTCCTCGAGTTTTTTTACTAGGGAGCCTTCGGTATAACGGGCGGGTGGTTTAGAGAAGCTTTGGCGGGCAGTGATAGATTGACGAGTTAGGACGTCGCCAACGCTTAGAGCGGGGAGTTCTTCTTCTTTCATGCGGCCAGTGACACGTAAAAAGCCATCAAAAACGATAACTTCGCCTTTGGCTTCGTAATCGTACTTCGGTTCAGCATCAGTAGAGATAGTGACGACGGTTTTTTCGGTCTGAGCATCGGCCATTTGAGTGGCTAGGGTGCGGCTACGGATAAGCTTGTAGAGTTTGCGTTCGTAATCGTTTTTGCCGGCAACTTCTTGTTCGATATGAGTGGGGCGGATGGCTTCGTGAGCTTCTTGAGCGCCAGCGGATTTAGTCTTAAAATTGCGGATTTTGAGATAGTTTTTGCCATAATTGGTCTCAACGAAGTGCGCAGTCATGGCGATGGCTTGCTTGGATAGATTAAGGCTGTCGGTGCGGTGATAAGTAATGAGGCCGGCTTGGTAGAGGGCCTGGGCGGCTTGCATGGTAGTCTTGGTGGAGAAGCCAAGGCGCGAGTTGGCTTCAATTTGCATGCTGGCGGTAGTAAAAGGTGGTGCGGGATGGCGGACACCAGGGGTTTTGGTAGTGTTGGCGACGGTAAATTTAGCCTTGGCGATTTTTTCGAGATAGTTTTGGGCGGTTTTTTCGGTAGTGAAGCTATGATTAAGGGTGCCGGTAAGTTCGCTGCCGTCGGTGGTAGTAAATTTGCCGGTAACCTTAAACTTAGGGCTAGTCTCAAATTTGGCGATTTCTTTTTCACGTTCAACGATGAGGCGTAGGGCGGGAGACTGGACACGCCCAGCGGAGATTGCCCCGGGGACTTTGCGCCGGACTACGCCAGAAAGGTCGTAACCTACTAGCATATCAAGAGTCTGACGGGCTTGCTGAGAGGCAACCATATCCATATCGACGGTACGGGGATGGGCGATGGCGGCTTCTAGAGCGGGCTTGGTGATTTCATGAAAAGTGATGCGACGTGTGTTTTTGGGCAGATTAAGGACCTCGGTGAGATGCCAAGAAATTGCTTCGCCTTCGCGGTCTTCGTCGGTAGCGAGCCAGATGGTTTCGGCGGCTTTGGCGGCGCGTTTGAGTTCGGCAATGATGTTTTTGTGTCCGGGGTCGATTTCGTAGGTAACATCGAAAGTCTCTTTATCGACTTTAGTGTCTTTGCGGATATGTCCAACGGACGCCAAGACATGAAAATCTCGGCCTAGGTATTTTTCAATAGTATGAGCCTTGGCCGGAGACTCTACAATTACTAAATTCTTAGGCATATATTTATTACATTACGCTAAAATGAGAGAAAAAACAAGACCTAATTTTTAGAAGGAATTTTGATAAAAATTATTGTGAGTTTTACTTGGGAAATTTTGTTATGGACAGTGTCTCTAGGGGTTTAGCGGGATGGAAAAGGAGCGCTCGTAAGGAGCGCTCCAGGGGGGTTAAGCAGCGGCATTGGCGGGTTCGGCGAATTCGACCTGGATAATGGCGGTTTCTTCGCTTTCATTGCCGTTAGCATCGACGCTAAAGTACGTGATAGCGATGCGCCCGGCAATTGGTGTAGAATCGTCTCTTACGCGGATGTCGCATTCAGTGAAGACATATTCGCCTTCGTCCTCGCCGTCGGCGGCGCCGGCCAGTTGGCCAAGTGCTAAACCTTCCTTACAGAGGGTATCTTCGGCTACACCGAGGTATGATGAGTCTCCAGAGAATTTGGCGGTACTGGTACCGTCAATATACTGAAGACCGCTGGGGAGCTTGACTTGGACAGAAACCTGTTGGGCGTCGCTGCTACAGTTGGCGCAGAAGGTGCGCAAGTGCAGCATGGTGCCCACAGTTAGGATGGCATCGTCGGTCCAGTTGTCGTCTTGGCCGACTTTAGCGGAGACTCGTAGGGTGGACTTTGCTTCTGTAGGGATGGAGTCGGGGTTTGCGGTGTCATCGCTGGAAGTAGTGTTGGTGGCAGAGGTGTCGGCGGCGGAGTCGGGCTTGGGGTGAGCAGTAATCCAGCGACTTCTGATGAAGATCGCGGCTACCACCATGGTGGCGACTACCAATGCGATTAAGATGACATTGGTAATCAGATCAGCTTTTTTCTGGGAACCCATGAGTTGACCCTCCTTTTTAATACTAGACTGTTCACCTAAGCTGTTTAACCAATTAATAAGGGGCTTAGGTGATAACCTATACTTCCATTATAGCACACTTTTGCTGTTTTGTCTAGTCTATTTATGGTTATTTTGCGATAAATGCAAAAAAGTTATGTTTTTGGAAGATTTGGAGCTATTTTTGCTGGACCGTGAGAGTGATGGGATTGCTGCTTAAATGTAGGAGCCAATATATTTCTCTGCTATTAATGAGTGGAAGCAGCGTGCGTGAAGAAAGATAAAAATCCCCACCTGAGTAGGTGGGGAGAAGGAGTTGCCGAGGTAAGCTGAATTTTGGATGTTCCTCTCTAGAGATGGCTCTTGGTGGTTCTGGGCGGTGCTTGAGGGTAAACGCTAGATATTGGTGGTGTCGCCATGAAAGGCGATTTCGCCGTCAACCTGGTAATTGGGATCTTCGGCCATGCCGTTGATGAGCCACTCGGTGTGTTCGTCTTGGCTGGCGGTGCGTTCGTAGATGAGGCTGTCGTTGCGGGTAATTTGGAGAGCATAGCGGCCGGGGTAGACGGGGTCGGGGTAGAGATCCATGTAGACAATCTCGATATAGTCTTGGAGTTTATCGTGGTAGGAAAGGTGAACTTCTACGAAGGGCTGGCCGTCGCGGGCGAAGCTGTAGGCTTCCCACTCGTCCAGGCCGTCTTCGTCGGCGCCTTCGCTGAGTTCGCGGTTCAGGCCGTCCAGAAAGACGGTTTCAACGAAGAAGGGTGTGTTGGCGTCTGCGCCGAGGATACCGATAAGATCAACGCCGCAGGCTGCGCTTTGTTCTTTGAGGAATTCGAAGAATTCTTGGCTGTCGATATACATGATGAGGCCTCCTAAAAATAATGTGCGACTAAAGTAGTCTTTAACATTATATCATAGAATTCCTGAAAAGCCAAAAAGCCCCTTTAGGTAAGGGTGGGCTTCACCTAAAGGAGCTTTTTGGCCCTACAACGCATCGTCGTTCGACTCCGGATGACCCGGAAGCGCGACCCACCTCACACAAACACGGGGCCCGCCGGTTATAGGGATTGC